>NZ_DFUB01000022.1:0-172042 GCF_002379575.1 Flavobacterium sp. UBA4197
ACCTATTTTAGGACGACTCAATGTTTACGGTTATCGGAAGGTTATAGGCAGTTCTGACAGGCTGACCGTTTTTGTAGCCCGGTGTCCATTTTGTTTTAATGGAGTTTAAAACACGGATGGCTTCTTTACCCAGTCCGTAGCCGGGATCTCTGGTAACCCGGATGTTTGATAGAGTACCGTCTTTTTCAATAACAAAAAATACCAGTACTTTCAATGTTTTCAGTTCTTCCAGTTCCGGTGTTTTGAATCGTTTGCCCACGGCGTTTAAGAATTCGCCCATACCGCCCGGAAATTCCGGTAAGGCTTCCAGTTCTACGGTGTTGCGGATCGTGTTTCCGTCGTCGGTACCGGTTCCTGTGCCGTTAGATGGAGCAGTCGTGGTGATGCTTGTGTTTGATGTGGTTCCTTCCCCCTCGGTTGTTACGGTGCTGATTATCGCATTTTCGACTTCCCTGTTTGTGGGAATATCTGTAGCGGCATTTGCTTTTGTTGCCGGAACAAGTTTGGTGTACTTAATTTGTTTTCCGGCCGGAGTTTCTGTTTCCTGCTTTGGTGCAGCCGCTTCTCTTAGCTGTTCGTTCAGTTTTACTTCTACTAATGTTAACGGCTCGGTTAGCGGCAGGTTGCAAATGGCAACATCGTCTTTTTTATGGGTACTATTCAGTACGATCGGAATAGCGATAGCGCTTCCCAATAAGAAAATACCTGAAAATAAAGCTTTGATTGTTGTTTTTGGATTTTCGGCACGTAGCTGATAGGCGCCGTATTCTTTGTTTCGGCCTTCGAAAACAATGTCCAGCCACCGGGTGTCATAGATGTTTAGTTTTGACATAATAACGTAGTTTAAGGTTAATAAATAGTGGTATTACTTTAAATAACGTAAGAAGTCAGTTTTTTAGTGTTTGAATTGTTAATTTTTTGAAATAAAAACAATTGATTTATTGTTTTGGTAAAGAATAATATGTATATGGGGTTTTTTGTGCGGAATGTTGAAGTGGATTACCTTTTTTGCTGAATAATTTCAAATAAAAGCTTTTTGGCACGCAGCAGTTTGATTTTTACATTGTTTAGCGGCTCTTCAAGCTGGTCGGCAATTTCCTGATAACTCATTTCCTGGAAATAACGCAGCTGGATAACTTCCTGGTAGGCCGGTTTTAATTCCTTGATGTACAGTAATAAGCGGGCAAGGTTTTGCTCTTTAATGATCTCGTCTTCAATGGTGGGCGAGGAGTCGATAACATTGTATGCCTGTTGGTTTTCTTCGTCATTGATGTCCAGAAACAATGCCGATTTCTTTTTACGCAGCATATCAATATGGACGTTCTTGGCAATGGTAATCAGCCAGGTATTGAATCCGAATTCCGGATTGTAGGAAGTTATTTTGTCAAAAGCTTTTGCAAACGTTTCAATGGCAATATCTTCGGTGTCCGTTTCGTTTTCGGTACGTTTCAGCATAAAGCCGTAAATCTCATTCCAGAAAAAATCCAGCAAAAATGTAAAGGCTACCTGATCTCCGGATTTTGCCTTTTCAATGTTCTTTTGAATTATCTCTGAATTTATTTCCAATGTACCGGTTTTGAAATAGAGTTTGTAAAATAAACGTTCAATTGCGTGAAGATAAGTATTAATTCGATAACAGGGAACCAATACATGACATCTTTCTCTTTAAGTCTGCCGGAAGCATATCCCAGTGTGATCCATGTGAAAATATAACGGAAAACAATTAACCCGCACACGATCATCCATTGAAACTGAAAAGCTAACAGGATTATTGCCAGAAGGAAAAAGAAAAGTTGCGAAAAGTAGAATAATCCCAATTGGAACTTGTCAAAACCCTTATAGAATGAAGCGGTGGAAACATGGCGGCGTTTTTGTTTGAACCACTCACTGTAAGTGGTTTTTGGTGCCGATATGGTAAAACTTTCCGGAGCATAGCAAATGGTCGTGTTTTTACTGTTGGATGCCTGATTGATAAACAGATCGTCATCGCCGGAACGGATTTTCATGTGATCCATAAAACCGTTCACCTTGAAAAATTCTTCTCTTTTATAAGCCAGATTACGGCCAACGCCCATATAAGGTCTGCCCATTTTTGCCCATGAAAAATACTGTACTGCGGTGAGTACTGTTTCAAAACGAATGATTTTATTTAAGAAAGAGCCTTTGATCTTTTCATAAGCACCATACCCCAGGATAATGGTTTTGTGCAGTGTGAATTGCGAGGTCATGTTCATGATCCAGTCTTTCGAAGTAGGATAACAATCGGCATCGGTGAATAGCAGGTATTCTTTTTTAGCGGCCTTGATACCCAGAGTCAGTGCGAATTTTTTATTTCCCCAGAAGGCTTCGTTGTTTTGAACCTTAACCAGGCGAACATTGGTATACTGTTTTTCGAAAGCTTCAAAAATTTCAAGCGTGTCATCACTGGAAGCATCGTCAATTAAAACAATTTCATAATCCGGATAATTCTGCTCGGCTAAAAGTGGAATGAATTTCGTAACGTTTTCGGCTTCATTTTTAGCGCAGACAATTACAGAAACGGGAATGCGTTTAGGCGTTATTTTTTGAGGTTTTGCAAACGCAAATTTGCTGAAAACAATCAAATAATAAAAAATCTGAAGGGCTATAATTCCAATAAAAATGTAGAGTAGAATTGTTAACATATGCAATTCATGACAGAGTTAAATGTTGGACAAAGGTACAAATCAAATGTTAAATTTCAAGTCGAATTCAACAAATTACTGACAGGGCTATTCCCTTAATTTTCTCATTTCTTGAGCAATCATTGCCGAATTAGCATCTTTTTTGCTTTCTAATTTGGAAATGATGGCATTGTAGTTTTTATCGTCACGATTTTGTGATAATTTATGTACAGCCTGAATGTCTTCAATGGCAATTTCAAAAGCGACAAGTCCGTTTACCTGGCGCATGGTTTTTTGGGAAAGTTCTTCAATGCGCACCGGATTCTCCGAACCGGCTTCATATTTGTCAACCAGCTTTTTCAGCAAATACAGCACATCATCGCCTTCCAGAATTTTTATTTTTCCATAAACATGTACAGCGATATAATTCCAGGTAGGGACGTTTTCATGATCGTACCACGAAGAGGAAATGTACGAATGCGGTCCCTGGAAAATTGCCAGTACCGTATTGTTGTTTTCAAAATCTTTCCACTGCGGATTGGCTTTGGCAATATGACCGAAAAGGACTTCTTCTCCGGCTTTGTTGGTTTCCAGTTCCAGCGGAATATGGGTTCCCCACGGCTTTCCCTGTGTCTGGTTGATGAGGATGCCAAAACTGTTTTGTCTGATAAACGTTTTGATAGCGTCTGAATCCTCGTTTTTATTGCTGTCGTCAATATACATAAGGACCGGTTTAAATAATGTTTACTTCGGCTTCGATAGCGATGCCAAAAGTATCCACTATGGTTTTTTGAATGTTTCTGGAAACGTTCAGGATTTCCTGTCCGGTTGCATTGCCGTAGTTTACCAGAACCAAAGCCTGGTTTTTGTGTATGCCGGCATCACCAAAACGCTTTCCTTTAAAACCGGCCTGTTCGATAAGCCATCCGGCCGGAACTTTAACCAGCGTATCGGAAACTACATAATGCGGCATGTCCGGAAATTGCAGGTGGATTTTATCAAAATCGGCTTTGCTGATAATCGGGTTTTTAAAGAAACTACCGCTGTTTCCTAATTCTTTAGGATTCGGTAATTTACTTTCACGAATCGCAATAACCGCATTGCTGATGTCTTTAATTGTCGGATTGCTGATGTTTTCTTTGGTAAGTTCCGCTTCAATCGCACCATAAGAAGTGTTCGTCTTGTGGTTTTGTCTGGTTAGCTGAAACGTTACGGAAGTAATGATATACTGGTCTTTGGCTTCGTTTTTAAAGATGCTTTCCCGATAGCCAAAACGGCATTGCTCCCTGTTGAAAGTGGTTATTTCCTGTGTTTTAATATGCATGGCTTCGCAGGAAACAAATGCGTCTTTGATTTCCACACCATAAGCCCCGATATTCTGAATAGGTGTAGTACCCACATTCCCGGGAATAAGCGATAAGTTTTCCAATCCGCCCAGATTCTGATCGATACACCAAATTACAAATTCGTGCCAGTTTTCACCGGCCTGTGCCTGAACCAAAGCATAATCGTCATTTTCGGAAATTACCTTTTTTCCTTTCAGATCGACATGAATAACCAGGGCGTCAATATCCTGTGTTAAAAGCATATTGCTTCCACCGCCTAAAACAAATAATTTCTCCGATTGGTGTTCTTTTAAAATTTGAGCCAGTTCGGTTTGATTTTCAACAGCAACAAAAGCTTTTGCCTTCGCTTCAATACCAAAAGTATTATAGTTTTTAAGGGAAAAATCAGTGGAAATCTTCATGGTAAAAAAATAATTTTAGAATGCTGTAAAAATAGTCAAACCGTTTTTAATTCCTTTCCTTTTCATCGCGATAATTGTAAAAAACAAAGGCGATGAAAAAGAAAAGAACTGTAAAGGTCTCCGTGCGGAGGTTATGATAAAACTTTTAGAATTTTAGTGTAAAATTCCTCTTTATTTATCGGTTTGAGTATAATGTCGTCAAAAGGAGTGGTGGCGATATCATGGGAAGTCATGTAGTCATCGCCGGTAATCGCCAGGATCGGAATACCGGCGTTTATCTCATTTTGCTGTTTTATATCCCGGGCAAGCTGTATTCCGGAAACACTGTCAAGCTGTAAATCGGTAATGAACAGGTCAACCGGATTTGTCTGCAGATAGGTTCGGATCTCTGCCGCCGAAGAGAAACCGATGGCTTCTGCTTTAACGGAGGTGATCAGTTTTTTTACGGTTGCCAGGGTTATCATATCGTCATCCACAACGGCAATGGTTGTTTTTTTGAGTTCCGTGATTGCCATAAGTTTTTCCTGGCTGGTTTTGATGGCCTGCGGTTTGTCCAGTATCAGGTGGAAGCTCACTTCCGTTCCTTTTTGCTGCACACTATTGATGCTGATGGCGCCATGGAAAAGTTCTACGATTTCTTTGCAGAGGTTTAAACCCAGTCCGGCACCAAATTTAAACTGCTCGGAATGGAATTTACTCTGGTAGTGTTCGTTAAAGATGTTTTCCAGATCTTCTGCCGGAATACCGGAACCGGTATCTTTTATGGTAACATTCAGTCGGTATTTTGTATCGGTAGTATCCAATAGTTTAGCGGTAACGGTAATGTTTCCTTTAGTGGTGAATTTTATTGCATTGCCGATTATGTTGTAAAACAACTGGTGGATCTTCACATTGTCAGCCCAAACTGCGGTGTCCAGATTCTGGTCCAGTTGCATGATCAGGTCGATTTTTTTGATTTCGGCTAAGGAACGCAGTGATTCCAAAACGGAAAGGATTTCCTCTTTTAAATTAAAATTGGAATTATAAACCGCCAGTTTGCTGCTTTTGTTTTTAAAGAAATCCAAAATCTGGTTTACAGTGATCTGTAAGGAATTGGAAGTAAAAATAAGCGAGTTAACCGTTGGTGTTTGCTCTTTGGGTAAACCGGATGCTTTTAATTTTTTTGAAAAATTCGAAATGATATTTAACGGCGCCCGCATTTCATGGCTGAGCATGCCAATAATACGGTTTTTGAATTCCAGATTTTTTTCGGCTTCCATCTTGGCATTCGATAAATTCCGTTCATACATATAGGCAAATAAGGTATAGGCAAGCAATATCAGTGTGATAACCGCCATGATGCCCAGCAGTGTCAATATGAGTGTTTTCTGGCTTTCAATATTAGTGATCGCTTTGGTGTATTTTATCTTGTCCATTTCCTGGGCCGATTCGGAATAGAGCTCTAGGATCTCCTTACTTTTATGAAGAATGGTTTTGTTGATCTCCAAAAGTTCCTTGTCCTTACTCCTTAAATTATTATAGGTATTGTTCAGGCGCTGGAATTCGTGTGTGTAGTATTTGTCAATACTGTGAAAAGTGTTTTTTAGCTGGTCTTCAAAAGAACCGATCTTTTCCGTATTGCCATACATCATTTTAATGCGCACCTGAAGCTGCTCTTTCAGGATGTCGCTTTTGCCGGAAATGGCTTTTCCGATTCTCGTAAAAAAACCTTTTTTGGAATCCTGGTTGGAAGTTAAAATCGTATCGTAGGTAATGGAATTTAACGTCCGGATGTAATTGTACTTTTTAACATTGAAGTTTAACGGTACGACCGTATCCATTAGCGGTATGATGCCGCGAAGCATCAGGGAATCCAGTTGCTTCTTGATTTTATAAATCTCCCTTTCTGTGGTTTCTTTGGATTTGATCACATTAAAGAAATCCTTATTCACACTGGTCAGGTTGTCCAGGCTGTCCAGGTATATGGTCATCTCTTTAATAGAACTTTCGTATTTGTTTAAGGAAGACTTTTTGTGATTGAGCAGGTAATCGTTAAAAGCATTCTGGGCATCCAGGAAACTGCTGGTTGCTTTGTCTGAAAAAAACAGGGCGCGGTTGGGCTTACTCGCATTTTGAACGGACTCGGAAAGATTGTTGTATTCTTTGCCTTGTTTGTACCAGATCCAAAAAAATAATAATTGAATAATAATGATGGAAATAAAAAGGGCAATATGAACTTTTTTTCTTTGTTGCAACGGGATCTTCATCAGCTATTTTTATTAGTTTTTACTATGTTAGAACAGCATTAGGCAGGAAGGGGCAGGTAGCAATATTGGGGCAGTAAAAATAGAAAAGTCTCTTTGGGATTTTAAATGTTTGGTAATCAAAAAAATAAATATCTTTAATATTTATCTAAATTCCAAATAAAAAGAGTTTTTGGTGCGGAAAAAGAATAGCAGTGAGGTAGTTCTTTACATTTTAAGCAAAAAAACACTCTGAAAATTAAAGCTGAAAAATCCTGTAACTCTGTAAAGTAGACTTTACAATGGCTTCTGTACGTTCCGGATGGGTGTCGGAAATGAATAACTGACCGAATGTCTCATCGTTAACCATTTCAATGATTTTGCTGACGCGCGTTTCGTCCAGTTTGTCGAAAATATCATCAAATAAAAGTATCGGAGCAACCCCGTTTAGTTTTTTGATAAACTCAAACTGTGCCAGTTTTAAGGCGATAAGAAATGACTTTTGCTGTCCCTGGGAACCGAATTTTTTAATAGGATGGCTGTCAATTTCAAAAGACAGATCGTCTTTGTGAACACCCACGCTGGTATATTGCAATGCGCGGTCCTTTGCCAGATTGTCCTCGAATAATTCTGTCATGTTTTTTTCAAACAGCTGGCTGTCATAAACAATCTGAACCGTTTCGGCAGCATTGGTTATTGCCCGGTGGTGCTCATTAAATATCGGGATAAATTCCGCTATAAAGTTTTTTCGTTTTTCGAATATGGCATGTCCCAGCACGGCTAACTGCTCGTTATAAACGGTAAGGGTGTCTTTTTCGAAAGTGTGGTTCAGGGCAAAATACTTTAAAAGGGCATTGCGCTGTGCGGTTATTTTCTGGTACTGGATTAACTGCTGCAGGTAGTAGCTGTCTGACTGCGAAATAACGCTGTCTATAAACTTCCGGCGTGTTTCGCTTCCTTCTATAATTAAATCCTGATCGGAAGGGGAGATGATCACCAGCGGAATAAAACCGATATGGTCGGAAAACTTATCATAGGGTTTGCCGTTGCGTTTCAGGATTTTCTTTTGTCCCTTTTTCAGGCTGCACACAATCTGTTCCGGGCGTTCTTCTTTTTCGAAACTGCCGTCGACTACAAAGAATTCTTCGCCGTGTTTTATGTTTTGTATTGCTAACGGATTGAAATAGCTTTTCCCGTAAGCCAGGTGGTATATCGCATCCAGGACATTGGTTTTACCAATGCCGTTTTTACCCACAAAACAATTGATTTTGCTGTCAAAGTCGTAAGTGGCTTCGGATATATTTTTATAATTAAATAAGGAAAGCTTCTTTAAATACACGTAGCGAAGGGATTATTTCTGAATTTTTCTGTCCATTTTTCAAAAGTGGGTGCAAATTATTGAAAAATATCGATAAAAAGGTCTTTTAAGTTTCAATAAAAAGTATATTTTTGCAGCTCAATAAATTTAAAATAAATGGCAACATATAACAAAAGAGGATACAAAGCCCCAAAACCAAAGGACGAAGCTGTTGAAAACGAATTTGACCAAGTAGAAGATATTCAGGATAAAAATAGTGCTACTGCGGAAGTTTTTAATAAATTAGACGAAGGTGCTTCCAGAACGGAAGAATGGGTAGCTAAAAATCAGAAATATATTTTCGGATTTGTAGGAGCTATTGCCATAGCTGCTGCCGGGTACCTTTTGTATAATAAATTTGTAGTAGGACCAAAAGAGGAAGATGCTGCAAATGAAATGTTCCAGGCACAACAATATTTCCAACAGGCGGTAGACGGACAGGCTTCGGATTCTTTATTCGCTTTATCGTTAAAAGGTGGTGAAGGAAAATTAGGATTCTTAGGAATTACTGAAAACTACTCCGGAACAAAAGCGGCTAACCTATCGCATTATTATGCAGGTATGGCTTATTTGAACACTGCAAAATACAAAGAAGCTGTACAACAGTTAGAGCAATTCTCTTCTGACGATATGATGTTAAAAGCGTTAGCTTTAGGTGGTATCGGAGATGCTTTTTCTGAATTAGATAAAAAAGAAGATGCTTTAACGTACTACAAAAAAGCGGCAGAAGCAAACGATAACGAATTTACAACACCAAGATTCCTGTTTAAAGCCGGTGAAACTGCTTTGGCCTTGAATAAAAAAGCAGAAGCTTCTAAATTCTTTACACAAATTAAAGAAAAATACGAAAGTGCTGCTGAAGCTGCAAATATTGATGCATTGATCGCAATGACAGAATAATAAATATGGCTACTGCAAATAAAAACTTATCCAATTACGATAAAAACACAATCCCAAGCGCGAAAGATTTTCGGTTTGGGATTGTTGTTTCAGAATGGAACGACAAAATAACGGAAGGATTATATTCCGGAGCGGAAGCAGCCTTATTGGATTGCGGTGCTTTGGAAAGCAATATCGTCCGTTGGAATGTACCGGGAAGCTTTGAGCTGGTATACGGTGCTAAAAAAATGATAGCAACGCAAAATGTAGATGTAGTCATCACCATTGGCTGTGTGATTAAAGGCGAAACCATGCATTTTGAATTTGTTTGTGAAGGAGTAACGCAGGGAATCAAAGACCTGAATGTTCAAACGGATGTACCGGTTATTTTTTGTTTACTGACCGATAATAACGAACAGCAGTCCATTGACAGAAGCGGAGGCGCTCACGGAAATAAAGGAACAGAAGCTGCTATTGCAGCGATAAAAATGGCCGACCTGAGAAAAAAGGCGTAATTTTTACCAACACTATACCTGTGAAACCTGTAACGCAAAACGTTACAGGTTTTTGTTTTCAGGGAATCCCGTATTAACAAAAAATTGAGAGGCTTCATTCGTTAATGTCTGCCATTTTCTTTAAATTTGGTGATTCGGAAAGAAAAAACTTTTAATTTAAACAGCTTCAAAATATACGAATGTCGAGTATTATCCAATTACTTCCCGATCACGTTGCGAACCAGATTGCTGCTGGTGAGGTGGTGCAAAGACCAGCCTCAGTAGTTAAAGAATTGATTGAAAATGCAGTAGATGCTGGAGCAACCGAAATCAAACTTATCGTGAAAGATGCGGGTAAAACACTTATTCAGGTCATCGACAACGGTAAAGGCATGAGCGTGACCGATGCGCGTTTGTGTTTTGAACGCCATGCAACTTCAAAAATACGCCATGCTGAAGATTTGTTCGCGCTGCATACTAAAGGTTTCCGCGGGGAAGCACTGGCTTCCATTGCGGCTATTGCCCATGTGGAACTAAAAACCAAGCAGGACCAGGAAGAATTAGGAACCCATCTTATTATTGAAGGAAGTAAATTCGTTTCGCAGGATGTGGCCGTATTGCCAAAAGGGACGTCCTTTTCGGTAAAGAACCTGTTTTTTAATATTCCGGCGCGGCGCAACTTTTTAAAATCGGATACGGTTGAGTTCCGCCACATCGTGGATGAATTTGAACGGGTGGCTTTGGCACATGCCAATATTCATTTTGTCTTGTTTCATAACGGAAGTGAAATGTTTAACCTTCCGGCTTCTAATTTCCGCCAGCGTATCGTGAATGTCTTTGGCGGGAAAACAAATGAAAAACTGGTTCCGGTTAAGGAAAGTACCGAAATTGTGGGCATACAGGGATTTGTCGGGAAACCGGAATTTGCCAAGAAAAGCAGGGGAGAGCAGTTCTTTTTTGTGAACGACCGTTTTATTAAAAGTGCCTACCTGCATCATGCGGTTATGGCTGCCTACGACGGTCTGCTGAAAGATGCCAGCCAGCCCAGTTATTTTTTATACCTGGATGTGCCGCCGCATACGATCGATATCAATATCCATCCGACCAAAACAGAAATTAAATTTGATGACGAACAGGCTTTGTATGCCATTTTACGCTCGTCAATTAAACATAGCCTAGGGCAATTTAACGTGTCGCCGGTTCTTGATTTTGAACGGGATGCCACATTAGACACGCCTTATGAATATTCGGGTAAAGAAGCGGAAACACCTTTAATCCAGGTAGATGCAAATTTTAACCCTTTTTTAGAGGAAACCCCTAAAACGTCGCAGGCGTTTACGGCTTCCTTTTCTGCTTCGGCAGGAAATTCTACAAAGTCTCCGGGTTCGAATCCCTCTTTCTCCGCAAGCTATAAAAAGCAGGAATCCGGTCAGAGCTGGGAGAGTTTGTATGTAGGCTTAAAACAGGCTACAGAAGAAGTGGATGTGGCCGAAATTCAATTTGAGAGCGAGGAAGTAACCGGTTCTCTTTTTGATGACAGCGCGATAGAAGAGGTATCGAATAACAGAACCTATCAGATCCATAAAAAATACATTGTCAGCCCGATCAAATCGGGTATGCTGATCGTTGACCAAAAAAGAGCACACCAGCGTATTTTGTACGAACAGTTCCTGACAAATATTACCGTACAGCAGGCTGCCAGTCAGCAGCTGCTTTTTCCGTTAGAACTGTATTTTACCAAAGCAGAGTTAATCCTGATTAAAGAATTGCAGCATTCACTGGAAAGCACCGGATTTGTTTTTGAATCCCTAGCTGAAGAAAGTGTTACCATTTCCGGTTTGCCGGTTAACGTAGCCGAAAGTGAAGTGTCTATTTTACTGGAGGAATTGGTTGGTGATTTACAGGGCGAGCTTCCGGACAGCAGTTTCAGTCAGTGTGACCGCATTGCCAAATCGATGGCAAGAAGCCTGGCAGTAAAAACCGGAACCTATTTAACGGAACGCGAACAGGAAACAATGGTGAATGCCTTGTTTGCCTGTAAAGAACCGAATGTTTCCCCTTTTCATAAACCCACTTTCATCACGATGCGTGTGGAAGACTTAGATAAACGATTTGCAATATGATGAATATAACCGAAACCGTAAAACAGTTAATTATAATTAACGTTATCTTTTTCCTGGGCGCAATGTTTGTTCCTGCGGCAAATACTTATTTGGCATTATGGTATTTAGAAAATCCTAATTTCGGTATCTGGCAGCCGTTAACACACATGTTTATGCATGGCGGATGGATGCACATTTTCTTCAATATGTTTGCGCTGTATTCTTTCGGGTCGGCTTTGGAACATTTCTGGGGGGCAAAGAAGTTTTTATTCTTTTATATTTCCTGCGGATTGGGAGCAGCCTTACTGCATTCGGGGGTAAATTTTTACTTATTCCACGACGGACTGAATACTTTAGTGGAAAGCGGTATTCCGAAATCGGAAATTCTCCAGATTCTGGCAGAGGGAAAATACAATACAAAATGGCAGGAAGTTTTATCGGTAAACCAGTTTAACAGCTTTATGGAAGCGTTTAGTGTTCCTGCTGTTGGAGCATCCGGGGCTATTTATGGTCTGCTGGTTGCCTTTGCGTTTATGTTCCCAAATGCAGAACTGGCGCTGATGTTTATTCCGGTTCCGGTAAAAGCAAAATATTTTGTACCGGGATTGTTAATCATCGATTTGATTTCAGGACTTTACGGAAGATCTATTTTTGGAGGCGCGAGCGGTATTGCCCACTTTGCCCACATTGGCGGAGCCGTTGTTGGTTTCCTGATGATGTGGTTCTGGAAAAAGAATCAGTTCGATAATAACCGTTGGGACCGATAATTCGGAAATAAATTATAAATTAGGAGTAGAATAACTGTAAAACATAAAGACGAGAATGAACATCATTGAGGATTTTAAAATGCAATATAAAATAGGGGGAATAGCACAAAAGCTTATTTTCTGGAATGTAGGTATTGCTATCCCGTTCTTTCTTTTAAGAGCATTTGCTCCTGCTCTTTTTGAAACAGTATTGGCCTGGACCAGTCTTTCATCCGTTGTGATGACGGCGGTAACCCGACCGTGGACGCTGCTGACGTATGCTTTTCTGCATGCCGATTTCTTCCATTTGTTGTTTAACATGATTGTGCTCAATTTTGCCAGTCGCCTGTTTACAACCTATTTTACACAAAAACAACTATTCGGGTTGTACCTGCTTGGAGCGATTTTTGCAGGAGTGTTGTTTGTTGCAACCGATTTTATTTTTCATAACAATACCATATTAGTAGGCGCATCGGGAGCCATCATGGCGGTTTTGATTGGTGCGGCGGCCTATTCGCCTTTAACCGAAATCCGCCTGTTGCTAGTTGGCAACGTAAAGCTGTGGCACATTGCCCTGGTACTGGTTGTTTTAGACCTGATCCAGATTCCGGTGAGCAATACCGGCGGACATATTGCCCATTTGGGTGGTGCTTTCTTCGGGTTTTTATATATAAAATTGCTGAAAAACGGAACCGACCTGACAAAAGGAGTTTCTGCTTTTCTGGATACGGTAGCAGGTTTATTCAGCCCTAAAAAAACAACACCGTTTAAAACAGTACACCGAAATACCCGTCAGCAGACAAAATCGACCGGCAATTCCGGAATATCCAATAAAGATGTTACCCAGAAGCAAATTGACGATATCCTGGATAAAATCAGTAAATCCGGGTATGACAGCCTTACAAAAGACGAGAAAGAATTCTTGTTTAAAGTTGGCAAATAAATAATTTCAGGCACACGCCTTATCCGCAAATTTAGTCTTTGGACGAAACAGTATGAAGAACTTATCATGGTTTAATAAAGTGGCTTTCTTTTTCAATATAGTGTTGACTGTATTGAGCTTTATTGCCTATGTACTGCCGTTCCTGGCGCCCAAGCTGTTCCCGTTCCTTTCGGTACTGACGCTGGTGCTGCCGCTGATGCTGATCCTGAATTTACTGTTCCTGTTTTACTGGCTGATCCAGCTGAAAAAGCAGGTGCTGCTTTCGGTTTTTGTATTCCTTATCGGGATTACATTCTTTAATAAGTTTTATAAATTCTCGGCTAAAGATTTAATTGCAGAAGAAGATGATTTTGTCGTGATGAGCTATAATGTGCGTTTGTTCAACGTGTTTGAATGGATCAAGCAGGACAATGTGATCGACAAGATCCAGGCTTTTGTATTGTCGCAAAATCCGGATATTCTATGCCTGCAGGAATATTCGAATACGCAGCCGGTACAGTTTGACGGTTATAAACACCAGTTTATTTATATGCAGGGCGATAAGGTAAAAACCGGCCAGGCTATTTTTTCAAAATTTCCAATTGTAAATGGCGGCAATATTAAGTTCCCGAATTCGAATAACAATGTGATTTTTGCCGATATTAAAAAAGGAAGGGACACCCTTCGCGTGTACAGCATGCATTTGCAGTCTATCAAGATAAGTCCCGATATACACGAGAAAATCGATGAGGTGAAGTCTAAAAAGATATTCAGACGTATCAGTGAGGCTTTTGCCGTACAGCAATTACAGTCGGAGCTGATCAAGCAGCACAAAGCCGAATGTCATTACCCGCTGATCATCTGCGGCGATCTGAACAACAGTGCCTTTTCCTATGTGTACCGAAACATTAAAGGGAACATGAAAGACGCGTTTGAAGAAGCCGGTAAAGGTTTCGGGAAAACGTATGACTACGACTATTATCCGGCACGGATCGATTATGTGTTTGTGGACAAACGCATTGAGGTGAAAAACTTTGTGAACCACGATAATTTTATCAATTCCGACCATTTTCCTATTACCACCCGCCTGACTTTACGGGATGAGGCGCCAACGACCAATACTAAAGAAACAACGGAAAAGAAAAAGTAGTTTTATAAAGACTGGTTTTTCAGGTATTCCATGGCATAACGCCCTTCGTTAAAAAGTACGTCCAGGATGCTCAGGTTGTTAATAAACCCGTGTTTTTCTTCAAATACCTGTGTGTAGGGTTCAAAAACGGAAGTGTCTTTTTTACCGTTTGCTAAAGAACGGAAATCAGCTTTATCTGCCGGTTCGGCGAAATATTCAGTTGTTTTGGAGTAGGAGAAATCCATGCCCAGACAATCGGTAACGATTTCCATGACCTCAAAATTCAGGTCCATCATAAAAGTATGCTCTTTTTCAAATACCGGACGGATGTCGTCTTCAAAATACTCAAAGAAAGGCGATGTTCTGTAGGCCGCTTCCAGTGATTTCCAGTGCTGTTTCTGCCAGTTAAAGGCATTTTCAATCTTTACATCCTTAAATTTCTGGTGTAACACCGGACTGTGCTTTACCGGAATATTGAGCATCTGCATCCCGTTAGGGCTGTAAATATACATTCTGTTGCGATTGGTTTGCTTCTGGAAGTTGTCTTCCGTTTCGAACGTAATCGTATCTGCTTGTACCATCGCTGTAAAATGACTGATGGAAGGAAAGTAGGTAGGATGTATAAGGATGTTCATTTTGATGTGTGATTTTTGATGTATGATATACGATATATGAGGTTTGATTTATGAAGAATGAGAAGTAAAAATAATTGCTGTGGTTTATGACAACTTTTAATTTTACTTCTCATTCTGTTTATGACGCCTGCATACTACATCGTAAAGCAGACAGCTTATATCATAAATTAATTACGAGTTTCTTTTCGCTTTTCTTTTCTTGTAGAAGTCATATCCTAACCATGCTGCCAAAACAACTACGAAGTAGATAAAATACGATACCGGTTTCCCGCTTCCGCCAACTGTTGTGAATAGTCTTTCCCAACGTATTTTGTCGATGGCTTTAGCCCAGGGAATATTCTGATCCAGACTCATCCAGATGAATACCGGTTTTCCCACTACGTTTTCGAAAGGTACATAACCCCAGTAACGGCTGTCCTGTGAGTTGTGACGGTTGTCACCCATCATCCAGTAATAGTTTTGTTTAAAAGTATAAGAGGTCGCTACTTTACCGTTAATACGGATTTCGTCGCCATTCACTTTTAAATCGTTGTTTTCATATTCGGTAATGATCTGCTTGTAGAAAGGAAGGGTTTCTTTGTTTAAAACAACAGTTTTGCCTTCTTCCGGAATGTAAATAGGACCAAAGTTATCCTGGGACCAGCTTTGTGTGCCCGGGAATATGCCTTGTTCGCGTTCTTTGGAAATATTTTTTGTGATCGATTTTACAATCGGGTTGTTTTTGATGCGTTCTGCTGCTTCATCCGTTAAGCACTGAAAGTAGAACAGGTTTTTATCCTGAACATAGTGAACTTCGCTCGGATTTAATTTCAGGTCATTAATCAGGTAGTTGTAGTCAAAAGCATTACCGTCTGTGATAACCTGGTAAGAGAACTGTATTTTTTGTCGGTCGTGTAATTCAAGCGGTTTCCCGTTAATCATCACTACCCCGTCTTTAATGGAAAGACTGTCGCCCGGAATACCAACGCAGCGTTTTACATAGTTGGTTTTTTTGTCAACAGGCTTATAGGTATATTGTCCGGAATTGTCGCCAAACATGGTTCTAACGGTGTCTACCGGCCAGTTGAAAACAACAATGTCGTTACGTTCTATTTTTTGGATTCCCGGTAAGCGGAACGACGGGAATTGCGGCCAGCTCAGGTAGGATTTGGTATTGATAAGCGGAATGGTATCGTGAACCATCGGCATTGCCACGGCTGTTTTTGGCGTTCTGGCGCCATAGTGAAATTTGCTTACAAAAAGGAAGTCACCAATCAATAAGGATTTTTCCAATGAAGAAGAAGGAATGGTGTACGGCTGCATCACATAGGTGTGTACTAATGTTGCCACTACCACGGCAAACAACAGCGAACTTAAGGTGTTGTCCTTTTTAACTTCATTCTTATTCGGGATATAAGTTACATTCTGGGTATAGTTGATATAATAGATATACAAACCTAAAGTCACCACACCTAAGATGGTGTCAACCGGCGTATTCTTACCAAAGCTTCTCAGGGTTTCCACCCAGATAACCGGAAACATGATCAGGTTCACGATAGGGATGAACAGCAGGATGGTCCACCATTTCGGGCGGTCGATAATTTTCATTAATACAATCGCATTGTAAACCGGAATAGCGGCTTCCCAGGATTTTCTACCGGCCTTTTCGTATAATTTCCATGTTCCTATATAGTGTACAAGCTGTATAACCAGGAAGAATATAAACCATTGAATAAGTGTCATGTTTTTGTTTGTTTAGTATATTATTAAATCAGATTTAATACGTCTTTCATTGTGAAAACACCCTTTTTTCCGGCGATCCATTCGGCAGCAATTACGGCTCCAAGAGCGAATCCTTCCCGGTTGTGGGCAACGTGTTTGATCTCTATAAAATCCACATCAGAATTATAGGTCACCATGTGTGTACCCGGTACGTTTTCAATACGCTTGGCATCAATCTGTATTTCACCGGCTTTGGGAGCATCCATCGTCCAGCTGTTGTAGCCGGAATTTTCGATAATTCCTTTTGCCAGGGTAATCGCCGTACCGCTTGGCGCATCCAGTTTTTGCGTATGGTGGATTTCTTCCATCGAAACGTTATATTCTTTTACATTCGCCATCATCTTTGCCAGATAATTGTTCAGTTCAAAGAAAATATTAACACCCAGACTGAAATTGGAACCATAAATAAAGGCTCCGTTCTTCTCCTGGCACAATTGTACCATGTCGTTGTATTGTTCCAGCCATCCCGTTGTTCCGGACACTACTGGTATATTAGTAGCAAAACAGGCGGAAATGTTACTAACGGCACTGTCGGGAACGCTAAAGTCTATGGCAACATCGGCTTTTTCAAGTCCGTCATAAGAATCGGCACTGGATTTTCGAAGTACAATTTCATGACCTCTTTCTAAAGCAATTCGTTCAATTACTTTACCCATTTTACCATATCCTAAAAGAGCAATTTTCATTTGGTGTGTAGTATTAAAAATTATAATTCAGTGTTAATCCTAAACTGTGTTTATAATTCATATCGTTTTGATAAATGTCAGGACGAACGGAAAGATTATCGTTTACGTTAAACTGCATTAAGTGGGCATCTACATTGGCATCTACGATGTTTAAAATGTAAATCCCTACGGTAATCAGCATGGAAAGGTCACGGTTTCGCTGATAGAATTTCTGGGCTTCTACCAGTCGGTTGTTATCCAGACCACCAAAATAAGGATCGTTCGGATCAGATGTTCCGTTCAGACGCTTTTTGTATTCGCTGCGGAAATCGTGATACTTGTTATTGTTTGTGGTGTAAAAATACAAACCGGTTCCCAGTCCGATATAGACTAAAGGAACCTTCCAGTATTTTTTATTGTATATCTGTCCTAATCCGGGTACTACAGCAGAATAAAAGGCTGCTTTAGAGGGGGCAAGCGGATTAATCCTGACGGGTTTGACAGAGTCAAGTGCTTTTAATATGGCGTCGTCTTTTTTATTTTGAGAAAAAACAAACTGACTTATTAGAAGCAGTGTGATAATCAGTATGGAATTGCAGCGACTCACTAACCTTCTATTAGCTTAATAATTCTTTTAAAATCTTCTTCAGAATGGAAAGGAATGGTGATCTTCCCTTTACCATTGCCGGCAACTTTTACATCAACCTTAGCCCCGAAAAATTCGGTAATGGCTTTTTTGTTTTCTTCAGCAACATTAAAAGAGGTGCCTTTTGGTGCTTTTGGTGCCGCCGGTTTTAAACTGTCCTGATATGCTTTTACCAAAGCTTCCGTTTCACGGACAGAAAGATTCTGGCTTACAATTTTCTGGTAAATATCGGTTTGAACGTCAAGATCTTCAATGTTGATGATGGCACGGCCATGACCCATAGTGATAAAACCGTCACGGATTCCGGTCTGGATAATCGGATCCAGTTTTAATAAACGAAGATAATTGGCAATAGTGGAACGTTTTTTACCAACACGCTCACTCATTTGTTCCTGTGTTAACTGGATCTCGTCAATTAAACGCTGGTAAGACAACGCAATCTCGATAGGGTCTAAATCGTGACGCTGAATGTTTTCTACCAATGCCATTACTAACGATTCGTTATCGTTAGCCAGACGGATATAAGCCGGAACAGTTGTTAATCCTACTAATCTGGAAGCACGCAAACGGCGCTCACCCGAGATCAGCTGGTATTTGTTGAAATCTAATTTACGAACGGTAATCGGTTGGATTAAACCCAGTTCCCTGATGGAAGACGCTAATTCCTGTAAGGATTCCTCGTTGAAATTAGTACGCGGCTGAAAAGGGTTTATTTCAATAGCATCTAAGTCAAGCTCAATAATATTCCCAACAACTTTATCGGCATTTTTATCCTCAACCGATTTGATATCGTTTTCAGGATCTTTTAATAATGCGGATAAGCCTCTTCCTAATGCTTGTTTTTTAATTGCCTTCGTCATAAAACCTTAGTTACTATTTTTTTTAATAATTTCTTCTGCTAAATGAATATAATTGGTTGCGCCTTTGCTGGTTGCATCATAGTTAATGATACTTTCCCCAAAACTTGGTGCTTCACTTAATTTTACGTTACGCTGAATAACGGTTTCAAAAACCATATCGTTAAAGTGTTTCTGTACTTCTTCCACTACCTGGTTCGATAAACGCAAACGGGAATCATACATGGTTAGCAATAAACCTTCGATATCCAGCTGCGGGTTGTGGATTTTCTGCACACTTTTAATCGTGTTCAGTAATTTGCCCAAACCTTCCAGTGCGAAATATTCACACTGAATCGGAATAACAACCGAGTCGGCTGCCGTTAGCGCATTTAGCGTTAACAAGCCTAATGACGGTGCACAGTCAATAATGATATAATCATATTTTTCCTTAACACTGGCCAAAGCCTGTTTTAGCATATATTCACGGTTTTCTTTATCAACCAGCTCGATTTCGATAGCTACCAGGTCAATATGAGCCGGAATCAGCGAAACATTCGGTGCCGTACACGATAAGGTTGCTTCGTCCGGAGTATTGCTATGCTCTAATATCTGGTAGGTTCCTATTTCTACACTTTCTACGTCAATACCCAATCCGGAACTGGCATTAGCCTGTGGATCTGCATCAATCAATAAAACTTTTTTTTCCAATACGCCTAATGCGGCGGCTAAATTTACTGAAGTTGTAGTTTTTCCAACGCCACCTTTTTGATTGGCAATAGCAATGATTTTACCCATTTTGTCTTTAAAAATTTTGAACCGTAAAAATACAATTTATTATGGTTTATGAAAATGTTATTTGTTAACAATGTGATAAAGTTAAAAGTCCGTGTGAATGCTATGTGTATTGTGTTTAGGACTTTAGTTTTTGTTAGATCTTTTATTAAAAAACAACATGAAAGATTTAATGTTTTAATTGAGATTTTGTTACAAATGGTCTTTGTAAGAATGCTTTTTTTGTGATTTTAATACGAAGTGTTGTTTAATTTTATTATATTGCTATATTATTAACACAAAATTTTATATTATGAGCCTAGATGATTTTGAAAAAAATGTAATTACTCAAAAGAATGTAATTACAAAAAAAGAGTTGATTAATGGTGGGTTACTTACAGGGACGCAAACTGCTAAACCGTACAAAACCCATACAGCCATGAGCACAATTCTCGAATGGATTTACGGAAATGATTACGGCACTCAGACAGATACTGCGGGCGATTGGAATGATGAAGGAACTTGTTAACCTTTTTTTTAGCAGATCTTTTTTAAAAGAGGTCTGCTTTTTATTTTTTTTAGGAGCTCTTTGTGTGTCGTGTAAAAATTTTAAAGAACGGAGTTGCTATGAAGATAAGACGTTTATTGATAACGGGAAACCGAATATTAATAATTTAGACAATAAAATTTATAAAAGCGGATTGAAGTTTGTTCATTCCATACGCTTTTTTAAAGGTGAAAAAGAATATTTTTTAGAATTAAAAAATTTAAGAGAGGAGCCTGTTTTAGTTCAGAAGAAAGATGTTGATGATGATGCTGTATTAATAAATAAATTTATTCTTACAGTTTTTAAAGGTGTTTATAAGTCAGTATTAGAAGATCAAACAATAATAAAATACGATTATTATAATGATGATTGTCCTATTGGAGCTCTTTCGGAATTGTCCGGGATAATTGAAGATGAAAAAATGATTTTTTTGCATCCACCCAGGACTCCTTCCGGTTTTTCTTTTTTCGAAGTAGTACCTTTTCCCGATATTAATTTGCCTTTAGCATTAAATAAAGAATGGGAGAGTAATTTATATATTTCGGAAGACATGAAACAAAGTCTTAAAATAAATGAATCTAATATTTATAAGAAATATAAAGTCGTTGGAAAAGAGGCTGTTAATGTGGGAGGGGCAGGATTGGTTGATTGCTATGTTATTAATTGCGAGTCTTTTACTGGAGAGAAAAGAATTTCATTTTGTAAGCACTATTTTAATGAAAAATTCGGTTTTGTAAAGTTAGATATTAACTATAGAGGGAGGAAAATAATTGTGGATTTGATAGGGGTAAAATGATTTTAATCTTGAGTGCTTATTTTGATCAAAGTACAAATGATGTTATAGATTGGCTCTGTCATTACAAAGTATCTTTTGTTAGAATTGATGGTGAATCATACTTGAATTCTGAACTGAATTATAAAGTAATTCTTTCAGATAACGGTATTGAATTAAGTCTTGGAAATATCTTGTTAAACAATCTTACAGCTGTTTGGAATAGAAGATGGATTCCGTATAATTTTTCATTTAATGATGAATTGAAAAAGTTTGAAGATGTTGATATCGGAGTTTTAGCAAATATTAAGAATAATGTAATAATCGAAATGAGGAAGTCATACAAACTGCTTTTCGATTTTTTACAAACCAAAAATATTAAATCGTTACCCTTTTTTAATTCAATAGCTATAGATAAATTAACAGTTCTAAAAGCCGCTGCCGGTGTTGGATTGAAAATACCTGAAAGTATTATTTGTAATAATAAAAATGACTTATTGAGATTTTACGATAATCATCAGAAAATTATAACGAAGCCTTTAGGAGAAGCAATGAGCTTTTCCGGGAAATCACATAGTTATCTAAATAAAACGGTTATAATTGAGGAGTGTTTTCTTGAACAAATTGAAAAAAGATTTTTTCCTTCACTATTTCAGAAGTATATAGAAAAGGAAATTGAAATTAGAAGCTTTTTTTTAGAAGGTAAGTTTTATTCAATGGCAATTTTTTCTCAATTAGATAAAATGACTTCCGTAGATTTTAGAAATTATAATGATTTGCATCCTAATCGAAATACACCTTTTAAATTACCTGAAGAAGTTGAAAAAAGAATAGATAATTTGATGTCTGTTTTGAATCTTAATACAGGATCTGTTGATATTATACTAACTCCTGATAATGATTTTGTTTTTTTAGAAGTGAACCCTATAGGTCAATTTGGGATGACCTCATATCCATGTAATTATTACTTAGAAAAAGAAATAGCCAAATCTTTAATTGTAAACGTTCATGAATAATAAATTACCCGCCATATACTCATTATTGGAAAAAGTTGAAAAGCAGAAAGAAACTGAAATGCAGGAATTGTTTTTTGATCATATAGGTAAATATAAAACAAAATTAGCTATGTGTTCAGGACCACAAAAACCTATTTCAAAAATGTTAAAAGATGAAGTACTTTAAATTATTTGCCACTTGTATAATTGTAAAAGGTTTTAAACGAAGTTCAATATCAGATTTAGAAAGAAATAAAAATTATATCATTCCAAATTTTGTAGCCGACTTTCTGTTAAGAGGGAATGCTACGATTGATGTAGATGACAATTTAAAACAATGGATTGATTTATTTGTGAAAGAAGAATTAGGTTTTTTTACAAAATATCCGGATTATTATCCAAATTTAAGTTTGGAATGGGATAGCCCGGAAACGATAAATAATGCCATTATAGAAGCAGATAATTTAAATGAAACAGCGCTTATAGACCTTATTAATCAATTAAACGATTTAAGTTGCAGGTATATTGAATTCAGATTTTATTCAAATATAAATATTTCATTATTTGAACAAATACTAATAGACTTACATAAAGGGAGCGTTTCTGGTATCGTGATTTACGCTAAATATGACTCTAATGATATGGAATGTATTCAAGGGTTATTAGCGAAAAGTAATATTATATTAAGTATTGTTCTTCATTCCTGTAATGAGGAAATAATTAATGATAATCCGAGAATATACATTACAAATCAAATTATTAACGCATCTGTTCATTGTGGTCAAATCTCTCAAGACTATTTTTCGATTAACATAAAAACATTTACAGAATCGAATCATTTTAATACCTGCCTGAATAAAAAAATTGCCATTGATAATGATGGAAATATAAAGAATTGTCCGTCCATGAAAGAAAGTTATGGAAACATTAAGGATACTAAGTTAATAGATGTCGTTGATAATTCTTGTTTTAAAGATTATTGGATTATTAAAAAAGATGTAATCGATGTGTGCAAAAATTGTGAGTTTAGACATATTTGTACAGATTGCAGAGCCTATATTGAAGAACCAAACAATAAGTTTTCAAAGCCTTTAAAATGTGGGTATAATCCCTATACTAATAAATGGAGTGAATGGAATTCAGATCATTCTAAAAAGATGTTAATAGAATATTATGGTTTATGAAAATGTTATTTGTTAACAATGTGATAAAGTTAAAACAGTGAGGGAATTAGCAAATTACAATTATTTGCAGTAGCAATACTGGAGCGGAAATGGTTTTGCAGGATTTTTAGGATTATATAATCAGCAGTAATATTGGTGCCTATTATATCTGTCAAAAAGCAATAGAAAATAACAGCAATGCATTCGTTTATGCAGGTTGTGTACTAGATTGTTTAAGCATTGCAATGCATGATATTGTTTAGATGTTGCAGGGGTTTGTTACTGTCCTGCCATTGGTTTTAAACAAGCGGTTTTACCAAAATAAAAAAGACCGGTAATTGCCCGGTCTTTTGATATTTTATTTGTTTCCTTTTTGTTTGATCATGGCTTCCAGCATGTCCCACATTTCTTTTGGAATGGCTTCCAGCAGGTTAAATTGTCCTGCGCCCTGCAGCCATTCGCCACCATCGATGGTAATCACTTCACCGTTAACGTAAGCCGAAAAATCAGAAACCAGATAGGCAGCTAAATTAGCCAGTTCCTGGTGGTCACCCACACGTTTTAACGGTACTTTTTTTGCTAAATCGAACTTGTCCTTTAAGTCACCCGGTAACAAACGATCCCAGGCACCTTTGGTAGGAAAAGGTCCCGGTGCAATGGCGTTGGTACGGATGCCGTATTTCGCCCATTCTACGGCCAAACTGCGGGTCATGGCTAAAACACCTGCTTTTGCTGTGGCCGACGGGACTACATAAGCCGAACCGGTCCAGGCATAAGTGGTGACGATATTTAAAATAGTGGTATTGGTCTGTTTGGTATCTATCCAGTGCTTACCAAAAGCAAGCGTACAGTTTTTAGAGCCTTTTAATACGATATCAATAATCGTGTCGAAGGCATTTGCCGAAAGACGCTCGGTAGGAGAGATAAAGTTCCCGGCGGCATTGTTTAGTAAAACATCTACTTTTCCAAAAGCGTTCAGTACTTCCTGAAGCATGGCTTCTACCTGCTCATAATGGCGGACATCACATGGAACGGCAAGGCATTTTCCTCCGGTTTCCTGTTCCAATTCTTTTGCAGTATTTTGCAGTTTGTCCAGGTCACGGGAAGTTATCGCTACTTTTGCGCCTAATTCCAGGAAATATTTTGTCATGGCTTTTCCCAAGCCACTTCCGCCACCGGTTACGACAATTACTTTGTCTTCCAGTGCATTATCACGAAGCATTTTTGCTGTAAAATTCATAAGTTTTATTTTTTGGAAACGTAAATATAGGGAATTTTTTTATTATGCATGCATAATAAAAAAGAAAGCATGTGAAAGGTTTTGATACCGTTGAAACGGGAAATAAATTTAGGTAAACCAGGTTTTTAAACCTATGTAAAAGCAGCCGGTTACCCGGAATCATAAGGATTGCGGGTGCTGCTACGGTAAAAGCAAAAGGGATAACAACTGCTGTTATCCCTTTTGGTTATTGGATTTAATAGGTCAGGACGATTCCGCCTCCCATACCCATATCGCTGTCGTAATGAGCCGAGAGCGACCAGTATTTGGTGAGGATATACCGGGAACCGACACTGTATTCAAAATCGGTATTCCAGGAGCCCCAAAGCCGGACCCTGTCGGTTACCGGAATGTCTTTGCGGACAAACTGCAAACGGGCTTTGCCTTCATGATCCAAGCGGACATCGGCATTGATAAGCCAGGGCAGCTGGTAGATCAACCCGATACAGGCCACAGCCCTTTGGTTTTGCGTACTTGCCTGCCCGAACAGGTTTTCTTCCCGTTCAAGGCTGTTGTGGTAACGGAAATCAAATCCGGTATATACAGACAGGTATTGGTTTTTATCCAGATAGCGTCCGAAATGAGCTTCGGTTTCATATCCGGTATTCTTGTTAAAGCCCAGGCGCCATTCTACATCAAAGAAATTACGGGTGTTTTCCAGGCGCATTTCGCCATCGCTTCCGTTGCTTTCCAGGCCAACCTCAGCAGAAAAATAATAACGTCTGTCGTCGTTATAAACCATTTTCAAAGCCATTTCCGGATCCGGAATCTGTGGGTTAGGCGGTGAGTTTTCATAGGTAAAGATACGACCCATTCCGGCCATCATGTGGTACAGAATGTGGCAGTGGAAATACCAGTCGCCATATTCCTCCGAAGCATGGAATTCGATCGTGTCGGTTTCCATCGGCATGATGTCCAGTACATTTTTTAACGGAGCATAATCCCCTTGTCCGTTCAGGATACGGAAAAAATGCCCGTGTAAATGCATCGGGTGCCGCATCATTGAATTGTTCGTGACTACAATACGGATGTTTTCTCCTTTTTTGATCAGTACTTTATCCGATTCGGATATGGTTTTATTGTTCAGGGTCCATACATAACGGTTCATGTTTCCGGTGAGCTCAAAATGCAGCGTCCGGACCGGACCATCGGGAAGGTTTGTTTTTACCGGCGATTTCAGCATGGCATAATTCAGGGTAACAATATCGGTATTGCCGGTTTCCTGATGTTGGTGACCATCCATAGCCATACCGGCAGTTTTTTTATCCTTTTCCTTTCCGGTTATTTCGGGATACATAACAGTGTTCATGTCCATTTGCTGCAGGCTCATGTTCATGCCCATATCTTTCATGTTTCCGCCTACGGTCATCATGTCGTTCATCATTTTCATCCCTTCAAAATATTTCAATTTCGGTAAAGGCTGCTGCAGCTGTTTGACGCCGTTGCCTAACCAAAGGGAAGCCTGCCCGGTACGGTCTTCTGCCGTAGCGACCAGTTCAAAGGCGGTGTCTTTATCCGGTATCGTAACGATAACATCATAGGTTTCGGATACGCCTACAATAAAACGGTCGACCGCTACCGGTTGTACATCCATACCATCGCTGGCGACAACCGTTATTTTTCCTCCGGCATAGTTGAGCCAGAAGTAGGTGGAGGCACTGCCGTTAATAATGCGTACCCGTACTTTTTCGCCGGGTTTGAATTGAGGGGCATGATCTTCCTGTTTGCCGTTTACAAAGAAGCGCTCGTAATAAACATCGCTCACATCCATAGCATGCATGCGTTTCCATTCGTTGGTAAACTTGGTCAGGAAATGGCCTTTTCCAATCGCCTCGGCATAATTTTGTGTGGCACCTTTTTTAATGGCATACCAGTCGTTTGCTTTGTGCAGCGAACGTTCGATTTCATGCGGATTGGCATCGGTCCAGTCACTCAGCAGCATGGTATATTCCGGTAGTTCCGGTTCCTGCTTTTTATGGATGATAAAAGCACCGTACATCCCGATTTGTTCCTGCAGCATGGTATGGGAATGATACCAGTAGGTTCCGCTTTGTTTAATCGGGAACTTATAGGTGTGTGTAGACATGCCTTTTATCGGGGCAGTCGTCAGGTAAGGAACCCCGTCCTGTTCATTTGGCAGGAGCAGCCCGTGCCAGTGAATGGATGTTTCGTGGTGCATTTTGTTGTGTATGCGGATTACAGCGGTATCTCCTTCGGTAAAATGAAGCGTAGGCGCCGGAATGCTGCCGTTTATGGCAATGGCTTTTACTTTTTTGCCGGTATAGTTCACCACAGTGTCCGTGACATAGAGGTCGTATTCCTTACTGTTTTGCGCATAGCCGCTAAGGGCTGCAAACAGCAGCAGCAGTTGATAACAATGTTTCATACTGCTGTTATTTTAAAGTTTCCACAGTACTGCCGCAGCTCAGCATGGCAGAGCCGTAATAAGGGTTTTTGATGGTGTTTTCTTTACTTAACCAATGGGCGCCTTTACCGTTATCATACATCGGACACTTCTGATAATAATACGGAGCGCCGTTAGTTATTGTTTTGGCTAGGGCATACAGGTTTTCCGAAAGGGAGGCAAAATGATCGCGCTGGTGTTTTACATCCGTTGTTTCGGCTATATGTCCGGCATCGGTTTTTAAACTGTTCTGGATTTTCATCCACAGGGTATGCTGTTCGGTTTTCATTTTGTCCATTGGCGCAGCAGCAATGGCTTTTAGCAGTTCGGAAGCTTTGGCGGAAGCCGTTTTTCCGTCTGACTTGATCAGCGCATCTTTGATGGAAAAATAGGCCGTATATACCGGGTTAAAAAGCGGACTGTTCTGGTTGGTTTCCGCTGCCGGCATATCATGTCCTTTATGAGAATCATGGTTTTCTGCGATTGTGCTCACTTTTGCCGGGCGGTCATACTGGCAGCATTCCGGCAGGTTTTTATAGGCTTCATCCGGTGCGCGGAATGTTTCGCTGTCATAACCGGCATAGGCTACTTTTTTAAGGATGGCATCGGTATTGGTTTTGGTCTGATCGTAGGTAAGGGTCAGCATATCGGTATCGACATTCCAGTCGGCTTTTACGATACCTTTTTCATTTGCTGCTTTTTCAATGGTTTTCTTACACATCTCGCAGTTGCCATACACTTTTACGGTTTCCGTTTTCGGGTTTTTTATCTGTGCTTCACAGCTTGTAAAGACGAATGCCATAGCAACAGCCATGGCTATATTTCTTAAGGTTTTCATTGTATTGAATTTTTGAATTAAGGAATGATGTAAATAACAATAACCCGTACTGTTTGGGGTACAGGTGTAATCATATTCTAATAATCAAATTCGAAATACTCTGTTAAGCAGGTATATGGGCTGCTTGTAACGGTTGGGTGGGTTGTAATAGGAATAATTAAAGGACTCGGTACTTTTAAAAACATAGGGTATTTCAAGTACGGCCGGTATTGTAAACTGTATATGAAACGGATTGCTGAATTTTTGGGTCAGCAATTCTGCTTTCTGCTGATTGTCGTCAATTTTGATTTTAACCTGTTTGTCTTCGCAGCACGGTTTTTTGGTTGCCTTAATACCGCAAAAGCATTTTGTTTCGTTGGCAGCAGTATGACTCAGTGAGGCCAGTTCTTCTCCGCAAAAATGCGCCGATACATTAACCCCGACTGCGGGGATTAAGTATAAGAGCATTAATATGGTTGCGAAAAACTTTTTCATGAATAAGAATCAATCTTCAAAATTATCGAATTAATGGGATTTTGTCATTAATAATGTGTTAAAAAGTTTTTTAAAGGCTTGGCGGCTAACCGGGATAAGGTTTTTATCGGGTGATCTTTCGCAGGCGTTCCGTTGCCTGTAACAAAGTGTTGTCGTCTTTGGCAAAGCAAAAGCGGATTAGTTTAAGGTCTTTGCCATCGGCATAAAAAGTGGATATCGGGATGGTTGCCACACCATAGTCGGTGATGAGCCTTTTCGTAAAGTCGATATCGTTTTCATTCGAAAAAGAGGCGTAGGAAGCCACCTGGAAATAGGAGCCTTCACAAGGGAGTATCTCAAAAGGAGTTTGGGAGAGCAGTGCTTTAAAGTAATCTCTTTTTTTACGGTACATCGAGGCAATTTCTTTAAAGTCCACAATATCCAGATAGTCGCTAATGGCGGCTTGTGAAATACTGTTGACACTGAATACTAAAAACTGATGGACTTTTTTGATCTCTTTCATCAGGTGTTCGGGTGCAATGGCATACCCGATTTTCCATCCGGTGATGTGCAGTGATTTTCCAAATGAAGAAATCACAATACTGCGGTCGCGGAGTTTTTCATTGGTGTTAACCGATATATGGGGTTGTTCGTAGGTAATGTATTCGTAAACCTCATCCGATAACAGCAGTACATCCGGATACAGGGTCAGTAATTTTTCAAGCTGCAGGAAATCGGCAGCGGTCCATATTTTACCGGTTGGATTATGCGGATTGTTGATGATGAGCATTCTCGTTTGAGTATTCATCTTAGCTGCAATGGCTTCCCAGTCTGGAGTGTAATCGTCATTTAGCGCCACCCGGACCGGTTTGGCATAACTGAGCAGGATGGGGGCTTCATAACAGTCGTAGCTTGGGTCGAGAATGATCACTTCTTCGTTTTTGTTTACCAATGCCTGTATGGTGGCAAAAATAGCTTCGGTAGCGCCTGCGGTCACTAACATTTCCGTAGCCGGATTAACCGCACGATGATAGGACGCTGAGGTTAATGCCACAATTTTGCTCATCAGTCCCGGATGTCCGGTCATTGGCGTATACTGGTGTACATTTTCTGTAGCGAGTTTTGCCGTAATGGTGGTCAATCGTTCGTCTACCGGAAAATTCGGAAATCCCTGCGACAGGTTAATGGCCTGGTGCTCGTTTGCCATTTGGGACATTACGGTAAAAATACTGGTGGTGATATGCGGGAGTTTGGACATTTTTTTGTTTTTATAGTGGATGTACCGGTGTATAAATGTATAAAAATATTTGTTGGAAAGGTAATCTTAGCAGGAGGGATGGTTTGGCGACTGCCGGAAAACAGGTGTATTGTGCCTTCACTGTTACGGATTTTTGAGTGAAGGGTGTTATATGTTCCGGTTTGTGAGAGGTTTTAAGTATTGCAATACAGGGTGTTGTGTTGTTTGTGATGTTTTTTACAATGTGACATGCTGGTTTTTATCATTTTTCTATTTGTTCATTCCGGCCTTTTTACATTTGAAAAACAAAAATACCATTGTCATGCAAAACCGTTTTTGGGCTGTTAGTATTATGGCCATACTTTTTTCTGCACTGCTGCTGGCTGCGAACGGAAAAAGCGTTATCCGGCAGAAAGAACCCGCTGCCTTACCGCTTATTAAAAATGATACTACTTCCGCCACTTTTCCCGGTGGATTCCAAAGCTACTATTCCCTGTTTTTCAGGAATTTTGAGTTTGATAATGTTAAAGACAATAATAAAGAACAGGTTACCGTTACTGTGAATTTTGTTATTACCGAAAACGGTGATATGGAAAACATTGGTGTAACGGGAAGTAATGCTTCGGCTAATGCGGAGGTATTGCGTGTTATAAACAGTCTTGTAACACATAAATGGCTTCCGGCACAAAAGAATGGCATTCCGGTTCGACAGAAGTTAAGACTACCGATAAGTTTGATTTTTGGTGAAGAAGGAAATGATGGAAAAGACGAGCTGATCAGGGCGCTTTTAAAAGTGCTTAAAATAGAAGAACAGGGCGCCAGAGAATTTACGCCGGTACTCAACGCTTTAAAACAAAAACATAAAGGGGTTCCGGATGTCTTCTGGAAAAAGGTATTTAATGAAGGTAAGGAAGCGTATCAGGAACTATATAAACAGGGATACCGGTCTGATTATACAGAAACGGAGATTACCGGTTTACTTGAAAAAGCAAAAGGAGGACCAGGCAATACGGCAAAAGATTTTTATACGGTTCCGGAAGATCAGATAAAAGGTCTTAAGGATTATTTTACGGAAAGAATAACTGAGGTGATCGCGAAAGGGATTGCCCTTGGTAAATTCTCTTCCGATTAAGTAATGTAAATGCAAAAGCCAACCCTAAGGCTGGCTTTTTATAGTGTTTTATGAAAGTTGTTACGCTTCCATTAAAATATCCAGAATCTTAATAGCGGCTTCACTGATTTTTGTTCCGGGACCGAAAACGGCTACCGCACCACTATCGAACAGGTATTGGTAATCCTGCGCCGGAATTACTCCGCCTACGATCACCATAATATCTTCACGGCCGTATTTTTTAAGTTCTTCGATAACCTGCGGCACCAATGTTTTGTGTCCGGCAGCTAAGGAAGAAACACCTAAAATATGCACGTCATTTTCAACGGCCTGTTTGGCAGCTTCTGCCGGTGTTTGGAATAGCGGACCGATGTCTACGTCAAAACCAACATCGGCATAACCGGTCGCTACTACTTTTGCCCCGCGGTCGTGTCCGTCCTGACCCATTTTGGCGATCATGATACGCGGACGACGTCCTTCGGATTTTGCAAAAGCATCGGCCAGTTGTTTTGCTTTTTCAAAACTTTCATCGTTTTTAATTTCTTTACTGTACACGCCACTAAAGGATTTAATTTGTGCTTTGTATCTTCCGAAAACCGATTCCATAGCATCACTGATTTCGCCTAAAGTGGCTCTGTTGCGTGCTGCATCTACGGCTAATTCCAATAAGTTCCCGTTTCCGGATTGTGCACAGGCTGTCAGTGCTGCCAGACATTCCTGTACTTTTTCGGTGTTTCGGGTTGCTTTAATATGTGCTAATCGTTCGAGCTGTTGTTTACGAACGGTCTGGTTGTCTACTTCAAGGATGTGTAATGGATCTTCTTTTTCAAGACGGTATTTGTTTACGCCTACAATAATATCCTGTCCGCTGTCGATACGCGCCTGTTTACGGGCGGCAGCTTCTTCAATTCTCAGTTTGGGAATTCCGGCTTCGATGGCTTTTGTCATACCGCCTAATTCTTCTACTTCTTCAATGAGTGCCCAGGCTTTCTGTGCAATTTCATGCGTCAGGCTTTCTACATAATAACTTCCTGCCCACGGGTCAACCGTTTTGCAGATTTTGGTTTCTTCCTGTAAAAAGATCTGGGTATTACGGGCAATACGCGCCGAGAAATCGGTTGGTAAAGCGATCGCTTCATCCAGGGCATTGGTGTGCAGGGACTGGGTTCCTCCAAATGCTGCGGCTGCGGCTTCAATAGCCGTACGGGCAACATTGTTAAAAGGATCCTGTTCGGTCAGGCTCCATCCGGATGTCTGGCAGTGCGTTCGCAATGCTAATGATTTATCGTCTTTAGGTTCGAATTGCTTCAATAGTTTTGCCCAAAGCATTCTTCCGGCACGCATTTTGGCAATTTCCATAAAGTGGTTCATCCCGATAGCCCAAAAGAAGGACAAACGCGGGGCAAATTCGTCAATTTTCATTCCGGCAGCCAGTCCGGTACGGATGTATTCCAATCCGTCTGCCAGGGTATAAGCCAATTCAATATCTGCGGTTGCTCCGGCTTCCTGCATGTGATAACCGGAAATGGAGATCGAGTTGAATTTTGGCATTTTTTTACTGGTATAATCAAAAATATCAGCAATGATTTTCATCGATGGTGTAGGCGGGTAGATGTAGGTATTACGTACCATAAACTCTTTCAGAATGTCGTTCTGAATGGTTCCGGACAGTAATTTTGCTTCTACGCCCTGTTCTTCGGCAGCGACGATATAGAATGCCATGATGGGCAATACCGCTCCGTTCATGGTCATGGAAACCGACATTTCATGCAACGGAATCTGGTCGAATAGAATTTTCATGTCTTCCACACTGTCAATCGCTACGCCGGCTTTTCCAACATCACCCACTACCCGTTCATGGTCGCTGTCATAACCACGGTGTGTCGCTAAGTCAAACGCAACGGAAAGTCCTTTCTGTCCGGCAGCAAGATTCCTGCGGTAAAAGGCATTACTTTCTTCTGCGGTAGAGAATCCGGCATACTGGCGGATGGTCCACGGACGGCGAACGTACATGGTTGCATACGGACCGCGCAGGTTGGGTGCAAATCCCGCTCCGAAGTGAAGGTGCTCCAGATCCTGTAAAGCTGCTTCGGAATAGGTTTGTTTGATTTCAATTCCTTCTGCATTCACAATGGTTTCCGCATTAACGGCATCCGATTGTGTTCGGGAATTTTCTAAGGTTATATGTTGAATGTTCTTTCTCATTTCAAATCTGATTATTATCCTGATTAGCGTTAAGAAGCTCTTATTGCTTTTCCGTTTCCAGTCGTTCCTGTTCTAATTTTTCAGCCAATCGTTTTTCGATGATCGGTGTGATTAATGTTTTTCTCGGGTTGACTTTTACAAAAGGATATAATTCTAAATCATGGCTCATTCGGTCTTCTTTATTAGGGTATTTGTTGGTTCCCAATAAGATTTCTTTTCCATTATCGAATAATTCCTGTTCTTTTTTAGCGCTTTCACTGATTTTTCGCTGGATGGTTCCTTCGATCAATTGTGTGATGAATCCGCCGTTTGTTTCGATATCTTTAAACAGGTTCAGTGCTTTTTCGGCTAACTGATCTGTCAGGTTTTCAATATAATAGGCACCGTCAGCCGGATTGTTAACGATGTCGAAATAGCTTTCATGTTTTAAAACCAAAAGCTGGTTTCTTGAAATTCTGTCGCCAAACTCGTTGTCTTTATGATAAAGCGCGTCATAAGCCAGATTGGAAACAGCATTGGCGCCTCCTAAAATAGCACTCATGCATTCGGTTGTGGTACGAAGCATGTTGACGTTGTAATCGTAAAGTGTTTTGTTTCGTTTGGTAGGAATGGCAATGATATGGCAGTCAGATTTATGGTCGTATTCTTTTGCCAGTAAGCCAAACAGCAGGCGTATTGCACGAAGTTTGGCTATTTCAAAGAAATAATTGGTTCCTACGGCTACCTGGATCGTTACCGGAGTGCCGATGGTGGCTATGCGGTTGAAATATTCGTTTGCATGGGCTAAAGTGTAAGCGATCTGCTGTACAATATTGGCACCGGCATTTTGATATAATGTACTGTTAATGCTCAGGAAATGAATGTTGGGGCATTTTAGGGAAATGTCATTCAGCGTGTTGAAATCGGTATCCAGATTGCTGTGCCAGTTACCTTCTTTTGCCAGCTGGCCGATAGGGTCAATATGAACAAAAACGGTAGTCTGGTGTTTTTTGGCAATGGCATTTATCTTTTCAAGAAACGGCAAATCCAGGAAATCGAAGTTCAGATATACCGGAACCGTTTCCAGCGGAAGGGCGGATAACAGTTTTTCAATATCGACTTTTTCATTTTCAAGTGTGAATCGCAAACTTTCTGCACCGCGGGCTACTGTTTCTTTAGCTCTTGCGATGGATTTATCAAGGTCGTGAACAAAAATGTTCTGTACAATCTTAAAATTAGAAGCTTCGGTAGTAACTCTTAAAGGTTTTTCGGCTTCATCGATATGATAAAACGGACGAACCTTAATTCCTTCGGGACTTTCCCAAACTAAAGTTTCGTTATAATCGGCTCCTTTCAGTTCATATTGAATTTGTGTTTTCCATTGTTTGGACGACACTGGTTCAAAATCAGTAAACAGTTTGTTACTCATAATGCAAAATTAAAGTGATTTTGTGTCTTCTTCAGGCACATCTTCTTCAAACTCGATGATATAAATATCTTCTTTGTCACGTTTCATATAATATTTTTCACGTGCATATTTTTCTACCTGATCGGGATTTTTAAGTTTTTTGATATTCTCACTGTCCTTTTTGATCTCTTCCTGATAGTATTTTTTATTGTCTTCGAGTTCGTCGATTTCCTTATTTAAAACGCGGTGTTCCAAATAAGAATAGTTGTCCAGAAAAAGCATCCAAACAGCAAAAAACAGCAGCACCAAAACATACCGGTTCCCGAGTATTCTCAGAAATGGATATTTGGTTACAAGTTTTTCGAATGCTTTTTTCATGGGTTATAAAGGTAATTATAAATTATGATATTCTCTGATTGATTACGGCACGAACCACATCGATGGCTACCGTGTTGTATTTGTCATTTGGAATAATAATGTCCGCATAGGCTTTTGACGGTTCGATGAATTGTTCGTGCATCGGCTTTAAAGTAGACTGATAACGGCTTAAAACTTCTTCCATGTCACGGCCGCGTTCGGCGATATCCCGTTTTAATCGTCGGATTAAACGCTCGTCAGAATCGGCATGAACAAATATTTTAACATCGAACATATCGCGTAATTCCGGATTGGTAAGGATTAGGATTCCTTCCACAATCATTACCTTTCTGGGATGGGTCACAATGGTATCATCTGTTCTGTTGTGTGTTACAAAAGAATATACCGGCTGTTCGATTGTTTTTTCCGCTTTTAAATCCTTCAGGTGTGCCACCAGTAATTCAAAGTCGATGGCTCTGGGATGGTCAAAATTAATAAGAGCTCTTTCATCAAAGCTTAGGTTGTGAGTAGCCTTATAATAGGAGTCCTGCGAAATAATCCCTACTTCTGTTTCGGGTAATTCATTCATTATCTGATGGACTACTGTCGTTTTTCCACTGCCTGTTCCTCCGGCAATACCAATTATTAGCATAAAGCGTTTTTATTATTTTTAATCTCGGCAAAAATAATAATTAATAGGATGTAGGGTTTATTTTTTTTAGTTTTATGAGGTTGCAATTCTTTTTGGAAAGTAATTAAGAATAGGTATAAATTGTTCTTTGCAAAAGAAGAACGTAAAAATAAGCAGGAATGGACTTTAAAACATTGGAAAACATCAGCGATACGATTATCCTGGAAGCCTTTAATGCTGCTTTTTCGGATTATTTTATCCCGCTGTTTTTTGATTGGAACAGTTTACAGCTCAAATTGTATTCGGAAAGTATCGACAGGAAGGTTTCGGTAGGCTGCTTCGATGGTGATAAACTCGTTGGGTTTATGCTGCACGGAATGAATGTTGTTGACGGTGTAAAAACAGTTTATAATGCCGGAACCGGTGTGCTCGCGGAAGCCCGCGCCCATAACGGTAAGCCATTAGTGGTGACGAATATTGATAAAACGACAGCACAGGTCAGCCGCTTTCTGACGGCTCATGGGCTGGAACCTTTTATCGGGCAGTATGAAATGAAAATGATGCTGACTTAAGTTACAAGAGTACCGATATGAAAAATACAACGATTAACGATGAAGAAGAGGTAAAGCGCTTTATGCTTTATCTTGCCGGTAAATATGCTCTGGAAGAGATTAAAGTTGATGCCAAAAAAACTCTTTTAAAAGAAGGGGAGAAGGCACTGCGGATCTATTTTGTAAAAGAAGGCTGCCTGCGGCTGTGGATGAACAGTAACGGAAAAGAGATCACGAATCAGTTCTTTTTTGAAGGAAGTCTGGTGGCTTCTTTGGAAAGTGTGATCACGAATCAGCCGAGTGATTTTTACCTTGAAACATTAGAAAAATGTACGTTGTATGTTTTGGAGAAAGACCAATTTGAGGTTTTATGGAAAGAAGATGCCGAATTTAAAGAATGGTTTGACCGTTATATTTTAAATCGGTTTATCTATTATTCCAAACATTTGTTATCGTTTTTAAAAGACAAACCCGAAGACCGCTATGTCAACCTGCTTAAAAAGAATCCGACAATCTTCCAGCGGATTCCGCAGCATTATATCGCTACCTATTTGGGAATAACAGCGGTATCGTTAAGCCGTATCCGGAATAAAACGGCGAAACAATCCTGATTTTCTTAACAATTGTTATCGTTTGGTAGAAGAAGTCTGGCGGAACTTTGCCAAAAAAATAACTTATGAAAGCAGCGATTATAAAACAATTGGGCGATGTTCCGGTTTGTGAAAATTTTCCGGATCCTATTCCTCAAAATGAAAATGAAATTCTGATTAACGTTACGGCAGCGTCGGTTAAAAACCTGGACAAACTGCGCGCAAGCGGCAGGCATTATGCCAGTTACAAACAGCTTCCTGCTGTTGTAGGCTTTGACGGTGTGGGCATTCTGGAAGACGGAACCCGGGTATATGCACAGGGTATAAGCGGTATGATAGCCGAAAGAGCCCTGATTCCCAATCATAAATATATTGTCCTGCCGGAGAAAATCGATGATGTAACGGCAGCGGCACTTCCCAATGCGGTTATCGGTTCGGCAATGGCATTGCTGTTTCGCGCTAAAATTCAAAAAGGAAATGTTGTACTGATCAACGGGGCTACCGGGGTGACCGGTCAGGTAGCGGTACAGCTGGCCAAACATTATGGCGCTTCCAAAGTGATCGCGACCGGCAGAAACGAGCAGTCTTTAGCAAAGTTAACATCTCTTGGAGCCGATACAGTTGTTTCTTTAAAAGCAGCGGATGAAACCATTGTTGAGGAATTGAAAAATATTCAGTTGGCAACACCTGTAGATATTGTTATTGATTACCTGTGGGGACATTCGGTGGAACTGTTGTTAAAAGCACTGAAAGGAGCCGGCGGTTATACCCATCCGGTGCGTATCGTTACCGTGGGAAGTATTTCCGGAGAAGAAATTGAGTTGCGTTCCGATGTGTTAAGGAGTTCAGCGATTGAAATTCTGGGTTCCGGGATTGGCAGTCTTTCCGAAGTGGAAATGAAAAAGTTTATCACCGAAATCCTGCCGGAAGCATTTCAGCTGGCAGCAACGGGAAAGCTTGTCATTGAAACGGTAACCGCAACATTGGACGCCGTTCATGAAGTTTGGAGTGCCAATATAGATCCGGGAAAAAGACTGGTGATTTGTATGTAGCCAGAAAATGCTAAAAATAAGTTTGCTATCCGGAATCTTAAAGAAAATTTCCGATGTTTGTAAATAAAATAATGCCTAACAAAAATGATAGCAATAGTAGCAACACTTAAAGCAAAAGAGCACTACAGGGAAGAAGTTGCAACCGCACTTCAAAAACTGGTGGAAGCATCTTTACAGGAAGATGGATGTCACGAATACCGTTTGCATACCGCAATTAATAATCCTTTGGAATTCCTGTTCTATGAATTATGGGAAGACAAGGAAGCTATAGATAAGCATACTCAAACGGAGCATTTCGTGGGTTTCCAAAAAAATGCCGCCGAATGGCTTGAAAAAAGTGAGATCAATCTTTATAAACCTTTATAAAAATAATTTTAGAATGTCAAAAATAAAACTGCTGGCGTTTTTATGCTGCTTCACTTCCTTTGTTGCCTTTTCCCAAAGTAGTGTTAAGTATGAGGGACAGGAAATCAACCGGATCGATAAGGACGGAAAGAAAACCGGAATCTGGAAATTATTCGATAAAGCAAGGGATATTACGATTGTCGGAAAAATGAAGGATGATGTTTTTGTTTCCAATATCGATTACTATCAGAAAGGAAAGTTAATGGTGACGCAGGATAAAGACAATAATGATGCGTATATTTTTTATATTGATTCGAAACCCGTTTCCGTTAAAGATGTAAGGGAAAATGACAAGGTTAGCATGGTAAAAGATAACGGGGAAGAGCTGGATAAAGGAACAAGAGATTCCTTTTTTAATATCATGATGGTAGAAGCGATGTTTTATGGTGAGACCGGTGCGCTGCCTAATTTTCTTAATAATGAGTTGAATAAAAAAGAATGGGATCATTCCGGGAAGGTAAAAATAGTGTGGATGATTGATAAAAACGGATCGGTAAAAGATGCTAAAGTGATGAAAACCGATGATCCGGTTTTAAACGAAGACGCTATTCGTATTATTGAAAGCATGCCGAGATGGCAGCCGAGTTTTTCCAAAGGAAAGTTTTATCAGACCAGATTAAATACAATAATATCGTTTAATGATATGTAATTTGCATTGAGTGTTACGGACTTCCGTAAGGTGTTGAAAAAAGGATTCAATAACTTTCGTTATAGTAATTTTAAATTCAAATATTATGGCAAAAACAAGTCCATTTCACAGTGAAAAACAATCTGTGTATCACAACAACACCAGTTGTACGGAAGGTAATAACATCGAAAAAGAAAATCGAAGAGAAGGAACGGGAAGGAAACCTCTTTGTAAACATTGTCAGAATCTTTAAAATTCAAGCCGCTTGTTCAAGCGGCTTTTTTATTTACAAAAGGCACTTACTGGAGGCAAGAGTCAGCAAATTCAAAAGAGCTTACATGACAATATAGGCTATTTCTTTTTACAGAAATAATTTTGACAGTTCTTCTGCATGTGCCTGATTATAAGATAGTACATAAGCGATATAAGGAACGAAAAGCAGTATGCTAATCAGTAAACCGATTCCTAACGCCTTATATTCCTCATGCCTGATGATTATGAAAACGACCCATATTAAATTGAGTGTCATTATAATATGTCCTAAATGTGCGATCAGATTTATGGCATTCCATGACAATACAAACATTGCCATCGTTCCAAGAAAATAGATCGGCAGAAATGTTATAATCAGGTAAGCAGCCTTTTTCCTTATCAGAAACGCAAGGAATAAGAGTAAATATAAGAAACTGGTTGGAGCACAGGAATTAAATGAAATCCATTGTATCCAGCTAACGTTCAATTTTACCAAGAAAAAGAATGTGCTGCTCAGGGTGATAAGAAACAACAATACTGCTAAAATAATTCCTGTTGTTTTCTCTGTTTTGGTAAGTCTCATATTTCAAAAAGATTATAAGGGTTTTATAGGAATACAGATATCTACGATAAACCTGTGTTCAGGATTTTCACTGTAATCGTTATGATAGTATTCATAAGTAGGACTATCAGCAGGCTGGCAGCCACTTTCTGTCAGCCACGCACACATCGTGTTCCAGGCTTCTTCAAATTCAGTTTCTTTAATTTCAAAACGACCGACAGCATACTTGCCTGATGGAATATTTAATTTGCCAATTTCGCCGTCAACTTTTATATTGCCATCTACAATAATACTGGCATCCTGGCGTACTTTATCGATACTTGTCACAGCAGGGTCATCCTGATAAACGGTTACGGTTCTGGTGCCTGGGTTCACCAATCCACGGGGAATAGCCCACTTGAAAAGCTTTTCGTAAGCCTGTCCGATCTTGTTAAATGCACCTGTGTGGCGACAATAGATCAGATTCAGTTCCGGCATTTGTCTGATTTCAATTTTTGTGTCCATAATGATTAATGTATTCAATTCGACACTGTAAAATTGTGCATTAATCTGCTGGTAATTTTTGCCAATCTTGCTGACTGCTTTGCAATCCTTGCTATATCTGATCCCGTTTTTAATGTAAATCGGCTTGTCCTGATTGCGAAATTCTGTGGTGGTCATATTAAAATGACTTTTAAATGCCCTGCCGAAAGAGGATATATTAACGAATCCGCAAAGGAATGCAACATCGCTTACCGATGCCTTAGGGTTATTATGCAATAATTGCGCTGCTTTTTCCAATTTAATACGGGACACAAAGTTATTCGGGGTTTCACCCACCATTGCTGTAAATATCCGGTGAAAATGATATGGAGAAAAAGAAGCAACACCAGCCAATGTGGCAAGATCGAATGATTTATCTAAATGGAGCCTTATGTAGTCCATCACCCGGTTTATCCGGGTTGTGTACTCTTGTCTGCTAAGTTGTTTCAGATTCATGTTGTCAATTTTTCGATATAAAGTTACATAATGATGGTGTTGTATTTTATACGAATCTTGCTGATAATAAAATGATTAGCAAGTATTTCGCTTTAGCGCATTTACAGACTGTACAGCATTATCTTATTTTTGATAGCAACTCGTCACATTTGAAATTTGAAGGGAGTATTTAAAAAGCAAAAGCCACTGAATCTTGAGTGGCTTTTTTTATCCTATCAGGACAAGTTTGAACTATTTCCGGTATGATTTTTTAGAGCTTCCGGAACATTGTTAAGGAGAGCAACTTAAATAAACAAAAAAAGCCCTAACTTTCGTTAGAGCTTTTCGTCGGGGTGGCAGGATTCGAACCTGCGACCTCCTGGTCCCAAACCAGGCGCGATGACCGGGCTACGCTACACCCCGTGTGTTCTGTAATTGTGGGTGCAAATATAGAACTTAATTTTAATTTCCAAAATCTTTTTTTGAAATAAATCATTTTTATTTTAGAATAGTTAAAACTAATCTGTTTTGTGTAAAACTTTTTTAATTAAAACTTACATTTGCTATCTAAAAAAAATAAAGCAAAGAATTATGTCAGATACCATCGAAAGAGTAAAATGTTTGATTATCGGTTCGGGACCTGCAGGGTATACTGCAGCTATTTATGCAGCCAGAGCAAACATGAATCCTGTTTTATACCAAGGGACGCAACCCGGCGGACAATTAACAACAACGAATGAAGTAGAAAACTTTCCGGGCTATCCGGATGGGGTAACCGGACCGGAAATGATGGTGCAGTTACAGGAGCAGGCAAAACGTTTTGGAACAGATGTTCGTGACGGCTGGGCTACCAAAGTTGATTTTTCCGGACCTGTTCACAAAGTGTGGATTAACGATACCAAAGAAATTCACTGTGAAACGGTAATTATCAGTACCGGAGCTTCTGCAAAATATTTAGGATTGCCATCAGAACAAAAATATTTACAATTAGGAGGCGGTGTTTCTGCCTGCGCTGTTTGCGACGGATTCTTCTACAGAAACCAGGAAGTAATTATCGTTGGAGCAGGAGACAGTGCCTGTGAAGAAGCACACTATCTTTCCAAGCTATGTAAAAAAGTGACGATGTTAGTGAGAAGCGAGAAATTCAGAGCTTCCAAAATCATGGAAGACAGAGTTCGCAAAACGGAAAATATCGAAATCCTGTTAAATACGGAAACGGATGAGGTAATCGGAGACGGACAGGTGGTAACGGCTGTTCGTGTTAAAAACAGAACAACCGGAGAATTAAAAGAAATTCCGGTTACAGGGTTCTTCGTAGCGATTGGTCACCAGCCGAATACGGAAATCTTTAAAGAATATATCCAGTTGGACGAAACGGGTTACATCATCAACGAGCCGGGAACGTCCAAAACCAGCGTACCGGGAGTTTTTGTTGCCGGTGATGCTGCCGATCACGTGTACCGTCAGGCAATTACTGCTGCCGGAACAGGTTGTATGGCGGCACTTGATGCCGAAAGATATTTGGCTTCTCAAGACTAAATACTCCCAATAAAGCATAAAAAAGCCCCGGATTTCCGGGGCTTTTTTGTTATTGTAATTTCTTGTATAATGTCGCGTTATCGGCAAAGTTTTTCATATCTACCTTAGGCGCTCCGAATAGTTGTATTTCTGATTTTCCTGTGGCAAAAATACTGATCGTTTTTAAAGCATTTACATAACTGCTGGTATACGATTCACTGATTAGCTCCATATCGGTAACAGCGAATTTTTTAGCATTTAAAACAGCATTATTGTCCAGTCTTATTTTAGAGATACCGGAATCACCTTCCAATGTAGCGGTAGCTTTCTGGTACAGGTCAATTTTAGACTCTGCTGCGGCAATTAATGCTTTTAATTCGGCATTTTTGCTTAATTCAATCGTTGCCGATTCTGCTTTAATGTTTAGCTCTGCTTTACTTTTGTCATTCATGATCAGCGCAAAAACAGAAGACTTTACATTCAGGTATGACTTGGAATAATCAAAATTCTTAACGGTCACATTATCCAGCTGCAAATCTGCCAGGGCATTTAACTTGGTTTCATTTTTAGCAGAAATCATTTTAAGATTGTCGGTATAGGTAACGCGAACGCTTAGTTTTTTAGCAGTGGTAATCTCTTTATCGGTATATACCCGTAAAGTACTGCCGTACATTTCGGCTTTAATCGCTTCGTGCAGGTTGTCATCGGCTTCAATTTCCAAAGCCTGTTTGTCGCCTTTTACAAGGAATACTTCAAGATTGTCTTCGAATTCCAGGCTTTCAAATTTATCAACGTCTTTTTGGGTAACCGTTACAATTTTAGAACCTTTTAGTTTTTCTTTTTTCTGAGCAAAAGAAAAGGCAGTAGTAAGCAGTAGGGCAAATAATAAAATCGTTTTTTTCATGAACTATAAATATTTGAAGCGCAAATTTAGGCAAAAAAATATCCGTTTCTAAATGTTTTGAAACGGATATTCGGAAGTTATTCGGTTACTGATTTGATATTATCATCCGGTATACGGACTATCAGATAATTGTAAGGATCAATACCGGCCTGTGCAGGTATTTCTTTTGTTTTGAATGTGAAGGTGTTATCCTTTTTGGTAATCTTATAGCGTTTGTAGGCCAGCACTTTTCCGGTGGTGGCTTCTCCTTCCGGTTTGGCAAAAACAGCCACGTCGATATAATCGGCTATCGGCATTTTTGTTTCGATACCTAAGGAATCCGAACGGAATTTCTCGGAAGACGTTTTAAAGGTCACTTCATATTCTGCACCCAGTTTTTTATACTTTGCTTCGGTTACCCTGTTTGAAAATAAAGTAATGTTTTCAAACATATCACTAATCAGGTATTTTAAACTGTCCGGTGTTACTTTCCGGAATTCGTTAACCGCATTGATGGAAGTCGGGTAAGGCGGATTTTTATAGGCATAGGATTTAATCAGGTTGGCTAAAGCTGTATTTACATTTTGCTCACCCACCATTTCCTTTAGGTAGTACATCACCACACTGGCTTTGTTGTAATGGATATACTGCTGGCTTTCTGTTTTCATCAAAGGACGTTCTGCTTCAAATTCGGAACTTCTGCCGCTTAAATAACGGTCCATTTCATATTTCAGGAATTTCTTCATTTTGTCTTTTCCATATTCTTTTTCCATCACCATTAAAGCCGAATACTGCGAGAATCCTTCGCTCATCATTTCGCTTCCCTGCATGTTAGCTCCACAAACCTGGTGTGCCCAGTATTGGTGTCCCATTTCGTGTGCAACTACATAGAATACCTGGTCAATGTCGTCTTTGGTAACTTCTCTTAGGTCGACAATAAAACCAATCCCTTCACTATAAGGCATCGTACCCGGAAATGCCTGCGCAAAACTGGCATATCGCGGGAATTCAATGATGCGGCATTGTTTGTGGTAATACGGACCAAAGTTTTGCGTGTAGTATTCCAGTGATTTTTTCATGCTCTTCATCATGTTCGGAACATTATAGGCATGTTGCTTGTCATAGTAAACTTCTAAATCGATACCGTTCCATTTTTCGCGGGCCACCTGGTATCGGGCAGAAATAAAGGAATAGAAATTTAAAGACTGTTTGTCCAGTTTGTAACGGAAATATTTTCTGCCGTTTGCGTCCCAGCTTTTTAATAAGGTACCTGGTGCAATGGCAATCTGATCCGGTTCGGTGCTTAAAGTAGTGGTTACTTCAACCCAGTCCGAATCGTTGCTGATGTATGTATTGCCTCTGGCAACCAGATCCGATTCGTTTAGTTTCGGCATTCTGTTGCGTTTCGGAAGTTTCAGTTTGACACGCTTGTTTTTGTCGGAAATTTCATAACCGTTATTGTAGCCGAAAGTAGGCATGAAATCACTGTTGTTAAAGAATGTTCCGTTTTGCGTTAGCTGGGTAAAGCTCACTTCGTTTTCAAAACCTTTGGTGATTTTAGATAACGCAATACTGATTTTTATCGAATCATTCGGAGCCAATGGTTTTTCCAGCGTATAAATCCGGTAGCTCAAATCGGTATCCTTTACTTTTAATTTCGCTCCCGGAATGCTTATGGTAATGCTGTCCGTTAGTTCCGGCATTGTAAAATGCAGTTCTTTAATTGGTGTATTCGATTTGTTTTTGGCCCAGGCTTCTACTTTTGCCGACATGCTGCGTTCTTTCGGCATAAGGTCGATGTTGTAATCAAATTTGTAAAAACGCGGCTGGATAAGGTGTTCGAATTTTTTGTATTTCTTTTCGTAGGCCACCTGTTTGTTTTCCATTTGTTTGGAAGAATCGTAAGTGTTCAGGACCTGGGTGTTGTAATACACAAAACCACCGCAAAGCAGGAACGCGAGTATGCTTAGTGAAAGCGGCAGTTTGCTTTCGCTAAAAGAAACTTTGGCCTTTTTCCAGCGGTATTTGAATTGTGATTCTTTGCCGCGAATGTAAAAAGCAGTAATGACAAAGCATAAAATAAGGCAGAACAGTGTCCAGTAAATACGAAACCATGTTATGGAAGGAATAAAAGGTCCGTAGCCATTCATGTCAGAGTATTTAATATCCGGTGTTGCCCCAAACGATAACATGTTGCTGTCAATCTCCAGTAGGCCCCAGATAAAACTGTTTACGACTACAAAAGCCACAAAAGCAAAATAAGCAATATAACGGTTGTTAATCAGGTAGTGGAAGAAAAGGGACAGTACGATCATAAAGGTAAAACGGGATAATTTCAGGACTAATAAAGATTTGATATATACGCCCGGTTCGTATTTGTAATATCCCTGAAAGGTTTGGGCAATGATCCCGATAACAATAGTACAGCACAGCACCAGCGCAAGCGAAAGAGTGATGGCTAGCAGTTTTGAAGAAAACAGGAAACCCGTTTTTACAGGAGTAGCATCCTGTATTTCGTTAATTTTGGCATCGCGTTCTTTCCACACCAAAACGCCGGTATAGAACGTAATAAAACCGATAACAAAAATATCGAATGAACCGGAAATAGTATCGACCACATCATAGGTCACCGGATATTGTTTTACTCCATACAGGCTTGTAAAGCTCGTCAGACCTGCTACCAGGTTCGCAAGACCAATTACAACAATGATGATAAAAGTCGGGTTTTTAATGATCGCTTTTAACTCGAATACCGTCAGTTTCCAGAAGCTGCCCATCGAAAACCGGAATGTTTCCGGTGTTTTAAGGATAAAACTCGGATTTAATTTTGACAGCTCATTAGCTGTTTTTTCCTTTTCTTTTTTAGGTTTTTCCTTTTTGGTATTGAATGAAAAACGGAAATAGATAACAAACAGTATCGCAAGACTTATTCCCAGCCAGATCAAGCGGTTTATTAAAACATCGCCTTCAAGTCCTATGGCATGCAGGTTTTTCTCGGCAACGGTCATGTATTTGGTCATGATGCCAAAAGGCTGCGTACCAAACGGATCCAGGATGTTTGCCAGCCATTCTTTTTGAATATCTCTGGTATAACCTTGTGAAACCCCGTAGAACACCAGGATCAGCATGGCGCCTATAAAAGAAATGATATTGCTTCTGAAAATAATAGCCAGTCCGTATAGCAATACTCCGGAGATGATAACATTCGGAATTCCGAAGACTAATAAACCCTGAAGGTGTCCGTCCCAGATAATGGCACCGAAACGTTCCGGCGGACTCATGTCGAATACCTGTGCCAGTGGCGGAGCCAATAAAGCCCCGATGGAAACTCCAAGCATCGGAATAAGGGAAACAAGGGTTGCCCCGATGAATTTTCCAAAATAATAATCCCTTTTCTGAATCGGAGAAGAGAAAACAAACTGGTGCATGCCGTATTGAAAATCCCTGTTTGCAGTGGCATTCATAAAGGCTGTTGTCATTAGCAAACAGATGGTAGACATTACCGCATAATAGTTCTGGATAACAAAAGGAGAATTCTTTAAAACATTCCCTACACCACCGCCAATACTGACATTGTCTGATGCAATGGCAAAAAATACCAATAGTGTATTGATAAAAAGAAAGATCCAGGTCATTGGCGATTTAAGCCAGTATTTTAATTCGTATCGTATAAATTTCCACATAATTTTACTGTTTAGTTTCGGTTAGGCAGTTAGACAAGCTCGTTTAATTTTGCAAAAAATACATCTTCAAGATTCTCTTCGGCTGCAACAAAACCGTCACCCGGTGTTGTTTCGGAAAATATGTGGATAAGGGGCTGACCGCCCACTAATTTGTTCGAGATTACTTTGTACTCATTCTGATAATCCTGTAACGTATGTTTGGCGATTTTGCGTTCCCATACTTTTCCTCTGATTTCCAATAAGGCATCATCGGTATCACCGCTAAACAGCACCTGACCTTTGTTCATGATCGCCATCTGGGTACACAATTCCCGTACGTCCTGTACAATGTGTGTGGAAAGGATAACGATGGTGTTTTCTCCAATTTCACTCAGAATGTTGTAAAAACGGTTTCTTTCTCCCGGATCCAGTCCGGCTGTTGGTTCATCAACAATAACCAGCTGCGGATTACCGATCAGGCACTGTGCGATTCCAAAACGCTGGCGCATACCGCCGCTATAGCTGCTCACGGCATTTTTGCGGTGATCCCAAAGGTTTACGTTCACTAATAACTGTTCAACGATTTCCTTACGGTCGGATTTATTGCTAAAGCCCTTCAATAGGGCAAGGTGATCTAATAATTCTACAGCGGAAGTTCTGGGATAAACGCCAAACTCCTGCGGCAGGTAGCCCAATACTTTACGAACCGATTGTTTGTCGTTCAGTACGTCGATGTCGCCTAAGGTAACCGAACCGCTGTCGACATCCTGTAAAGTAGCGAGTGTTCGCATTAAGGAAGATTTCCCGGCACCGTTAGGGCCCAGTAATCCGAACATTCCTTTTTTGATGGTTAATGAAACATTATTTAAGGCATGTACACCATTGCTGTATTTTTTGTCTAAATCTTTAATAACTAATTCCATAATGATATATTGTTTTTTGATTGAGTGTATAAGGATAGGACTTGATTTTAACTTTTTTGTTACACTTATGTAAGTTAATATGTATTTTTTTATTTAGAAAATGTAATTATTCTGAGGAAAGGGTAAAAAAAAAACATCCCTGAAGCAGAGATGTCTTTAGCTATTTAGGATGTGGCTTATTCCTGGGAAATACTGCCTCCTGAACTTAATTTTTTGATAAGGTTGTTGGGAGTTCCGATATAGTTTACAGAACTTCCGCTGGATGCTTCTGCTGTTAAACTCTGTGAGGTATTTAACGTAATGCTGCTGCCGCTGGAGGATTCGGCTACGGCATCTTTTACAGCCAGCGCTTTGGCATCGATACTGCTTCCGCTGGAAGAATTAGAGTCTAAACGGGAGGCTTTTCCGCTGATTTTAATACTGCTGCCGCTGCTGCTTTCACAGCTAACGGTTTCGGCTTCCACTTTAATGACAATCCGGCTGCCGCTGCTGGAAGAAAAAGCCATCGCATTATTTTTCAGTACATTTTTACTGCTCACGGAAGAACCGCTTGAAGCTTCAAAAGAATCTAATTTCGGAAGGCTTACATATACTTTTTTCGCTTTTTCATTTTTGATATTGGCATCGGAAGTTATTCGTAATTCGCCGTCTACAACTTCTGTTTTAATGTGGCTTTGCAGGTTTTCATCTGCTTCTACCGTAACTTTTGTATCCGGACTCTGTTCAAGGATCACTTCTAATCCGCGGCTGGCAGATATGGCAGTGAAATTGGACGGAACATTTCTTGTTTTAGTAACGACATTACCATTGCCTTCAACTTTGTTAAGTCCGCTGATGGAGAAGTTGTTACAGGAACTGAAAAGTAAAGCAACTATGGCTGCTACGATTACTTTGGTGATGTGAATGACTAATTTGACCATGACATTTGTTTTTTGATTGATTAATGATTCATTCCGGTATTCCTGATTTGTTTTGTGAAAAGAAAGCTATCCGCAGCAATTGTGTTTCGGGATAGCTGTCCTTTCAGGTAGTTATTCGTTATTTTGTATTGATAATTATTTTGTTGTCTTTGATCTCAACACCTTCAACACTTTTGGTCACTTCTTTTTTAGAAGCTTCTTTGATCTGAACGCCTTTTCCGTTAATGGTTACCGTTGTTGAGGTAGAAGTGCTGTCCGGGTTTTCTTCATCTGATTCCTCGCTGTTTTCTTCCGGCGGGCAGTTCAGGCATTTTAATTCTTCTTTTTCTATTCTGTAATAGTACTGGTCACTGTCCTCGTTTAAATAATAGTTTGAATAATGGTTTTCCAGATAATTGTCTACATTTTCTGAAGGGTGGATAATGGCACCTTCCGGAAGATAAAGATAAATAAGGACTTTCTGGTGACGGTATTTATTAGCCATACCGGTTAATAAATAATTATCTAAAATTAAAGTATTTCCTTGATTTTCAAAATTATATTTTATTTTTTCAGCTCTTTGTCTGGCATCAGAAAGCGATTTTCCTTCCGATATTTTTTCAATCTGCATGTACGGTTCTTCCGAAGTCTTTAAGATATGGATCTCAATGTTGTTCGAATAGATCACATCATTCTGAGCAGAATCCTGTACAAAACGGAAGTCGGTATTACTGTCGGCTGTTTTAGAGAAATAATCATTAAAACGCATTTTGATATTTAAGGTATCGTTTGCAGCAATAGCTAAGTTTTCTTTTTGAACAACTTTGCCTTCAAAGCCCACTTCGGTTGCCTGACGGATTCCTATATAGATGAGCACCACTATCGAGATGATCCAAACACCTAGCAAGGTAAATTTCGCAATACTTCCGATGGATTTCAAATTGTTCACTAAAATCTTTAATCCCAATAAGAAGAAGAAGAAAAGCGGAATACCAATAGCCAGCAGCATCAGGATGCCTAAAAACCACATCGGCAGATCGGTATAGTTTGAAGCGTTCATATAACTAAACCAAGGGGCGTCGGGCATTGTTGCGGTAAAGATCATCATTATGGAAGCAATAGCAACCCCGATTAAACTCATGAATGAGAAAAGCACAATGAAAGCGCCAATGACTTTGGCAAAAACTCTGAAGATCGTCATGAAAACATCTTCAATGGTTGTTGCTACTTTCGTGGCTCCGGTTTTGGCATTATCGGCTATTTTCTGATGATCCAGATTGTTGATTTTTTCGGAAATCTCGCCAAAACCTTCACGAACCTTCTTTTCGATATTCGAGATTGTGATCGGTTCACCGGTCATTTCTAATTTTTCAGAAGTTGTTTTGGCTTCCGGGATTAAAATCCATAGAATGATATAGGCAACGATACCGGTTCCGAATCCGGCGAAAACCAATACGATTAACAGGATTCGCAGCCAAAGCGGATCGATTCCCAAATAGTGGCCAAAACCTGCCGCTACACCACCTAATAATCCTTTTTCTTTGTCACGGTATAGTTTTTTGGAACCGGACGTACTGTTATAGGTCGTATAAGTTGTATTGGATTCGTTAGCGTCATCTTCAATTCTGTAATCTTCAGGTTGTCCCATTACAGTGATTACCTGATCAATTTCGGTTAAGCCTACAACCTGTTTCTCACTTGAAAGTTTTTCAGATAAAAGTTCGGCAACTCTACTTTCAATGTCATTCATGATTTCATCTCTGCCATCCGGAGAAAGCGAGCGCTTAATAGCATCGAAGTAGCGGTTTAATTTCTGATAGGCGTCTTCATCCATATAAAAGAAAAAACCTCCTAAATTTATACTTACTGTTTTGTTCATGACTATTAGTTTTGGCTAGTTATAATGTTTACTGCATCAGATAATTCTGTCCAGGTATTATTCAATTCTTTTAAAAATTCTTGTCCTTCCTCTGTCAGACTGTAATACTTTCTCGGCGGACCGGAAGTGGATTCTTCCCAACGATAATTAAGAAGACCGTCATTTTTTAATCGTGTCAGCAACGGATATACTGTTCCTTCAACTACTAAGAGTTTTGCGTTTTTTAGAGTGTCCAGAATTTCAGAAGTATAGGCATCTTTTTCTTTTATTACCGAAAGGATGCAAAACTCCAGAATTCCTTTACGCATCTGAGCTTTGGTGTTCTCAATGTTCATAGAATTTCTTTTTTTGGATTAAACTGTTCATTTTTTGATTGATGATTGATGTGATTGATGATTGTATTTTTATTTTAAAAAATTAATGGCTAACGGGTAGTGGTAGCGTTGTCCGTTGCTGCTTTTTACAGCGGCATAAATGACAAGGAAAAATTCCACTACTTTTAATACCCCGAATAAAATCGCCGCTGCTACTGCGATGATAACGATCCCGGTTATGTTCCCGGTTGAAATGTGATCCATTATAAAGTCACCGTTTTCAAAGCTGCTGAAGGATACATTTTTAAATACTACATAAATAAGTATCGGAACAGCAATTAATAATAAAACCAGTGAATATAATAACATGCTCAATTGGAAATTCAATGTTTGTTTTCCATTATAGTCTACAAAATCCGATTTGTCTTTTTTTAAGGCCCATATTAAAATAGGGAAGAAATAATTGCCAAACGGAATAAAATACTGAGTTAAAGTACTCAAGTGTAATATTGTAGCGGTGTTCTTTTCATTAGTTGTTGTCATAATAGTTCGTTTTTTGATTGATGATGGATGATTGATTGATGATGATTTCAAATAATACTATTGATTAGCTATTATTTTCTTATGCAAATATATGGCTAAAAGAAAGTATCTTGCAATGCATAGTACATTAATTTAACTTTTATTTAACATTTTTAAATTTTGTATGATTGCATAGTATTTTTTGTATTTTTATAGAAAAAACAACAGCTATGGAATTTACCCCGTCAAAATTAAATACCTTTTTATTCTTTAAATTACCATCGGCATTTTGGAGTGGTGTCAGGGTTAAAAAGATCTCGGCTGCTTCCTGTCTGGTTTCGGTAAAGCATCGCTGGATTAACCAGAATCCTTTTAACTCGATGTATTTTGCGGTTCAGGCCATGGCGGCCGAATTGACAACAGGTGCATTGGTGATGTACCAGATACAGCAAAGCGGCAAAAAAATATCCATGCTGGTGGCGAATAATAAAGGGAATTTTTCCAAAAAGGCAAAAGGGAGAATAACTTTTGTGTGCAATGATGGTCATTTAATTGAAGAAGCGATTAAGCAAACGGTTGCTACCGGTGAAGGGCAGACCTTCTGGATGAAATCGATCGGAACCGATGAAAAAGGGGATCAGGTTTCTGAAATGGATTTTGAATGGAGTGTGAGAATCAAGTAGGATTCTGCTGCTGATTTTATAAAGTTAAACCTAACTTAAATAGCTTTCATATTATTCTTATTGCATATAAATTTGTAATAAAAAGCTGAAAATGAAATGAATGAAGCAGTTTTGAAAGCAGGCTCGAATCATTTTATAATCAGTAAAAAGAAAGAGGAAATATGAAAGTTTTAATTACAGGAGCTACCGGTTTAGTAGGGAAAGAATTGGTTTCGTTGCTGTTACAAAACGGTGTAGCGATTCATTATCTTACCACTTCCAAAAAGAAAATTGAAGGAGAAGCGTTGTATCAGGGGTTTTTCTGGAACCCGGAACAGGGGCTAATCGATGAAAACTGCCTGCTGGGTGTGGATGTTATTATCCATCTGGCTGGAGCCTCGATATCCAAACGCTGGACAAGCTCCTATAAAGAAGAAATTATCGAAAGCCGGATCCTATCGGCTAATGTGCTGTATAAGGCACTTAAAAACAATCCCAATCAGGTTAAACAGATCATCAGTGCTTCGGCTGTCGGGATATACCCGGATAGTCTAACGGCAGTATATGGCGAAGAGGAAAAAGCGGTGAGCGATACTTTTCTGGGTAATGTGGTCCTGAAATGGGAAGAAGCGGCAGAGCAATTCAAAAGGCTGGATATTGCGGTCTGTAAGCTGCGTTTCGGTCTGGTATTGTCCGGCCAGGGTGGTGCTTTACCCAGTATGGTAAGGCCGGTAAAAATGGGAATCGGTTCCGGTTTCGGCTCCGGCAAACAATATTTTTCCTGGATACATATACACGATCTGGCAGACATGATCTATTTCGCGGTTCAGAACAACTGGAGCGGTGTGTATAATGCTGTGGCGCCCAATCCGGTTACCAATAACGAATTGATGAAGGCGATAGCAAAAGCCCTTCAAAATGATATCGTGCTGCCCAATACGCCGCGTTTGTTAATGAAACTGCTGCTGGGTGAAATGCATCTTTTGCTGTTTGAAAGTCAAAAGGTGAGTGCGCAGAAAGTTTTGGATAATGGTTTTCAGTTCAAATACAAAAACCTGGATAAGGCACTGGATAATCTGTTATAGCCGGAAACAAAAAAAGTGCTGAAATTTTCAGCACTTTAGTGGAATTATAATCGTAAGTAAGATGAAGTAATAAATTATTTTGTTGCTTTTACGCTAACTTTAAGTTCGATATCGTCATTGATAAATTTGTCACCTAAATTGTCAAAAACAGATTTAGAGCCATAATTTACATTCCATAATGTTCTGTTAATGGTAAAAGAATCACTGTCAATGCTGATGCCTTTATCGTCAACCGTTACGGTTGCAGGGAACTTAACGCTTTTGGTAATATCTTTTAACGTTAAGTTACCTTCTATCATTTTCTTGCCGGCTTCGTCGGTTACTTTTGTAATCTCGAAAACACCTTCAGGGTATTTTTTTGTATTGAAGAAATGATCAACATCGCTTTCTTTTCCAAGACCTTTTAAATGTCCTTCCAGTGATGCTTTGTCATCACCTTTTAAATCGGTTACAGTAATGGAAGTCATGTCGATGAAAAACTTACCGGTTTCGATAACGCCGTCTTTGGCATACAATTCACCATTTTTCAAAGCGATGGTTCCGGTGTGCTTTCCTGTTGGTTTGGTTGCTACCCAGTTTATAGTAGAAGCTTTCGCGTCAACATTAAACTTTACGGCTTCGTTTGAAGTTACCGGTGCCTCAACAGTTTCTTTTATTTCTGCTTCATTAGCCTTGTCTTTTTTACAGGAAACAACAGATAATGTTGCCAAAACCAATAAACTTAAAATGCCTTTTTTCATAGAAAATAATTTTTTAGTTTCCACAAACTTATCGAAATCAAATTGAAAACTTCTTAAAATTATATTAAATTTCTTTTATAAAATACTATGAAAGCATACTTTTTTATCGTTTTTGAGTCGCTTTTACATTTTTTATAAAGGCTGCCGGAAGCAGGAATTACGCCAGATCCGGCCTGAAAAAACGGCCGGTTATACTGCCTTAAACAATGGAAAATGAAAATAGTAGGTGACAAATTGACATTTTTAAATATTTGGCAATACTTTTGCAATCCGAAAATGACACGATTATAGCATAATGTTCAAGAAAATATTTAAAAATATGAGCCAGGAAAATACTGAAAACATAGAAAAAGAGCAATTACAAGGAGATAATGTTTCAGAAAACCAAGCAATTCCTCAGCCGGAACTTACCGTTGAGGAGCAGTTACAGGAAGAAGTAGCCAAAGAAAAAGACAAATTCCTGAGATTGTTTGCGGAATTTGAAAATTATAAAAAGCGTACTTCAAAAGAACGCCTGGAATTGTTTAAAACGGCCAATCAGGAAGTATTGCAGGCAATGCTGCCGGTAGTGGACGATTTTGACAGAGCCTTGCCGGAAATTGCAAAAACATTGGGTGATGAAAACCTGATGAAAGGCGTGAGTTTGATTTATGAAAAATTAAAATCCACTTTAGTTGCTAAAGGACTTGAGGAAGTAGCAGTAAAAGCAGGTGATGCTTTTAATGCAGACTTCGCTGAGGCAATTACATTAATCCCGGCACCTTCAGAAGACCTGAAAGGTAAAATAGTGGATGTAATTGAAAAAGGGTATAAACTTGGGGATAAGATTATCCGATTCCCTAAAGTAGTGGTAGGACAATAATAAAAGAATAGCAATAGAATTACAAAAAGCAAGCCGAAAGAGGGACTACCGACAGTGATTTGCTTTTTGTGATTTGATATTTACGAACGTAATCAGTTTATGAAAAAAGATTTTTACGAAATATTAGGAATAGATAAAAGCGCTACGGCAGAGCAGATCAAAAAAGCTTACCGTAAAAAAGCTATTGAATATCATCCTGATAAGAATCCGGGAGATAAAGAAGCGGAAGAAAAATTTAAAGTAGCAGCCGAAGCTTATGAAGTGCTGAGTGATCCTGACAAAAAAGCACGTTATGACCAGTATGGTCATGCAGCCTTTGACGGTGCAGGAGGATTTGGCGGCGGCCACATGAATATGGATGATATTTTCAGCCAGTTCGGAGATATTTTCGGAAGCGCTTTTGGCGGCGGATTCAGTGGATTCGGTGGCGGATTCGGCGGTGGCGGTGGTCAGCGTCGTATGAAAGGAAGCAATTTGCGTATTAAAGTAAAATTAACTTTGGAAGAAATTGCGAACGGTGTTGAGAAAAAAGTAAAAGTAAAAAGAAAAGTTCAGGCTCAGGGCGTTACTTATAAAACCTGTCCAACCTGTCACGGATCGGGTCAGGTAACCAAAATTACCAATACGATTTTAGGAAGAATGCAAACTGCTTCTCCGTGTCATACCTGTAGCGGTACCGGTCAGATTATTGACAGCAAACCTTCGCAGGCAGATGCTCAGGGAATGATTTTGGAAGACGAAACCGTATCAATCAAAATCCCGGCAGGTGTTGTGGATGGCATGCAGTTAAAAGTAGCCGGAAAAGGGAACGATGCTCCGGGAGCAAACAGCGTACCGGGTGATTTAATTGTTGCCATTGAAGAAGTAGAGCACGAAAAACTAAAGCGTGAAGGCGAAAATTTACATTATGACCTGTATATCAGTTTTGCGGAAGCAGCCTTAGGGACTTCCAAAGATATAGAAGCCGTAAACGGTAAAGTTCGTATCAAACTGGAAGAAGGAATTCAGTCCGGAAAAATATTACGTCTCAAAGGAAAAGGAATACCAAGCCTAAACAGCTACGGAAGCGGTGACTTACTGGTTCACGTTAACGTATGGACGCCAAAAACACTAAACAAAGAACAAAAACAGTTCTTTGAAAAGATGGTGGATGACGAGAATTTTATTCCAAATCCTGAGAAATCAGACAAATCATTTTTTGAAAAAGTTAAAGACATGTTTTCATAATGATTATAAAAGTTATACTTTTGAGAATCACTAGTTAAGGCTGGTGAATTCTTTTTCATAGCAATTTTTCCCATCCTTGCGAAAATCGAGGGTGGGTTTTTTGTAACAATTGGAGCCAGTGCGTGTCTAATTTATTACTTTTACAAAAATCTATTCTAACAAATGAGTTCAATCTTAGAGGTTAAAAATGTAGTAAAACAATATGGTGATTATACTGCATTAAATAATGTTTCCTTACAAGTACCCAAAGGAAGTATCTACGGACTTTTAGGCCCTAACGGAGCCGGAAAAACATCCCTGATTCGTATTATAAACCAGATTACACTGCCGGATAGCGGAGAGGTGATCCTTGACGGTGAAAAACTGTCGCCGCATCACGTACAGCATATCGGCTATATGCCGGAAGAAAGAGGACTGTATAAAACCATGAAAGTGGGAGAACAGGCCTTGTACCTGGCGCAATTGAAAGGATTGTCAAAAGAAGAAGCGAAAAAACAGCTGCAATACTGGTTTGAAAAATTAGAGATCCAGGGATGGTGGAATAAGAAAATCCAGGAACTTTCTAAAGGGATGGCACAAAAAATCCAGTTTGTGGTAACGGTATTGCACCAGCCAAAACTGTTGATTTTTGATGAACCGTTTTCGGGATTTGACCCGGTAAATGCCAACCTTATCAAAGACGAAATATTAGAATTAAAGAAAAAAGGGGCTACCATTATCTTTTCGACCCACCGTATGGAAAGCGTGGAAGAAATGTGTGACGATATTGCGCTGATCCACAAATCCAACAAACTGATTGAAGGCAAACTGGTGGATGTTAAAAAAGAACACAGAACCAATTCTTTCGAAGTGGGCGTATTGTCAGACAATGTAGAACGCTTAATGTATGAGCTAACGCAGCAGTTTACGCTGCAGCAAACAAACTTTAAATCGTTAAACGACGAGTTGAAACTGGAAGTGCAAATCGGAAATCAGACGCCTAATGCGCTTTTAAACATACTGACGCAAAACGGGCAGGTAACCCATTTTGTGGAAAAAATTCCAAGTGTGAACGATATTTTTATTCAAACAGTAAGTCAGAAATAATGAGTGTTTTAGCCTTAATTATAAAGAGAGAATTTATCGCCAAAGTGCGTAATAAGTCATTTATTGTAATGACGTTCCTGAGTCCGTTATTAATTGTCGGGATGTCATTCTTAATTGGCTATCTGGCGAGTATGAATGATGATGAAGTGAAAAAAATCGCCATTCATGATGAAGCCGGAATTTTAAAACAGGATTTTAAGAATACCAAAAAAATAACCTACGTTGACCTGTCGGCTATGCCGCTGAAAACCGCTAAGGATACCGCCAGTAAAAATTATGAAGGAATGATCTACGTTCCGAAAGTGGCCGATCCGAAAGAATTACTGAACAAAGTGGAATACATTTCCGACGACAGTCCGAATATGGATTTCATTGTCGAGGTAGAAAAGGTTATCGATAATCAGCTGACAAGAGGAAACCTGAAAGCGCTGGGTTTTGACTATGATAAAATTGAAAAAGCCAAAACAAATGCCAACATCCATTTAACCAGCTTTAATGGAGAAGAGCGTTTTAAATGGCTGAATATCATGAAAGTTGTTATTGGCGGTGCTTTTGGTTACCTGATTATGATGTTCATTATCATCTATGGAAACTTTGTAATGCGCAGCGTTATTGAAGAAAAAACAAACCGTATTATCGAAATTATTATATCGTCTGTAAAACCTTTCCAGCTGATGATGGGTAAAATCATCGGGAATTCGCTGGCCGGTATTTTGCAGTTTGCAATATGGGCGATAGTGGGAGTGATCCTGCTGGTTGGGGTTTCCTCATTCTTTGGTATCCAGACCGGTACGCAGGCAACTGTGGATCCGGAAATGCTGAATGCGGCACAACAGGAAATGGGTGGAACGATCCAGGCATATATCAGAGAAATTTTCAACCTTCCTTTGGGAACACTGGTAAGCTGTTTTGTAATCTACTTTATTGGCGGTTACTTTTTATACAGCTCCCTTTATGCGGCAATCGGTGCTGCAGTAGATAGCGAAACCGATTCGCAGCAATTTTTACTGCCTATTCTGATGCCGATGATGTTAGGGGTTTATGTTGGTTTTTTCACGGTGATGAACGATCCGCACGGAACCGTTGCAACGGTTTTCTCCATTATACCGTTAACCTCACCAATAGTTATGCTGATGCGGATTCCGTTTGGTGTGCCTTGGTGGCAATTAGTGCTTTCCATAGCATTGCTGTTCGGAACATTCCTGTTAGTGGTGTGGTTTGCATCAAAAATATACAGAGTGGGAATCCTGATGTACGGTAAAAAACCAACCTGGAAAGAATTATTCAAATGGTTAAAATATTAAACTAAGGAATGTTGGATGAATTAAAAGACATACTCGGATTTAAATTAATAGACACCAGGAATATCGATTTTTCGGTGGTGAATTTAATTGTCCTGGTGGTGGCTTTAATGATGACGGGAGTCGTTTTAAAATTCATCCTGAAAGTAATTACCCGGAAGATACCGGCAGAAGACAAAAACAAATTTGTAAGCGTATTCCAGTTTTTTAAATACATCGTTTACCTGTTCGTAGTCATGTTTACACTCCATTCATCCGGAGTGAACATGAATGTCTTTTTAACTGCTTCGGCGGCGCTTTTTGTAGGGATCGGACTGGCATTGCAAACCTTTTTTCAGGATATTATTTCCGGAATACTGATGATCCTGGACCAGTCGTTGCACATTGGCGATATTATTGAAGTAGACGGAAAAGTGGGACAGGTAACGGAAATCCGGTTGCGAACAACAAGAGCCGTAACCCGTAACGACAGGGTGATGATCATCCCGAATCATAAGTTTATGAGTGAAACCCTGTTTAACTGGACACAGAACAACAGTACAAACCGGGATCAGGTATCGGTGGGAGTGGCTTACGGAAGTGATGTGCGGCTGGTTAAAAAATTACTGGAAGACTGTGTGAGAGAAACCGAAGGCGTTTTAACAGACAAAGAGGTGATTGCGATCTTTGAAGATTTCGGAGATTCTGCCCTCAGTTTTTCCGTTTTCTTTTATGTGGGCAACGGAATGAGAACACCGAGGGTTCAGAGTGAGATCCGCTTTAAAATAGAAGAGGCTTTTCGGCAACATAAAATTTCGATTCCTTTTCCGCAGAGTGAGGTTACCATTATAAACCGGCAAAATAAAGCCTGATGAAAGCAGTTTAGCATAAACTTCACAAACTTTATTTTGCTTTTTGCTATTTTAGCAAGAGATAAATATTCAAAAACGAATCATAAAATGCCTAAGATATTAATAATAGAAGACGAAGCAGCTATCCGGAGAGTATTGACAAAAATACTGTCTGAGGAGAATGATACCTATATCGTTGAAGAAGCGGAAGACGGACTTAAGGGATTGGAAAAGATTAAAAATGAAGATTACGATCTGGTACTTTGTGATATCAAGATGCCCAAGATGGACGGAGAAGAAGTGCTGGAAGCGGTAAAAAAGATAAAACCGGAAATTCCGATGGTGATGATCTCCGGACACGGCGATCTTGAAACAGCGGTTAATACCATGCGTTTGGGAGCGTTTGACTATATTTCCAAACCGCCCGATTTAAACCGTTTGCTAAATACGGTCCGCAATGCCTTAGACAGAAAACAACTCGTTGTTGAAAATAAAATACTAAAGAAAAAAGTCAGTAAAAACTACGAGATGATCGGGAATAGCGAGCCTATTAACCACATCAAGGAGATTATTGACAAAGTAGCGCCCACAGAAGCGCGGGTACTGATAACCGGACCTAACGGAACCGGAAAAGAACTGGTTGCCCACCAGCTGCATGAAAAAAGCGAACGGGCTGCGGCACCCTTGATAGAAGTGAACTGTGCTGCGATTCCGTCCGAATTGATCGAAAGTGAATTATTCGGTCACGTAAAAGGAGCTTTTACTTCGGCTGTAAAGGATCGTGCCGGAAAGTTTGAAGCGGCCGATAAGGGAACCATCTTCCTGGATGAAATAGGCGATATGAGCCTTCCAGCCCAGGCAAAAGTACTGAGAGCTTTACAGGAAAACATGATTACCCGTGTAGGGGCGGATAAAGACATAAAAGTAGATGTCCGTATTGTGGCAGCAACCAATAAAGACCTTAAAAAAGAAATTGAAGAAGGACGCTTTAGAGAAGATTTATACCACCGTCTGGCGGTAATCTTAATTAAAGTACCGGCGCTTAACGACAGAAGAGACGATATCCCGTTGCTGGTAAAACACTTTGCCGAAAAAATTGCTTCCGAACAGGGAAATACGGCAAAGAAATTTTCGGCTGCTGCAGTAAAACTGTTACAGGAATATGACTGGACCGGAAATATCCGGGAACTGCGCAATGTGATTGAACGGTTAATCATTTTAGGCGGAGCGGAAATATCGGAGAATGACGTGAAAATGTTCGCGAGCAAATAGCAATAAGTAGTAAAAAATAAAAGACAGCAGCGCAAGCTTCTGTTCCTTTCTTTATACAGATGAAATTAAAAAAGATAAATGAAAAACTGGCATTAGCCTTGTCAGAAAACGGGATTCAAACGCCTAATGAAATACAGAAAGACTGCTTCGGAACCCTTAAAAGCGGAGCCGATGCGGTAATTATCATGCCGTCAAAAGGAGGTAAAACCACCACAATTGTTTATACCGTTATCCAGAAACTGGAAAAGGCCGAAGGCGAATCGACCAGAGCCCTGATCATGGTGAAAGACAAGGAAGAAGTGCTGAAAATGGTTGAACTGTTTAAAAAGTTTGGCAATTACCATGACCTTCGTGTTTTCGGAACACATGATAAAGGGGATATCGATTATGATAAAAACCACATTTCACTGGGAATTGACGTTCTTATCGGGACACCGACAAAAATCAATGCCATGTTCTCTTCGGCAGGATTCAACATGAACACGATTAAGATGTTTGTGATTGATGATTCCGATGAACTTTTCAAACTGCGTATGGATGCCATCGTATTGCGCCTGTCGAGCAGTATTGAAAAAACACAGCGTTTGTTCTTCTCGGAAAATCTGACCGAAAGAGTAGAAGTGCTGGCCGATAAAATCATGATCGAACCGTATCTGTTCGGTGTAGACGATTATGAAGAGGATGAAGACGAAAATTTATACATATAATTATGGGAATGATGAAAGTGTTTTCAGGGAGTGAAACTTTAGCACTCACTTTGCAAACAAAACTGGAAGAAGCCGGCGTGGATACAATTGTTAAAAACAATGTTCAAACGGCAAAAGTGAGCGGTGCCGGAGCAAAAGGCCTGGCGGTTGAAGTGTTTATTAATGAAGCTTATTTTGCAAAAGCAAATCCCGTTATTGAAGCCTTCAGGATGAGTCTTGGATAGCCAGAAGAATACAGTATTACAACAAAAGCCGGTCGATAAAACCGGCTTTCGTTTTTCAAACAACCGGAAATTTCAGTAAAGAATAAAAAAGCTGTAAACTCTGCTGTTAAGAAACTGAATAACTGTTCAATAAAAAACTATCTTTGCGCCTTTAAAAATAAAAGCATAACACATTCATAAAACCATACAATGATTACAGTTAACGATATTTCGGTACAATTTGGAGGAACCACATTATTCAGTGATGTGACTTTCGCCATCAATGAAAATGATAAGATAGCTTTAATGGGTAAAAACGGAGCTGGAAAATCTACTTTACTTAAAATTATTGCAGGTGTGAACAAACCTTCAACAGGAAATATTTCTGCACCCAAAGAAGCCGTAATAGCCTATTTGCCACAGCATTTATTAACGAAAGATGATGCGACCGTTTTTGAAGAAACCTCCAAAGCATTTGCCACCATTTTCGAAATGAAAAATGAAATAGATGCCATCAACGAACAGTTAACCGTTCGTACGGATTATGAAAGTGACGAGTACATGAAATTAATTGAAAGAGTTTCCGAGTTAAGTGAGAAATTCTATTCGATTGAAGAAGTAAACTATGAAGCGGAAATAGAAAAAGTACTGAAAGGTTTGGGATTTGTAAGAGAAGATTTTACAAGACCTACTTCGGAGTTCAGCGGTGGATGGAGAATGAGAATCGAGCTGGCAAAAATCTTATTGCAGAAACCCGATTTGATTTTACTGGATGAGCCAACGAACCACATGGATATTGAAAGTATCCAGTGGCTGGAAGACTTCCTGATCAATTCTGCCAAAGCGGTAATGGTAATTTCCCACGACCGTGCTTTTGTTGATAACATTACCAATCGTACTATTGAAGTAACAATGGGACGTATCTATGATTATAAAGCCAAATATTCCGATTATCTGGAATTGCGTAAAGACCGTCGCGTGCACCAGCAAAAAGCATACGATGAGCAGCAAAAAATGATCGCGGAAACACAGGAATTTATTGACCGTTTTAAAGGAACCTATTCCAAAACCTTACAGGTACAATCCCGTGTGAAGATGCTGGAAAAACTGGAAATTGTAGAGGTAGACGAAGTGGATACTTCGGCACTGCGTTTAAAATTCCCGCCCTCACCGCGTTCCGGGCAATATCCGGTAGTTGTGGAAGGATTGTCCAAAGCCTATGACAACCATGTGGTTTTTAACGATGCCAATATGGTTATTGAAAGAGGGGAGAAAGTAGCCTTTGTAGGGAAAAACGGAGAAGGAAAATCGACCATGATCAAAGCGATCATGAACGAAATTAACTTTGAAGGAAAACTGGAAGTGGGACACAATGTTAAGATCGGATACTTCGCCCAGAACCAGGCGTCATTATTGGACGAGAATGTAACTGTTTTTGAAACAATCGATCATATTGCCGTGGGTGACATCCGTACCAAGATCAAGGATTTGTTAGGAGCGTTTATGTTTAGTGGTGACAACACCACTAAAAAAGTAAAAGTATTGTCCGGAGGAGAAAAAACCCGTCTGGCAATGATCAAACTGTTGCTGGAGCCGGTTAATGTCCTGATTCTGGATGAGCCTACGAACCACCTGGATATGAAAACCAAGGATATCATCAAAGATGCGCTAAAAGATTTTGACGGAACGCTGATCCTGGTATCGCACGACCGTGACTTCCTGGACGGACTGGCGACAAAAGTATTCGAATTCGGAAACAAAAGAGTTAAAGAACACTTTGAAGATATTAAAGGATTCCTGGAATTAAAGAAAATGGAAAACCTGAGAGAGATTGAAAAATAAGCTATTCAGGGAATATAATAAAAAGGGCGGTTAATCTAATAACCGCCCTTTTTTTATTCGTTTTTCAAAATGCTTTTTCGTTTGTAGTATAAGGCAATATAGGATGCAATCCCGCAAACGAGCCCGATGATAATCATGTTGCGCAGCGCACTAACCGTTTGGGATAACTCCCCGTTTTCGATAATCAGTATCCGGAAAGCCTTCAGGAAATGTGTTAGCGGAATCACATCGGCAACACATTGCACCCAAAACGGCATCTGGCTTAACGGCCATGTAAAACCACTCAAAATAAAACTGGGTGTGGCAATTACCATTAAAATTTCGGTTGCTTTAAGCTGGTTCGGAACCAGTATGCTAACCAGTACGCCGATAAAGCAGACGGAAATCACAAAGATGCCGGCCACAAAAGTAAGCGGTAACAGGTTGTCAAAAAACGGAATCCGGAACCATAATGTAAACAGCCAGTACAGGATCCATAATCCGAAACTCATAAGCAGATACGGAATGATTTTAACAGCCATCAGCTTTAACAGGGACGGACATTTCTGAACCAGCTCCCGGAATGTTCCGTTTTCATACTCGGAGGCAAACGATAGCGCAAGCCCTAACAGTAAAACCTGCTGTAAAACGGTTGCCAGTACGCCCGGCCAGAGGAAATACATATAATTCGTGCTGCGGTTGTACTTTTTGATAAAAGTCGTTCTGAACGGTTCGTATTGCGTCATGACGAGGTTTTCGGGAGTACCTTGCTTGCGAAGGGTTTCAATCTGCACGCCGGCTTTTAAAGTACCCAGGCAGACCTGTAAAGCCGAAGAAGCATAATTGGCCGTCAGCACATTTGAAGTGTTGACGATCGTAATGATTTCCGGGTACTTTTTAGTGAGTACCTTCTTTTCAAATCCTTTCGGGATCATGACCACACAGGCAGCTTCTTTGTCGATGGTGACTTTTGATAAATTGTTCTGATCATACAGCGTTGCGGCAACATTCAGGACCTCATTGTCTTCAAACATCTGAATGGCTTTCGCACTCATCTCGCTGCGGTCTTCATCTACCACTACAATCGGCAGGTCGGTTACCTTACCTTTACCGTAAACATAACCCAATAAGATACCGTATAAAAGCGGTGCTCCGATAAACAATAACCGAAGGACCTTATTTTGCCAGAAGAACCGGAACTCTCTTTTAAAAAGGGACCAAAAGTTTTCCATAATTATAAGGATAAGGTTACTGTGGTTTTGGTAATCAGCTCTTTTGACGCGTTAATGTCTACAGGCGTAATCCTGATTTCAAACAGGCTTTCCTGCATTTCATAATCCGGATAAGCGGTAGCGATATTACCGTAGGCTCCCAATTGTTTTATGGTGGAAACCCTGCCTTTCATTTCTTTCTTTTTATACGGGACATATACGGACAGCTCCTGACCTTTTTTAACTTTATCCAGCTGGCTTTCCGGTAAGGTAAAACGGAAATAAGTAGTATTGTCCAGATAGCCGTTAAACAGGGTATAACCCGGTAAGGCTAATTCGCCTACATTGAGCGTAATGGTTTCAATGCTCATATCCTGCGGGGCGATGATATAGCGTTCCTTGTCGGCTGTTTCCACTTCCTGCAACGCGCCAAGTGCGCGGTCCTGTTGGCCTAAAGCCATTGTTTGCTGTTCAATTCGGGCCCCTCTTCGGGCATCGTCAAGTTCAGCCTGAACGGCGATATACTGCGATTGGGCACCCTGATATTTGGCAAAAGCCTCGTCATAGGTTTGCTGCGACACCAATGAGTCTTTGAGCATATTACTCAACCGGCGGATGGATTTTTGTGCAAAATCATATTGTTCCTTTAAGGCTTTTTGTTTGGCTTCCAGCTGTTTGATCTGGTTGTCGGTAGCGCCTTTTACCGCCATTTTATATTGTGCTTTGGCAGAAACCACAGCACCTTCTGCCTGATTTTTTTTAGCGTCTACTTCCGGAATATCCAACAATGCCAGCGTATCGCCTTTTTTGACCAGATCGCCTTCTTTAACGAAGACCTTTAGTATTTTTCCAGGAATCTTGCTCACCACGGCAATTTGTTCTTTTTCGACTTTGCCCTGGATTTTTCCATCATTTTTTGATTGACCACATCCAATGATCAAGGAGGTTAGTGTCAGTAAAGTGATTAATTGTCTCATAGGTTCCTGATTTTATTTGGATAACTGTTTGGTTAGTTCCCCGGTTGCTATTATGGTTTCGATGGCGGCTAAACGCTGCTCGATTAAAGTGTTTACTTTGTTTAAAGAAGCTTTGTACAAATCGTTCTCGGCTTCCAGACGCTCCGAAATATTGATTAAGCCTTCTTTATACTGTTTGACAGCCAGATTCAGATTGTTGCCGGCTACCTTTTCCTGCTGGCTGGCGATTGCTGTTTTTTGATTCAGTACCGTATAATTGACGAAATTGTTTTCCAGAAGCAGTTGCAGTTTTTCTTTGGTATCGTCTATCTGGTTCTGTACCTGTTCAATATTGATCTTGGCTTCGTGTACTTTGTGTTTTCGTTCAAACCCGCTGAATAATTCCCATTTTAAGGCAGCACCGATAATCCAGTTCTGGCTGATGGTCAGCTCATTTAAACCCAGATTCAGCGGCTGGTTCAGCAACGGAAGCGGCGGCGTGGTCGCATTGGCATCAAATAAACTGGAATAGGTCATCCCGCCAAAAGCACCCAAAGTGGGTAAATAGGTTCCTTTTTCTTTTTTCAGCGCATACTCATAAGCCGATTTGAACGATTGCAACGCTTTGATTTCCTGTTTGTTTTCGGTACTCAGGTTTTCATCCTGGATGAGATAGGGAACCAGATTGTACTGAACGTTTTTGATCTCACTATCGGAATAACCGGTAAGGTAATTGATCTTTTTATAGACAACTTTTCGTTTTCCTTCCAGTTCTATCTTTTTCGAACTCAGTTCCAGTGTGGCCAGCTTGATTTTATCCCGGTCATACGGAATGGCAAGTCCCTGTTCGATTGCTCTGCTAACGCGCAGTGTTTCGGCATTGAGTCTTTTCTCGCTGTCGTTGATTAGCCGTTCCACTTCGTTTAAAAGTGCCAGCTGGTCAAAAGTATTGATTACGTCTTTGATGATGCCGTCTTTTTCAGACTCCGTCAGGTAGGCAGTCCCGATGGCTTTCTGTTCGATGGCTTTGGCGCCGTTCGGAATTTGAAAACCGCTGAACAAAACTGTTTTTGCCATGATACCGCCGTGGAAAATATTGCCATAATTGTCAAAGGAAGTTTTGCCTTCCAGCAACGGATAATTGACAATGGGTACGTTTACGGTTGGAAAATCAACCATCAGCCGGTTGTCAAAGTACATATAAAGTGCTGTGGCTTCAACGGTGGGAATGTATTTGTTCCAGACACTTTTTTTCTGAAGGTTCAGCTTTTCAACTTCAAGATTTTTATTTTTTAGCGAACTGCTTTTTTCAATGGCTTTGGTAATGGCATCCTCCAGTGAAGTAGACACTTCAATCTGGGCATGAGCCTGGAAAAACAGGAATAGCGAAACGAAGGAAAGGAGTATGTTTTTTTTCATCTTATTTCTTTATTTCGAGGTTATCGTATATTTTTAAGAAAGTCTCCCGGACAATGCGGAGTTCATCCGGATCGATGCCCTTTACCGCTTCATTCACGGTAGCATCGACTACTTTCATAACCGTATTTTCAATAGATTTCCCTTTGTAGGTCAGGAAAATCAGGTTCAGGCGACGGTCTTTGGCGTCCGGTTTGCGGGTCACCAATCCTTCTTTTTCAAGATTGTCTACTAAACGGGTAATGCTTGGTTTATCCCTATAGGTTTCATCGGCAAGTACCTGCTGGGAACAACCGTCATTTTTCCAGAGTACTGCCAGTATGGACCATTTCTCTTTTGTTAAGCCAATATTGTTAGCCTTGAAATTATTCAGCAAAGCCCGGTTAAAAGCCGACTGTATTCTTCCGGATAATATATTGTATAAATTTTCAGTTGTAAAAATAGTTTCCATGACAATAGTTGTTTAAACAACTACAAAAGTAGCGACTTTTACCGGCTAATTCCTTATTTTTCTTGTTATTAACATTTTTTTATAAGAAATACGTTCCTATAAATGTAAGATATATTTTTCTAAAAACGATTCCTGGGTTGTGATTTTTTGGTTAATAATCACAGATTTGATCGCAATTTGAATGGTATTGTTATAAAGATGCTGACTGTAACAGCGGATTAAAAAAGGCATGAAGTTATCCTCCATGCCTTTTTTTGATTTTGCGGGTGTGCCGGAATTTATTTTTTCAGGCTTAATTGGTAAATGTCTGCCTGTAGTTTGTCGGTGTCATTGTCTTCACACAGCAGGAAGGTAATATCATCAGCCGACTGGCGGTAAACGGTTAAACCTTCAAACTTATGCGTGTCGGTGATTTTTCGGGTAAAATCAACTTTCATCTTTTCAATATCAATACAGCCGATAACGCTTCCCAAAACGGCACCGTCATTATAGGTTGAGGTCGTGTTTTCGGCAGCTGCCAAAAAGTATAGCTTATCATTCACGTGTACAGCATCGGTAAACCCGGTACGGACACCTTTAATTTTAGGTAATTTCAATTCGCTGAAAATAATGCTGAAATCATCGATAAGGTTTTTGCCCTGGATGGTAAAAACGATATTTTTCCCGGAACTTCCGTTGCCACGGTTAAAAAAGTACCAGCTTTCCCCAGTATAGGCAACTCCTTCAATATTGAAATTTTCCGGACTGATGGCGGCAAAACTTTGCATGGCCAGGTACAGATCGGAAAGATCGGTTTCGGAAATGACTTCCTTTGTTTTAGCATTAACTTTTACCATTTTGTTTCGGTTTTGTGTCGAACCGGAACCAAAAAGATAAAGCGTGTCCGCATAGGACGTTATTGCTTCAAAATCTGGTTTGATTTTTTTAGCAATGTTCTCAGCCGGATTATCCGCTAACGGATGGCGTTTCAGTTCGGAAGATTTCAGTTGGTATTCATATAAATAAGAACTGTTGTCGCTGATGATGTTTAACGTATTGTCCTTAAAAAACAAACCGGATGCCGAACCTACTCCGATAATTTGAAAGAGTAATTCCAATGTGAATCTATTCATGATTTTGCTGTTGAATTTGCTGTGTTCAAAGTACTGCAATATTTCCAGAATAAGGAAAAAAGTCGCCTGAAATTACAGCAGTCGGATTAAAAATATTCTTATTTTTATAGAAATGTAAAAGTCCAGTGCTATGAAGAATATTAAATGTGATGATTTTAGAGTGGATAAAAAAATAAAATTATCCGATATACCCACGGTGTACAATGTTGATACTTCAGAGAAAAAGAAGTCGAAAGCATTGGAAAAAACAAGGGAAAAGCTAAGCAGGCTCCAGGATAAAATGTATGCCCATAACCGTTATGGTGTGCTGATCTGTCTGCAGGGAATGGATACTTCGGGGAAAGACAGCCTGATCCGTGAGGTTTTTAAAGAATTTAATTCCCGCGGTGTAGTGGTGCATAGTTTTAAAACGCCAAATTCCACAGAACTGGAACATGACTATTTATGGCGCCATTATTTAGCGCTTCCGGAAAAAGGCAAATTTTCGGTTTTTAACAGAACGCATTATGAAAATGTACTGGTTACAAGAGTGCATCCTGAATACATACTCAATGAAAATTTACCGGGTATTGAAAGGGTGGAAGACATCCCGGAAGATTTTTGGGAAGACCGCTATGAGCAGATCAATAATTTTGAAAAGCATATTACCCGGAACGGGATTATTGTCCTGAAATTCTACCTGCATCTGAGTAAGGAGGAGCAGCGCCTGCGATTGTTAAGACGCCTGAATATTGAAGACCACAATTGGAAATTTTCCCCCGGAGATTTAAAAGAAAGGGCTTTGTGGGAGCAATATCAGGAATATTATGAAGAAGTTATCAATAATACTTCCAAAAAGCATGCGCCCTGGTATGTCGTTCCAGCAGATAATAAAGAAACCTGCCGTTATATTGTTGCCAAAACAATATTGGATGAAATGGAGAAATATACCGATATCAAAGAACCGGAGCTGGATCCTGAAATTAAAAAGAATATAGCCGTTTATATTGAACAGCTGGGAAAAGAATAAATAAAAAAAACGCCTTANNTAAGGCGTTTTTTTTATTTATTTTACGGCTTCAAACTTCGCCAGCGGTGCCATTCGGGCACGGTTGAGCTGCAGGGTTTTGCCGTTATGATTGTAGTTGTCTACCGTTTGTAAGGCTTTTAAAAATTCACTTTCTGTTGTCATGTCTTCACAAGCCATAAGCGTACCCATTAAATGGGAAAGCGAGATACGGCTTCCTTCTTTCAATTCATAGGTTCCGCCAAAGCCATTGCATCCGCTGAATCCGGAAACACGATGATCCTCTTTGTTCAGTTGCAGGTAAATGTCTTTACCGTTTTTTGTTGTGGTTACGGGTTTACCCATTAATTCGGTCAGTTTCCATTTCGTGCCTTCTAAGGCAACGGCTGTATCGGCTTTTTTATAAGAATTACATCCTACAGTGATAAAAGCGAAGGTTACTAAGGCTACTACTATTTTTTTCATATCTGTTACATTTGTTTGTTGAGAACATATTTTTTAGCTAATGCTCCCGTAATTTTGTTACCGTTCATATCCAGCATGATCAGTTGATTGGCACTGACAAGGAACTGGCTCGGACCGTTTTTGATATTGTCTAACTTGATGGTGCTGCCATCACTGCTCCATGAAAAAGTACCTGTTATCTGAAAAATATCATTGCCCTTACCCAGGTATTTTGTGGACATCGCAAAAGTTTTGTCTTCATTTACTGTAATGGATGTTTCAATACCTTCACAATCGGCACAAGGAGTAACGCCTATATAGGTTCCGCTCCAGTCCAATAAATTCTCACTGCTTTTTTCCGGTACTGTCGTTCCTTTCATTTCTGTCTCTGCGCCAGTACTTTCCGCTTTGTTTTCCTTTTTACAGGATGTCATTGTCAATGCTATACATGCAACGGCAAGGATTACTTTTTTCATGGGAATTGATTTAAAGTTTATGACTATTTTTCAAGAAATACACTTTAAAGGTAGTGATATTTTTTTAACATTTTTTAAAAATCAGTTAAAAAAACATCACCTTTTTCCTATTATAATTTAAAACCATAGGCCAGTCGAAGCGAAAGCTGTCCTGTATTGAAATGGTTATAATCTTCGTATCGTAAGCTGATATCGATGTTTTTGGTGGCGATACCAACACCGGGAGCCCATAAAAAGGAAGTACCCATGCCATCGTTCACCCCGATTCCGGCACCCACTTCACCCAAAACATAAATCTGGTCCCCTAAAAAGGATTTGAATCCTAATTTTGCAGGAATAAAGCCCGCATCTTTTTCTTTATTGAACAAATGGGTGTACCCCGTAGTTGCTGCCAATGAAGTTTTTTGCGTCAAATCGTATTGCAGCCTTGCATCAGCCCCCAAACTGAAATCATACGCGCTGTTAATTGGAATACCTCCGTTTAACCCAAACCCAAGTCGCCATCCTTTTTCATACCCCTGAGTCTGTGCCTGGGAATCTGTGGAAAAGAATAGTGCTGCAGCTATCGCAGTCAGTCCTAAAAGCTTTTTTACATTTTTCATAATGAATACGTTTAATGTTTAACATTTGCTATTCAAACAATAATTGCGCCATTTTGTTTTGCCTCAAAAGATAATTTTATGTTAAATTAATATAAAAATACATCATAAATAGTGTTATCTGTTTGGTTGTTAGGTTTTTGTAATGTTTTTTGGAAAGGCTAAAAAATTAAGTTTTTTGTTTATTTTATGGAGAAGCAAGTTCTTACCTTTGCCGGAAATGTGGAGAAAATGAGATTGTCGGTATACACAAAAGAGTTCAGATATAATTTAAAATTAGCCTATCCTATTATTCTAGGAATGCTTGGGCACACACTTGTAGGAATCGTGGATAACATTATGGTTGGTAAATTAGGACCAACCGAATTGGCTGCCGTTTCTTTAGGAAATAGTTTTGTTTTTATCGCCATGTCTCTGGGAATCGGTTTTTCTACAGCCATTACACCGTTAATTGCAGAAGCCGATGGTGAAAAGAGTATTGAAAAGGGGAGAAGTGTATTCCATCACGGTTTGTTCCTGTGTACTATTCTGGGAATTTCGCTGTTTGCCCTGATCTATTTTTCCAAACCGATCATCAGTTATATGGGACAGCCTGCCGAGGTTGTTGAAATGGCGAAACCGTTTTTAGATATTGTCGCTTTTTCATTGATCCCGTTAATCATCTTCCAGGGATACAAACAATTTGCCGATGGAAAATCGGAAACCAAATATGCCATGTGGGCCACCATTTTGTGTAATGTGGTACACTTGATTATCAATTATTTCCTGATTTACGGGATCTGGATTTTCCCCAAAATGGGAATTGTAGGCGCAGCGGTAGGTACTGTTTCCTCCCGGTTTGTGATGCTCATTTACATGCATTATGCCTTGAAAGCAAAAGAAAAATTCAAACCATATTTTGAAAACTTCAGCTTTGGAGAGATCAGAAAAACCATGATCAATAAGATTGTAGGATTGGGCTTGCCTTCTTCCATGCAGATGTTTTTTGAAGTAGCCTTGTTTACCGGTGCAATATGGCTTTCCGGCCGATTGGGGACAACCAGCCAGGCTGCAAACCAGATTGCGTTGAGTATGGCTTCCCTGACCTTTATGTTTGCATCCGGACTGAGTGTTGCCGGAATGGTGAGAGTCGGCAATCAGAAAGGTATGCAGGATTATAAAAAACTGCAGATCGTTGCCCGTTCCATATTCCTGCTGGCCGTGGTGATTGAAACGGTATTTGCCTTGTTGTTTATTGCACTGCATAAAGTTTTACCGGGTTTGTTTGTAAACGTGGAAAATGCCCTGCACCTGAAAGACACGGCTGAGGTTATCCTGATTGCTTCCCATTTGTTATTGGTGGCTGCGGTTTTCCAGATTTCCGATGGTGTACAGGTAGTGGTTCTGGGAGCTTTGCGAGGCATACAGGATGTTAAAATACCAATGTACATCACTTTTGTAGCCTATTGGGTTATTGGTTTCCCGATCTCTATTTATCTGGGATTGTACACCAAACTGGGCGGTGTGGGTATCTGGATCGGATTGTTGGCAGGTTTAACGATAGCCGCAATATTTTTGTATCTTCGTTTTAGCCGCCTGACGAACAAACTGCTTTTGGAAGATAAAGCAAGACAGGCAGAAATAGTTAATTAAAAAGACATAAATACGTATTGAACATGGAATTACCAAAATTTGTATTGGCCGATAACACTGATTTTCCGGATGATATTTTTATCATTCACCTGGAATATCCCCGTTTTTTGATCAACCTTAAAGATGATGAAATCGAGTTCCTGGAAGAACTGGATGAAGAAGAGGAAGATGAACTGGAAGCGGAAATGGAGAAATTAATCACTCTTGCCGGAGAATTTTACGACAGAGAGATGGAACGTTATGAAGAATAACGAACCGGTTATTTAAAATACTTTTCCAATAATAACTGAGCGGCTGCAAACGGTGATATTTCATTGTTTTGCACCGCTTTTTTGTTTTCGTCCAGTAATATCTGGATATCCGGATGATTGTAAAAGTTGCGTTTCAGCTGTTCGTTGATGGTTTCCAGTAACCAGTACTGATTTTGTTCCCTGCGTTTTTTACTGAAATAGTCATTGTCCTGCGTTAGCTGGAAATAATCCGTTATGGTATCCCATACATCGGCAATGCCTTCATTTGTCAGTGCGCTGCAAGTAGTTACTTTAGGCGACCAGCCGGAATTTTTCATCGGGAAAAGGTGTAAGGCACGATTGTATTCCGTTTTAGCGAGACGGGCACGTTTGATGTTGTCGCCATCGGCTTTATTGATCACAATCGCATCAGCCATTTCCATAATACCGCGTTTGATTCCCTGCAGTTCATCGCCGGCTCCGGCTAAATTGAGCAGTAAGAAGAAATCCACCATACTGTGTACGGCTGTTTCGCTCTGGCCCACACCAACGGTTTCTATCAGGATGGTATCAAATCCGCAGGCTTCACAAAGAATGATCGTTTCCCTTGTTTTACGGGCGACACCACCCAGGCTTTCTCCGGAAGCAGAAGGACGGATATAGGCATTTTCATCCTTTACCAGTTCTTCCATCCGCGTTTTATCGCCTAAAATACTGCCGTGCGACAGCGAACTGCTCGGATCGACAGCAAGAACCGCTACTTTTTTTCCTAAACTGGTCAGGTATTTACCAAAAGCTTCAATAAAAGTACTTTTTCCAACACCGGGAACTCCGGTAATCCCTACGCGAACCGATTGATTGGCATGCGGCAAACAGGCTTTGATGACCTCATTTGCCTTTTCCAGATGGGCTGGGCTGGTACTTTCTACAAGGGTAATGGCGCGGCTCAGGGCGATTTTGTCTCCTTTCAGGATACCGTCTATCAATTGCTGGGCAGACGGCTGCTTACGGCGAAATTGCTGAATCTGGGAAACGGAAGCCGGACTGATAATTTCAGGTTGTTCGATGCCGTCTTTTTCGTGTAAAGCGGAAGGATGCATTTTCTTTTGAGCCACTGGAATAAATTTGAATGGTAAAATTAAAGAAAAAGTGCACACTGTTCAAACTCAAATTGACAATGTGCACTTTTAGTATAAAAAAAGAAGGAATTAATAAGCTGCTGTAAAGCGTACCTGATGGTGTTTCGGTGTTTCTGCCTCATCGGCAATAACAACGGCTAAATCTTCAACAGAAAGAATACTTCTCTGGTTGTCGTCAAAAACCGGATTGTCTAAGCCCAAACGGTATTTACCGGTTCTTCCGGTGGTGATTCCCTGGTGCATTTCGAATGCCGGACTAAAGAAAGCCCAATCCAGTTCTTTTTCCTCTTTTAAGATGTTCAGGTAATCTCTTGCGGCTGAGGCACCGGCATAATATTCTTTAGGGAAATCGGGTGTGTCAACAGCTTGTAAACCAGGCGCTACAAATAAGCTTCCGGCACCGCCAATCACGATAAAACGGTTTACGCCTGATTTTTTTACAGCTTCCTGTATGGATCTGGAACCGGCAATAAAATCATTATACAGGTCCGGGTTGGTCCACCCGGAATTGTAGGCACTGATCACGATATCATTTCCGGCCAAAACAGACGCCAGTTCTGCGGCATTAAAAATATCCGCTTTTACCCAGCTGATATTTTGTGCTTCCGAAGTTTTCGGATTTCGGGCAATGGCGGTTACCTCGTGGTTACGGCCTGCTATTTCTTTTAAGATGTTTGAGCCTACAAATCCTGTAGCTCCGATGATTGCTATTTTCATAGATATAAAATTAAATATATAATAAAATTTGTTACAGTTTTGGGTAAAAAAAACCGGTCAGAATTTTTCACTGAATTCTGCCAGCGAAATTGTCTTTAATTTGCTGATAATGGAATCGTTAATATCGTCATATAAATGCGTCAGATTAGTGTTGATTTGTTTGCCAACCGGACAAAGCGGGTTGGGATCATTTTTAGAAAAACCGAAGTTGACCTTTTCGAAAGTGATATTGAAAATCTCTTCCATAGAGATGGCTTCGGGCGATTTGAGCAGTTTGGTACCGCCGTATTTTCCTTCACGGCTTTCCACCAAATGGTTCTTTTTAAGATTTGCAATTTCTTTACGTACCAAAACCGGATGAATATTCAGGCTTCCGGCAATATAATCGGATGCCAGGTATTCTTCGGGGAATTTCGCCAGTAAAGTTAAAATGTGGGTTGTAATTGCAAATTTTCCGCTAATCATAACTGTAATAAAATATGTTACAAATTTATGATGTCTATCGGAATAAAAAAATATTTTGGCATTTTTTTAAGATAATTTAGTACGGCTAATCTCCGAACTATTGCCGAAATTTGCACGTTGAAATTTAAAAATGAAGATGACTTTTAAACAGAAATACACGATTCTCTTTATTCTTGCCGGCTTATCAGCTTTAGCCCCATTTAGTATCGACATGTATTTACCGGCTTTCCCGGCCATCGCAAAAGGACTGCAAACCGATATTGCACAGGTAACCTTGTCCTTAACCAGTTATTTTATCGGAATCAGTATCGGACAGCTTTTTTACGGCCCGATAACGGATAAATTCGGAAGAAAGAAACCGCTGCTTTTCGGATTGAGTGTTTTTATGCTGGCTTCGGTTGGTTGTGCCTTATCGCCTTCGATTTCGTGGCTCATCACAATGCGGGTAATCCTGGCTTTAGGTGGTTGCGTAGGAATGGTTGTGGGGCGTGCCGTGGTAAGGGATTTGTTTCCGGTAGCGGAAATTGCTAAAATTTTCTCGATTTTAATGCTGATAGTGGGTGTAGCACCCATACTGGCGCCTTCAATAGGCGGATGGGTATTGACCGTTTCGACCTGGAGGACGATATTTTATTTTCTAACGGCATTCGGTTTTATTTTGACGCTGGCAGTATATTTTTATTTGCCGGAAAGTCAAAAGGAAGCAAACGATAAACCGCTGAATTTTAAAAATGTGATTCAGGATTATAAAACGGTTTTTAACGAAAAAACATTTCTGTTCTATGCTTTTTCAGGCAGTATTGCCATGGCCGGGATGTTTGCTTATATCAGCGGTTCGCCTTTTGTTTTTATGAAATATTTCGGTTTGACGGAAGCGCAGTACGGCTGGGTTTTCGGTACAAACGCGATGGGTTTTATACTGGGCAGCCAGCTTAACCGTTTGCTGTTGAAGCGGTTTTCGTCCCTGCAGATCATCACATTGTCTTCCTGTACGTTGTTCATTGTTGCCGTATCCTTAATCGTATTGTTCCAGAGTGAGCTGATTACTACCGGCGTTTTGATAGCCCATCTGTTTACATTTTTGTTCTGTTTGGGATTACTGGTACCCAATAGTACTGCTATGGCATTGGCTCCTTTTACAGAAAATGCGGGAAGCGCCTCTGCTTTAATCGGGTTTATACAAATGGTTAGCGGCGCAATACTCTCGGCAGTTGTGAGCGCCCTGCACAATGAAACCCTGTTCCCGATGATTTTCGGAATGGCCTTGTCCGGAATTTTAGCCTTTATGATTGTCATGCAGCTGAATGCAAAAGTCAAAAAAGGAAAACTGGCTCCGGTGGCGATTCCTCTAAAAAAATAAAATAATTATAGCGTTATATGAAAACGAATGATATTACGATAACAGCTGTTGAATCCAAGGAACTGGCACAAAAAACAGCTTATTCCATACTATTTTCGATCAGCTTTGCCCATTTACTGAACGATTTGCTGCAGGCGGTGATCCCTTCGGTATATCCGATTTTAAAAGATAATTTCAATTTGTCGTTCACACAGATCGGACTGATTACGTTCTCATATCAGATGGCTGCTTCGATTTTACAGCCATTTGTAGGCTTCTATACCGATAAAAACCCCAAACCGTTTTCGCAGTTGTACGGCATGTTGTTCACCATTGCCGGAATTGTGGTTTTATCCTATGCCACGAATTTCTACCTGATCTTGCTGGCAGTTGTACTGGTTGGTATCGGGTCGTCCATTTTTCACCCGGAATCATCACGGGTATCGTATCTGGCATCGGGCGGAAAACGCGGACTGGCACAGTCGATTTTTCAGATTGGCGGAAATGCCGGAACAGCAATCGGACCGTTATTGGTAGCCATATTTGTTGTTCCTAAAAGACAGCTGTACATCTTGTGGTTCCTGATCTTTGCCATTATTGCCATGTTCGTTTTAAGTAAAATTGCTTTTTGGTACCGCGATCACCTGAGCCTTCGTAAATCGAAAAAAACGGAGCCTGAAATATTGCACAATCTTTCGCAGACCCAGGTTACCTTTTCCATCATTATTCTGTTATTGCTGATTTTCTCAAAGTTCTTTTATACGGCGAGTATGTCCAGTTATTTTACCTTTTACCTGATGGATAAGTTTCATGTTTCGGTTCAGGATGCGCAATTCCATTTGTTCTTATTCCTGATGTCGGTAGCGGCCGGAACCCTTTTGGGCGGACCGTTAGGCGATAAATTCGGACGAAAATACGTGATCTGGTTTTCGGTTCTGGGTGTAGCGCCCTTTACACTGATGCTGCCTTTTGCCAATTTATTCTGGACCGGTGTGCTTTCGATGGTTATCGGGGTGATTTTATCGTCAGCTTTCCCGGCAATTCTGGTATATGCACAGGAATTACTGCCTAAAAAACTGGGTATGGTTTCCGGTTTATTCTACGGATTTGCATTCGGTATGGGCGGTTTAGGTTCGGCTATACTGGGGTATTTGGCGGATAAAACAAGTATTACGTATGTTTACCAGATCTGTGCGTTTTTACCTTTGATCGGACTTATTGCTTATTTCCTTCCGAATATTAAGAAGAAATAGGTAATTTCACCGTATAAAATGATAACAATGACTCCCGAAATAATAGCAAAACTTCAAGAGATAACAGGTGTTTCTTTTGTTTTTACCGATGATGAAACCCGTAATAGCTACGGACATGACGAAACCGAAGATTTTGTTTTTCCGCCCCATGTCGTGGTAAAACCGGCTTCGGCCCGGGAAATTTCCGCGATTGTAAAAATTGCCAATGACTATAAGATCCCGGTTGTTCCGATTGGCGGCAGAACGGGACTGAGCGGAGGCGCTTTGAGTATTCACGGCGGAATTGCGATTTCAACCGAAAGATTGAACAGGATTCTGGAAATTGATGAAAGAAACTTACAGGTTATCACCGAACCGGCTGTAATTACGCAGGTTTTACAGGATACTGTTCTGGATAAAGGCTTGTTTTACCCGGTTGATCCGAGCAGTAGAGGAAGCTGTTTTATTGGCGGTAATGTAGCCGAAAATGCAGGTGGTGCCAGAGCGGTAAAATATGGGGTTACAAAAGATTATGTGCTAAATCTGGAAGTGGTTTTGCCAACCGGTGAGATAATCTGGACCGGGGCGAATACTTTAAAAAATTCTACCGGTTATAACCTGACACAGCTCATGGTGGGCAGTGAAGGGACGCTGGGTATCGTTACCAAAATTGTTTTAAAGCTGCTGCCGAAAAACAATCACAATGTCCTGATGCTGGTTCCTTTTTATAAAGCAGGGCAGGCATGTGAAGCGGTTTCTGCCATTTTTAGAGCCGGTATCGTTCCGAGTGCGCTGGAGTTTATGGAGCGTGATGCGATTGACTGGACACTGAAATTTATTGACGGTTTAAATGTAGCCGTTAAAGCCGATATTCAGGCGCATCTGCTGATTGAAGTTGATGGTAATTATCCGGATATACTTTTTGCCGAAGCCGAAAAAATCATGCAGGTTTTGGAGCAGTTTGACATTGATGAAATTCTTTTTGCCGATACAGACGACCAGAAAAATGCTTTGTGGAAAATGAGAAGGGGTGTGGCGGAAGCGGTAAAATCCAATTCGGTTTATAAAGAAGAAGATACTGTTGTGCCGCGATATGAGCTGCCAAGACTATTGGAAGGTATCAAAACGATCGGGAACAAATACGGATTCAAATCGGTTTGTTACGGACATGCCGGTGACGGTAATTTGCATGTGAATATCATTAAAGGGGATATGACGGATGAAAACTGGAAAACGGAAGTACCGAAAGGAATCCGTGAAATTTTTGAACTCACCGTTGCCTTAAAAGGAACTTTATCCGGGGAGCACGGTATTGGTTATGTGCAAAAGAATTTTATGGACATTGCGTTCAGCAAACAACAGCTGCTGTTAATGAAGAGCATTAAAGCTGTTTTTGACCCGAATAATATCCTGAATCCGGGGAAGATATTTCCGGACTCGCTATAACGTTAAATAAAAAAGCGGCTGTATTTACAGCCGCTTTCTTTATTATTCTTTCGGTAAAACCCTGTTGGCAAGTTTTCCGATCGTCAGTCCCTGTACGATGATGGAAAAGACCACTACAAAATAGGTAATTGCCAGTATCATTTGCTTGTGCGGACCTTCTTCTATGGAAAGTGCCAGCGCGATGGAAACACCGCCTCTTAAACCACCCCAGACTAAAATCTTGATGGTGCCGCGGTTGAATTTCTCTTTAAACGGAATGACCAGCGTAGGGATCCAGATGGATAAAAAGCGGGAAAATAAAACCAGTAAAATACAGATCAACCCGATTTGCCAATACCCGAGAATGTTCGGGATCAATAGCAATTCAAATCCGATGAAAAGGAATAAAATCGCATTCATGATTTCGTCGATCAGTTCCCAGAATTTATTCAGGTAGTCTTTGGTAACGGGTGACATGGCTGTTTTCTTTCCGTAATTTCCAATGATCAAACCGGCTGCTACCATTGTTAATGGTCCGGAAATGTGCATGGTATGGGCAATAAGATAACCGCCCATAACTACCGATAGGGTAATTAAAACGGAAACCTTGTAATCGTCAATTTTACGCATGGCATTGGAAGCGGTGATTCCCAGCAGGATTCCCAACAGGAAACCGCCGAGGGCTTCTTTTATAATCAGCCAGGAAATGTGTCCGAATGAAAGGTCAATTGCCCTGCCTTGTGCCAGTTGCAAAATTACGGCAAAGACCACAACGGCAACCCCGTCGTTAAAAAGGGATTCTCCGGCTACTTTTGTTTCCAGCGATTTTGGAACGTTGGCATTTTTAAGGATTCCCAAAACGGCAATAGGATCGGTAGGGGAGATTAAAGCACCAAACAGCAAACAATAAATGAATGGCATGTCGATGGACAATAACGGAAATATGTTGTATAACAGTACGCCTACAAGTAACGTAGACAGGATTACACTAAATGTGGAAAAGACCATAATGGGCCATCGCTGTTCTTTTAAATCCACGAGGTTAATGTGGATTGCACCGGCAAATAACAGGAAGTTTAACATGGCGCCCATCAGGACTTCGGTAAAATCTACCTCACTGATGAGTTTGGAAAACCGGGTTAAGGTGTCGGGGAAAATATGCCCGAAAACAACTAAAATAATGGAGGTAATCATGGCGATTATCATTACCCCGATAGTGGAAGGCAGTTTTAAAAACCGAATGTTTAAATAAGCGAAAAATGAGGCTAAAACGAGTAAAATTGAAAAAGAATAGTATAACTCCATACTAATAATTTAAGGGTTAAAGGATTATTTTATAGGCAATAAATTTTATGCTGTAAAAAGGTAAGGAAAAAATATAAAAAAGATGTTAAGCCTATTATAAAAATAAAAAAACCCGATGATTATCGGGTTTTTTTAACTATTTCGAAAAATTAGATTATTCGTTTACAATAACCCATTCGCCGGAAGCCAACAGGCTTTCCGCTTTTTTGAATTTCATGGTTTCTGATTTTCCGGTCATGACATGTTTAATGGTAACATTGTCATTACGGTTAATTTTCGGCGCATCGCGAACAATAGTTTCCGTTACCGGTTGTTGTTGCTGTGCCTGTGAAGCCTGGTAGTTTTTCTCCGCAATTTCTTCCGAGTTTAAAACTTCTTCTTTAGAAATCGTGTACTCTTCCTGTACCTGTACTTCTTCAGCTTCCTGGATGTTGTTTGGATTTTGTGACGGTAAATCTCCTTTGAAAAGGAATGAAATTACTTCTTTGTTTACGTTGTCTAACATGTTTTTGAACAGGTTGAACGCTTCGAACTTATAAATAAGTAGCGGGTCTTTTTGTTCGTGAACGGCTAACTGAACGGATTGTTTCAATTCGTCCATTTTACGTAAGTGTTTTTTCCAGGCCTCATCCACAATCGCTAATGTGATGTTTTTCTCGAAATCACCAATTAACGATTTTCCTTCTGTTTCGTAAGCTTTTTGTAAATCTGTGTAAACATTCAAGGATTTGATACCGTCTGTAAACGGAACGACAATACGCTCAAACTGACCGTTGTTGTTTTCGTATACGTTTTTGATTACCGGATATGCTTCTTTAGCACTTCTTTCCGATTTATCAGTATAATGCTGTAAAGCCGCTTTATATACTTTTCCGATTACTTCACGCTCTGTTAATCGTGCGAAGTCGCTTTCTGCAACAGGAGAACTGATTGCGAAATAACGGATTAGTTCAAATTCGAAGTTTTTATAGTCTCCGGCCGCTTTGTTTTGTTCTACGATTAGTTCGCAAACGTCATACATCATGTTTGCTAAATCTACTTTCAGACGCTCTCCGTGTAACGCGTGTTTTCTACGTTTGTAAACTACTTCACGTTGTGCATTCATAACGTCGTCATATTCTAACAAACGTTTACGAACACCGAAGTTGTTTTCTTCCACTTTTTTCTGAGCTCTTTCGATAGACTTGGTCATCATGGAGTGCTGAATTACTTCACCATCTTTTAATCCCATTCTGTCCATAACTTTTGCTACTCTTTCGGAACCGAACAAACGCATTAAGTTATCTTCCAGGGAAACATAGAACTGAGAACTTCCCGGATCTCCCTGACGTCCTGCACGACCTCTTAACTGACGGTCTACACGACGGGAATCGTGACGCTCGGTACCGATAATTGCCAAACCACCTGCTGCTTTCACTTCTTCGGTTAATTTAATATCCGTTCCACGACCAGCCATGTTGGTAGCAATTGTTACTACTCCCGGTTTACCGGCTTCGGCAACAATTTGTGCTTCCTGTTTGTGTAATTTCGCATTCAATACGTTGTGGTTAACCCCACGCATTTTCAGCATTCGGCTTAATAACTCGGAGATCTCTACCGAAGTAGTACCGATCAATACCGGTCTTCCAGCCTGTGAAAGTTCTACAACGTCTTCAATTACCGCGTTGAATTTTTCACGAACTGTTCTGTAGATTAGATCTTCTTTATCTTTTCGGGCAATTCCTCTGTTTGTAGGAATTTCAACTACGTCTAATTTGTAGATTTCCCAGAACTCACCTGCTTCCGTTACAGCAGTACCGGTCATACCGGATAGTTTGCTGTACATTCTGAAGTAGTTTTGCAGAGTAATCGTAGCGAATGTTTGTGTAGCCGCCTCAATTTTTACATTTTCTTTAGCTTCAATCGCCTGGTGTAATCCGTCAGAATAACGACGGCCATCCATGATACGTCCTGTTTGCTCGTCAACGATCAGAATTTTGTTATCCATGATAACGTATTCCGTGTCTTTTTCAAATAGGGTATAGGCCTTTAAAAGCTGTGTTAACGTGTGGATACGCTCGCTTTTTACACCGAAATCCTGGAATAGTTTTTCTTTTGCTTCGGCTTCTTCTTCTTTTGAAAGTTTTTGTTTTTCAATCGCAGCGATTTCCGTTCCGATATCCGGTAAGATAAAGAAGGTTTCGTCTGTATCTTTAGAAAGGAATTTGATTCCGTTATCGGTTAATTCTACCTGATTGTTTTTCTCTTCGATTACAAAGTATAAAGCTTCGTCAACTTTTGGCATCTCACGGTTGTTGTCTGCCATGTATTGATTCTCTGTTTTCTGAAGGATTTGTTTCATTCCTTCCTCACTCAGGAATTTAATTAAAGCTTTATTTTTTGGTAAAGCACGGTGCGCTCTTAATAACTGGAAACCACCGTCTTTTGTATTTCCTTCTTTTAACAGACGTTTTGCTTCGGTTAAGAATCCGTTTGCCAATTGTCTTTGAAGGCTGTATAAGTTTTCTACTTTTGGTTTTAGTTCGTTAAATTCATGACGATCTCCCTGCGGAACCGGACCGGAAATGATTAACGGTGTACGGGCATCATCGACTAATACGGAGTCAACCTCATCGACAATAGCATAGTTGTGTTTTCTTTGTACCAGTTCAGCCGGCGAATGCGCCATGTTGTCTCTCAGGTAGTCAAAACCAAATTCATTGTTTGTTCCGTAGGTAATGTCTGCTTCGTAGGCTTTTTTACGACCTTCCGAGTTGGGCTGGTGGTTGTCAATACAGTCTACAGTTAAACCGTGGAATTCAAATAAAGGTGCTTTCCACGAGCTGTCACGTTTGGCAAGGTAGTCATTCACGGTTACCAGGTGAACACCGTTTCCGGTTAAAGCATTTAAATAGATTGGTAAGGTTGCAACCAACGTTTTACCTTCACCGGTTTGCATCTCGGCAATTTTACCCTGATGCAATACAACACCACCAATTAACTGAACGTCATAGTGGATCATATCCCAGGTGATTTCTTTTCCGGCAGCATTCCAGGTATTTGCCCAAACGGAGTTGTCTCCTTCAATAACGATATAGGGTTTTGAAGCCGACAATTCGCGGTCTCTGGATGTAGCTGTTACGGTAATATGGGTATTTTCTTTGAAACGACGTGCCGTTTCTTTTACAACAGCAAAGGCTTCCGGCAGGATCTCTAATAAAGTCTTTTCAGAAAGATCGTAAGCTTCTTTTTCAATAGCGTCTATAGAAGCATATAAGTCTTCTCTTGCATCAATGTCATCCGTTTTTTCAACCTCTTGTTTTAAGGCTTCTATTTTAGCGTCTTTTTCAGCTCTCGCTTTCTTAAGCTGATCCTTAAAATAGGTCGTCTTATTTCTTAAGTCATCATTTGATAAAGCTGCTAATGCTCCTTCAAATGATTTGATTTTGTTAATAATCGGTTGAATCGCTTTTACGTCTTTTTGAGATTTGTCTCCCACAAAAGCTTTTAATATGCTGTTTACGAAACTCATAATTTTTTAGTTTTCTAATAAAGGTGTGCAAATTTAAGCAAAAAAAAAGCCTCTTTGAGAGACTTTTTCTTTGCTTCTTATTTTTTAATATTCATCCTCATTCCAAAGATAATCTTCGTCTGTAGGATAGTCGGGCCAAATCTCTTCCATTGATTCATAGATTTCTCCTTCGTCTTCTATAGATTGCAGGTTTTCCACTACTTCTAACGGAGCTCCTGTTCTGATAGCATAGTCGATAAGTTCATCCTTTGTGGCTGGCCACGGCGCATCGCTTAAATAGGATGCTAATTCTAATGTCCAATACATCTTATTATCGATTTATAGTTTTATGCAAAAATAAATTTTCTACTGAAATAGTCAAGTAAAATTTCGTTTATTTTAAAAAAAGTTAAGAACGTTTTTTTCGTTTCCCATTTTTGAAAGGTTTTTCATCAGTAATCTGATCAAAACAAATCTTCATAATGAAACAAAACGAATGCCTATGATTTCCGTGGAATCCATTTTACTTCATCGGCCTGCAGGTCAAATGACAACTTTCGTGCCAATACGAACAGATAGTCAGAAAGTCGGTTCAGATAGGTTAAAACTAACGTATCAATAGGTTCCAGTTCATGTAAATGTGTCGCTAATCGTTCTGCACGGCGGCAAACGCAGCGTGCAATATGACAATATGACACGGTTGTGTGTCCGCCCGGTAAAACAAAATGTGTCATAGGAGGCAGGGCAGTATCCATACTGTCGATTTCTTTTTCTAAGAATTCAATGTCTTCCGGAGAAATCCGGTTGATGTTCAAACGCTGCTGACCGTTTTTTAAAACTTCTTTTTCCGGTGGTGTGGCTAAAATAGCCCCCAGGGTAAAAAGACGGTCCTGGATTTCAATTAATACATTTTTATAAAGTGTATTGATATCCTGGTCACGGATCAGTCCGATGTGGGAGTTCAGTTCGTCTACGGTGCCGTAGCTGTCTATCCGGATATGGTGTTTCGGAACACGTGTACCGCCAAATAAGGCAGTGGTTCCTTTGTCGCCGGTTTTAGTATATACTTTCATGATGTTATCGTTATTGTTTATGCATGTTGTCACTTTCTATTACACCGTCTCTCAAACGGATAATGCGGTGGGCGTGTGCGGCGATGTCTTCTTCGTGGGTAACCAGGATAACAGTATTACCGTTTGCATGAATGTCATTGAAAAGATTCATGATCTCAACAGATGTTTTACTGTCTAGGTTTCCCGTTGGTTCATCGGCAAGGATAATGGATGGTTTGTTAACCAACGCTCTTGCCACGGCAACACGCTGACGCTGTCCTCCGGATAGCTGGTTTGGCTTGTGGTCCATACGGTCACCCAAACCTACCTGTTTCAGAACTTCTGTAGCTCTTACATCCCTTTCGCTTTTGGAAAAACCGGCATAGACCATTGGCAGGGCTACGTTATCCAAAGCCGTTGTTCTGGGTAATAGGTTGAACGTCTGGAAAACGAAACCGATTTCTTTGTTCCGGATTTCTGCCAGTTCATCATCTTCCATTTTACTAACATCTTTTCCGTTCAGGATATATCCGCCGGAGGTAGGTGTGTCCAAACAGCCCAATATGTTCATTAATGTTGATTTTCCGGAACCGGAAGGGCCCATTAAAGCAACATACTCTCCTTTATTAATCGTTAAGTCAATACCTTTTAAAACATAAACAGTTTCATTGCCAAGAGGGAAATCTCTTGTGATGCCTTTGATTTCTATAATTGGTGTAGCCATTGGAATAGAAGAATAGTTATTTAAATTTTAGTTTTTAAAATTACTAAAAAGGATTTCGTAATATCCTATAAGTTGGATAAACTTTAGAAATGTTACAAAATAATCCTGTTAAACACGAATTGTAAAATGTTCTTTTTCCTGTTCCCTGCGGAAGAATACCAATCCCCATTGGAAAGTATCGATGGTTACCGTTACTTTAGGATGATTTTTGATGTGCTGCCAGGCTTCGTCCATTTGTTCTGACCAGTGAATGTCGTCGAAAATCCAGACCGTATCGTTGGTAATGGTGGGTAACAGTAATTCAAAATAATGCAGTGTTGCTTCTTTTTGATGGTTGCCGTCAAAATAGATACAATCGTATGTTGTGTCGCCGGTCAGGTTTTCTTTAAAGTAGGCGTCAAATTCCGATACAACGGAATGGATATTGGCGAGGTTGAATTGGCTGAAATTTTCCCGGGCAACCTTTGCTGTTTCCGGACAGCCTTCAAGGGTGGTTATGGCTGCTTTTTTATTGCCTAATGACAATGCGGATGTCGCTAATCCGACCGATGTTCCTATTTCCAGGATGGTATCGGGTTGGAAATAATGAACTATCCGGTATAATAGCTTTGCTCTTTTCTTTGTAATGCCTGCAGTTTTGGCAATCTGAGCGATCTGCCTGTTATCCGATTTGAAGACTCTTGATCCGGCACCGAAATCGGTTATCCGGATATGTGTTTTATTGTTTAAAAGGGCTTGTCTGTACTTTTTTAAAATCCCGTATTCCGCTTTTGCTTTGCTGTCATAAAAGCATTTGGTTATCAGGCTGAAAACAAAAGGGGAGTGAACTCCGTGCTGATTTTTGGAGTTCCGGAGGAATTTTAAATAGGATTGTATTTGAAATAGCATAAAAATGTTTACAAAGAAGTGCGAAGATACAAATTAGGAAAGATAATAGGGAAAGGTGATTAGTAAAAGGTAAAAGGCAAGAGGCAAGAGGCAATGGGTAAATGGTAATAAGGTTGAAGACGTTTTATCGCTACTTTAAAAGATTATATTTGCGACCTTGAAATAATACACATTTTATGATGTTGAAGGAAGAAATAGAGGATAATACTATAATAACTCCGGAAGAAATTGATCGCTGTATTGCTGTATTGGCACAATTGAATACGGATACAGATCAGATATTTGAGATTCCTAAAGCGCAAAGAATTGCTTTGCTTAAAGAGGCTGGCAGGTTTTCCAGACCGGATAGAGACGAGTTTTTCAGACGGATTAAAGGTGGTAAAGAAGCCGCCAAACGTAAAAAGGAAAAGAAAGATAAAACGGCACGTAAAGAAACCGGAATTCGCCATGCCCGTGAAGCCAGTATATTTGTTGCGCCAAAATTATTGTCGTATAACGATCTTGCTCACAAGGAACAATTAGAGTTGGAAACACCCAGAAATTGTTATGTGTGTAAAACGAAATTCACGAAGATGCACCACTTTTATGATACAATGTGTAGCGATTGTGGTGATTTTAATTATGCCAAACGTTTCCAAACGGCAGATGTAAAAGGACAGGTAGCTGTTATAACAGGTTCTCGTTTAAAAATAGGATATCATATTACTTTGATGCTTTTGCGTGGTGGAGCGACTGTAATTGCTACAACCCGTTTTCCCGTTGATTCTGCTTTGAGGTTTTCTAAAGAAGAAGATTTTATGGAGTGGGGGCATCGTTTAAAAATCCACGGATTGGATTTACGACATATTCCCAGTGTGGAGATCTTTTGCAATTTTATTGAGCAAAAGTACGAACGATTGGATATTTTGATCAACAACGCTGCACAAACCGTGAGACGTCCTGCTGGATTTTATACCCATTTAATGGAAAATGAAGAGCGTGTAATCAATACTTTACCGAAACAAGTGCAGGATTTATTACAAGATCATACAAATTGTTTGGATGAATTAAAAATATTGACTTCAGGCGCTTCTCCCAATCAAAATATGCCGGTAACCTGGCATGGACCTGAACCCGGAATTGGACTGCGCGCTTCGGCGAAATTATCTCAGATTCCTTATTCTTTTGATAATGCTTTGGTGGCCAATGAAGTTTTCCCGGAAGGAGAACTCGATGCGGATTTACAACAAGTGGATTTGCGAAAAACGAACAGCTGGCGTTTGCGATTAGGACAAATAGAAACAACGGAAATGATTGAAGTGCAACTGGTAAATTCGGTTGCGCCTTTTGTATTGTGCAATCGCCTTTCGGAAGTAATGAAGAAAGAAAATACGGGGCAAAAACACATTATAAATGTTTCGGCTATGGAAGGTAAATTTCATCGCTTTTTTAAAGAAGACCGCCATCCACATACAAATATGGCAAAAGCGGCTCTGAACATGTTAACACATACTTCATCAGGAACGTTAGCAAAGCATGGTATTTTTATGAATGCTGTAGATACCGGTTGGGTAACGGATGAAGATCCTGCCGAATTAGCGAAAAAGAAACAAGAACTGGAAGATTTTCAGCCGCCATTAGATATTGTAGATGGTGCTGCAAGAGTTATGGATCCTTTATTTGATGGAATCAATACCGGAAAACACTGGTGTGGGAAATTCTTAAAAGATTATAATCCGATTCCCTGGTAGTTTTTTTACATGCAGTAAAAATAAAAACCACAACAGCTATAATACTGTTGTGGTTTTTATTTGCTTAAATCGGATTTTATTGGTTTACTCAGGCTTTATATGATTGCTTAAGTAATGATATGGTGAAAAATGGATTTAATTTATTGAAATTAATTTAATATCAAAAATAAGTACTGAACCTCCCGGAATAGAGCTGTAGTCATTGTTTCCATATCCTAAATGAGCAGGTACCAAAAGGATACCGCTGCCTCCGGTTTTAAAATAAGGGATGCCTTCTGTCCATCCTTTTACAACTTGATCCAGGCCAAAAGAAATCCCATCGGGACTACTTTGGTCAAATACTTTTCCGTCTGTAAAATAGCCTTTATAGGCTACTGTTACATTAGAGGATGCGGTTGGCTGTGATCCGGTTCCGGGTTCTTTGATCACATAATATAAACCGGAATCACTTCTGTGTGCATCTAATTTATTTTTAGCTATATAATCACTGATTTCCTGTTCGTTTTGGGCAACATAATCAATCATTTCTGTTTTTTTGTTTTTAGAACAAGAAACAAAAAGGGTTAAGGCTAATAGTGCTGATAAAAGGTGTTTCATGTAAAAAATATTTTTTAAAGGTGTAAGTATATTTGTTTTCTCCTTTGAGGGTTGCGGAAATTATCCTTCCAGTTTTGCTGAAAGTTCAAACCAGCGTTCTTCTTTGGCCTCTATTTTATTGATAATGTTTTGCAGCTCATTCGCTTTCTTTTCGATGCTGTCATCGGCAACTTTTCCATCGGAGAATAATTGCTCGATTTTAGCTTTATCCATTTCTAAATCTTTGATTTCCCGTTCGAGTTTTTGATATTCTTTTTGTTCGTTGAACGATAAATTTCCGGTTGGATTATTTTGCTTCCAATCTTTCTTTTCGGCTTTGTTTTCTTCTTTCTGTGCAACATCAGCACTGTCTTCATAAGCTCTGAAATCGGAATAGTTTCCGGGGAAGTTTTCAATTTCACCATTTCCTCTGAAAACGAATAAATGATCCACAATTTTATCCATAAAATACCTGTCGTGCGATACAACAAGCAGGCAGCCCGGATAATCTAAAAGGAAGCTTTCCAAAACGTTTAGTGTTACAATATCCAAATCATTTGTAGGCTCATCGAGAATTAAAAAGTTTGGATTCTGAATCAAAACGGTACATAAATACAGTCGTTTTAATTCACCACCGCTTAATTTTTCGACATAATCATATTGCTTTTTTGGATCAAAAAGAAAACGCTCCAATAATTGTGAAGCAGAAATCATACGTCCTTTTGCTAGCGGAATATATTCGCCGTATTCCTTGATGACATCAATAACACGCTGACCTTGTTTCGGATTGATTCCGCTTTGGGTGTAATAACCAATTTTAATGGTTTCCCCTTTTACAACACGACCGCTATCTAACGGAAGTGTCCCTGTAAGAAGGTTTAAAAAAGTTGATTTTCCGGTTCCGTTTTTACCGATGATTCCGATACGTTCTCCCCGTTGAAAATCAAAACTGAAGTTATCAAGAATAACGTGGTCTTTAAATTTTTTGGAAATTTTGTGAAGCTCGATGATCTTACTTCCCATACGCTCCATGTTGATTTCCAGCTCAACCTGGTTTTCTTTACGTCGGCTTTGTGCCTTTTCCTTGATAACGTAAAAATCATCCTGACGGGATTTCGATTTTGTGGTTCTCGCTTTTGGCTGACGGCGCATCCATTCCAATTCTTTTACGAATAAGTTTTTGGCTTTATCAATACTGGAATTTTCAGAAGCAATCCGTTCTTCTTTTTTCTCTAAATAATAGGAATAGTTTCCTTTGTACTGGTATAGTTTTCCGTTGTCTAATTCAAGGATTTCGTTACAAACACGTTCTAAAAAGAAACGGTCGTGCGTTACCATAAACAACGTGATGTTTTCTTTTGCAAAATAACTTTCAAGCCATTCGATCATTTCAAGATCCAGGTGGTTCGTTGGCTCATCCAGAATCAGTAAATCCGGGCGGTTGATCAGAATGATGGCTAATGAAAGACGCTTTTTCTGTCCACCGGAAAGATTTTTAACTTTTAGTTTAAAATCCTCCAGTTTTAATTTGAATAAAATTTGTTTGTATTGCGTTTCGAAATCCCAGGCATTATGCTGATCCATTCCGTCAAAAGCTTTCTGATAAGCTTCTTCGTCATCCGGATTTTCCAGCGCTTTTTCATACGCTTCAATTATTTTAAGGGTTTCATTATCGGAAGCAAAAATGCTTTCTTCGATCGTGAGCTCTTCCTGCAAATTATTATTTTGCGACAAAAACGCCATCCGGATTCCTTTTCTTAAAACTACCTGGCCGGTATCCGGTTCTTCCAAACCATTAATAATACTCATAATAGTTGTTTTTCCAGAGCCGTTTTTGGCAATGAAAGCAATTTTTTGATCTTTATTGATTCCGAACGAAAGATTCTCAAACAAAACACGTTCGCCAAATGATTTGGATATATTTTCTACAGAAAGGTAATTCACGATGGATATTTTTTGCAAAAGTAAGCTTTATTTGTTATTTACTTTTTGGAAATTTTTGATAATCGTAAAGCAGGAAAATTTTTACTTTTGACACCATTTTTAAAAGCATTTATAATGAAAAAGAAGTCTTTAGCCGTGTTGGCTTTGGCAGTCAGTACTTTAATGCTGCATTCCTGCAGTTATGGAACCTATACAAAAGAAACGTTTACCCCATTAATGGACTCTGCTCCGGTTTGTGAAAAGCTGCCGGAAACCGTAGCGTTGTATTTTGAAGGGGAAAAAACAGATTTTGATTATATTAAAATAGGACTGATACAGGTAGAAGGTGCAAAAGATACTCCACAGGAGAAATTGTTAGCAGAATTTAAAGCACTGGCAAAGCGTAACTGTGCCAATACGATTATCCATATCAAAAAGCTGTATAAAACCAGAACACAGGGATGGATTTTGAGCGATGATAAACCGGAGGAGTATGAGGCGGAAGTTTTTCATGGTATTGCTGTGAGCAAAGGTTAAAAAATGCAGCAGTTGTATATATTCTTTCCGTTTTGAAAATTTACTAATTATATTTGTTGCATGCAGTTATCGGTTATCATCCTTAATTATAATGTCCGTTATTTTTTAGAACAATGTGTTTTGAGTGTCCAAAAGGCATTGCAGCATATTGACGGTGAGATTATTGTAGTCGATAATGCTTCACCGGATAACAGCTGTCAGATGATGCGGGAGCGTTTTCCCGACGTTACTTTAATCGCGAATAAAGACAATCTGGGTTTTCCGAAAGGGAATAATATTGGTGTTGCGATAGCCAAAGGAAAATACGTTTGTATTTTAAACCCGGATACGGTAGTGGCGGAAGATACTTTTGAAAAAGTACTGGCTTTTGCTGAAAAACAACCCGATTCCGGAATTATCGGCTGTAAACTGATTGATGGTACCGGAAACTTTCTGCCGGAATGCAAACGGGGTGTGCCTACGCCCTGGGTCGCTTTTACCAAGATTGCCGGCTTGTATAAAATCTTTCCGGCATCAAAATACTTCAATAAATATTATGCCCAGCATATAGCGGAAAATGAAACAGGGAAAGTCGATATACTGGTAGGCGCTTTTATGGTTTTAGAAAGGAAGCTGTATCTGGAAGTGGGCGGATTTGACGAGGACTGTTTTATGTATTCGGATGATATTGACCTGTCTTATCTGGTTTTAAAGACCGGAAAATCCAATTATTACTTTCACGACACTACCGTTATACATTATAAAGGAGAAAGTACCGTAAAAGATGGTACCTACATGAAGCGTTTCCGGGAAGCGATGCAGTTCTTTTACAAAAAACACTTTAGAACGTCACTTTTCTTTGATGTTTTTATGCGGCTGGGAACGTTTGCTTTTGCAACGTTTAAAAAGAACCAATCGAAAAAAACAGTCCGGAATATTGCAGAATACGCCTTGATTTCTACCAGTGAAAGCCTGAAAAATAAATTGGAAAAGCAACTGCAAAAAAAGCTCTCCGTACATAATGATATTAATGAAAATGCGTTATTTTCGCAAGCGGTTAGCGATAAAAAGCAAATCGAGATACTATTGGATAATACCGGTGTCCGTTTTAAAGATATTATTGCTTTTCTGGAAGAAAATAAAAATAAGAGTTTCACTTTTAAAATCATTCCGGCAGGCACTTCTTATGCTATAGGAAGTAACAGTAGTAATGACAGAGGTGAGATAATAGAAATCGTGTAAAAAATTGCATTTTGTGGAATTATAAATTAAAATAATTAGTAATTTTGCAAACCAAATAGGAAAACACAACTTTAGTTTAAAGATATGGCAAAGTTTGAATTGAAATTACCCAAAATGGGGGAAAGTGTTGCGGAAGCAACGATAACCAACTGGTTGAAAAAAGTAGGAGAAACCATTGAAGCGGATGAAGCGGTTTTGGAAATTGCTACGGATAAAGTAGATAGTGAAGTACCTTCGGAAGTTTCCGGTACTTTGGTTGAAATTCTTTTCAATGTTGACGATGTAGTACAGGTTGGTCAGACGATTGCTATCATCGAAACTGAAGGTGGTGCTGTAGAAGCACCAAAACAGGAAGCGGCTCCGGCTGCTGTTGCAGAAATTGCCAAAACAGTAGAAGCTGCCGTTGCGGTTGCTGCTCCGGCTGATTTTTCGGATTCTGATAAATTCTTCTCGCCATTAGTGAAAAATATCGCTAAAGAAGAAGGTGTTTCAGTAGCAGAATTAGAAGCGATTAACGGAACAGGAAAAGACGGACGCGTTACTAAAAATGATATTTTAGAGTATGTTAAAAATAGAGGAAACCAACCGGTAGCGGCTCCTGCAAAAGCAGTGGAAGCACCTAAAGCGGCTCCTCAGCCACAAGCTGCAGCTCAAAAAGCGGTTCCGGTTTCGGTTAACGGCGGTGACGAGATTGTGGAAATGGACAGAATGCGTAAGCTGATTTCAGGTTATATGGTCCAGTCTGTTCAGACTTCGGCACACGTTCAGTCGTTTATTGAAGTGGATGTGACGAACATCGTAAAATGGAGAGATAAAGTTAAAAGTGCTTTTGAAAAGAGAGAAGGAGAGAAATTAACATTCACACCAATCTTTATGGAAGCGGTTGCCAAAGCTTTAAAAGATTTCCCGGGAATGAATATTTCTGTAGATGGTGACTATATCATTAAAAAGAAAAATATCAATTTAGGAATGGCTGCTGCATTACCAAACGGAAACCTAATTGTTCCGGTAATTAAAAATGCAGATCAGTTAAACCTTGTTGGAATGGCTAAGGCGGTTAACGATCTTGGAAACCGTGCTAAAGCCGGTAAATTAAAACCGGACGATACTCAGGGTGGAACATATACGGTAACGAATGTGGGAACTTTTGGCAGTGTTTTCGGAACACCAATCATCAACCAGCCGCAGGTAGGTATCTTAGCTTTAGGAGCGATCAGAAAAGTACCGGCTGTTATTGAAACTCCTGAAGGAGACTTTATCGGAATCCGTCAGAAAATGTTCTTATCGCACAGTTATGACCACAGAGTTGTTGACGGTGCCTTAGGAGGAAGCTTCGTTAAACGCGTTGCAGATTATTTAGAAGCATGGGATATTAACAGAGATGTATAATATCTGATAAATACTAAAAAAAGACCCTGAATTAATTCAGGGTTTTTTTATGCTGTTTCGTAAAGGTTCGCGGCTTTCCCTAATCGGCGTTGGATCTGCCGGACTAAATGTTTCGGGGTTAATACTTTTACGGATTCGCCGAATCCTAAAATTTCGCGCTCCAGTTCAAAATTTAAAACCACATCGATCCGGATGAGTATTCCCTGTTCATTATCACTGAGAACCTGCTGGGAATGGTGCAGCGGCTTGGTTACCACATAGGGCGCCATATTCCTGTCGAATTGTAAAACTACTTTTTGAGCCCTGTCTTTATACGTTTTTGTCACACCTAAGGTATCGTCAAAATAAAGGTCAAAATCGACACCTTCATAGTCAATAAAAATATCCCCGGGTGAAGTGTGGAACTCTTCAATCCGGTCTAATGCCAGCGTAATAAGATAAATCCCTTTTTTGGGCTTGGCAATTAAAAACCAGCGGTTCCGGTATTCTTTTAATAAATAAGGATGATAGATGTCTTTTCTGGATGCTTTTGCCCTGAACGAACGGTATGTTATTAATAAAGGTGTTTTATTTAAAATAGCCTGATACAGCGGATTGATATGTTCAATTCCTTTTAACTGCCTGTTGTTTTCAAACTGTATATAATTCTTGGTCTTATCGGAAGATTTGTGGAGATTGTTTTCCAGTTTGGCAATCATATCACTCATTTCATCAAAATAACTGAAACCGTTTAACTGTTTTAAAACACTAACGATCTCTTTCATCTTTTCCATGTCTGCCGTGTTGATGGGAGAATTGGTAATGCTGAAATCCGGATCTTCATACGTATAGAACTTCTTGTCGGTTACGATTATCGGGGCATTATAACCCAGACGGTCACTGCGCATCATCTGGATATCGCCCTGAATGGTGCGTTTGCTGATTCCGGAAGTTATGCCTTCATATTCGTATAAGGCATTGGAAACCTTTTCGATCAAATCTTCCAGAGTCCATTTTCGGAACCGGTTTTTTAAGCAATAGTCGATGGTTTTGTAGCGGATTAAGGCCAGTTTGTTGGTTGCCATAATTCAGATAGGTGCTGTTTAAGCGTTATTTTTTGAACTGTATCACTTCAAATATATTTAAAAAATAAAAACATGCGCAATGTATTTGCGTAGTTTTTGTTCATGTTTCCTTTTTTATTAAAATTAATTTCTGTAACTGATTTGTTTTTAGTGTTTTGTGAGAAATATTAAAATTTTATACAACTACGTGTTTATGCTGCGCATATAGGCGGTCATCTTTGCAATGTCAGAATGAAACACGGTTCTGGTTTTAAAAAGGAGTTACTTCGAACCAGGTTTGATTCCTGCTCTTTTTGCCTGTTACCCGGTTATAAAAAAGAAATTAAAATGAAAACAATAATAATAGAAAAGTTAAAAGAAATAGAAAAAGCGAACAATATAAAAATACTGTTTGCCTGCGAATCCGGAAGCCGCGCATGGGGATTTCCATCACCGGACAGTGATTATGATGTTCGGTTTGTATATGTCCGGAATATAGAAGATTATCTGTCTGTAAGGGAATATAAAGATCAGCTTAGTTTTCCAATAACAGATGTAATGGATGTTTATGGATGGGATTTGAAAAAAGTTTTGATGTTAATGAATAAATCCAATACGACAATCTTTGAATGGTTGCAATCTCCCCAAATATATTTTGAAGAAGAAGGATTCAGGGAAGCTTTATGGAAAGTGTCACAGAATTTTTTCAGCAAAAGAAGCAATACCTTGCATTATCTGGGAATAGCAAAAAGCGCATCGGCAACAATAGAAACGGGCAATGAAATAAAAATCAAAAAACTGTTTTACATACTGCGTCCGCTATTAGCGGCAAAATGGTGTCTTGAAAAAGGAACAATAGCGCCAATGACAATAGAAAACCTGATGAAAACCATAACGGAAGTCAGTGTTTTTGAACGGATAATGTTTCTGATAAAGCAAAAGGAAACTGCCGTCGAAGATTTTAAAGTGGTTATAGAAGAACCGTTACAGGTATTTATAAATAAGGAATTTGAAAAAGCTTCGGAAGCGGTGAAAGCATTTGGAAAAGATGTTTTTCAAACAGAACAGCTGGATACTTTTTTTAAAGAAATAATAGAATGTTATGACAATAAAAGAGATAAAAGAGATAAAAGAGAAAGGACTGCTACTGTTTGAGTGTGTTAGTGGTAGCAGAGCCTATGGACTCGACACGGCAGCATCAGATACCGATATAAAAGGAGTGTTTTATTTGCCTGAAGAACAATTTTACGGGTTGGATTATGTGGCTCAGGTTAATAGTGAGTCAAATGATGAGGTCTATTATGAATTAGGCAGATTTGTGGAATTACTAATAAAAAACAATCCTAATATATTGGAACTATTAGCCACGCCAAAAGAAAGCATTCTGTTTAAACATCCCATCATGAACAATCTTTCTATAGAGATGTTTCTGTCTAAACAGATAAAAGATACTTTTGCCGGTTATGCTATGACACAGGTACGTAAGGCAAAAGGATTGAAGAAAAAAATACTGAACCCATTGCCGATAGCGCGGAAAGATGTTATGGATTTTTGCTTTATAGTTCAGGGCTATACAACGGTTGCCCTGAAAAATTGGTTAAAGCAGGAAAACTATAATCAGGAACAATGCGGATTAATCAAGCTTCCTCATTTAAAAGGGATGTATGCCTTGTTTTATGATCATGATCAAACCTTTCAATATAGAGGAATCGTGAGAAATGATCAGTCTAATGAGGTTTGTCTTTCTTCTGTTCCTAAAAATGAAAACGAAAAAGCGTATCTGTTTTTCAATTTTGACGCGTACTCCTCATATTGTAAAGAGTATAGGGAATATTGGGAATGGGTGGAAAAAAGAAATGAAGAAAGATATAAAACCAACCAGCAGCATAAAGGAGGGTACGATTCCAAAAACATGATGCATACAATAAGGCTGCTGCAAATGGCCGAAGAAGCTTTGGTTACAGGCCGGTTAAATGTAAAAAGAGAAAATAGAGAGGAATTATTAGCGATAAAATCAGGAGCAAAAGCGTATGAAGAATTGCTGGCAATAGCGGAAAGTTATATAAACCGGATTGAATGCTTTTACAGAGCGAGTTGTTTAAAGGATCAGCCGGATGAAAAACTGGCGAAAGAAATATTGGTTAACATGCGAAAAGAATTGTATGCTGAATAGTAACAATTATATAGCAAAATGTTGTTTCCAAACGGGCGGGAAAATCAAATAAAATTATTATATTTGATTCTCCCGCCTTATCTTTTCAATCCCCAGAAAAAAGAAAAAACTAAAGTACAAAGAAACGCTCTTTGTGTGTTCGTATGCTTAAAAACGATAGAATGGAATTAGATATAGTTGTTAAACAAATAGGTAAAAAACGTCCGGTAATCGAAAGGCAAAAGATTGTATTGGACAATTCGGATGTTTTGGTAAGCTTAAAGGAGCTGATCTTAAAAATCGTTCAGATTAAAGCAGAAGAATATAATAATAAAACTATCGATACCGAAGAATACGATACAACACATTCGCCGTCGGAAGAATATCTTTCTGCATTAACACAAACCGGAAAAGCAGGATTTCAAAATATCTATAACGAGAACAAAGTAGATATTGCGGCTGCTCAGGAAAATGCATTATTGTCCTATGAAGATGGATTATATGCTGTTTTTTATGGAGATGATGAAATGTCAGACAGTAATCAGGTCATTGATTTAAGCGAAAAAAAAGAACTAACATTTATAAGGCTGACTTTCCTTGTGGGAAGTTATTGGTAGTAATATTTAAATTATGTAATCATGTCGATTGAAACTTTTTTAAAGCAGAGAGAAATTAAGAATCCTATTGATCAGTATAAGGAAGAGCTTCAGCAAATTGTTGAGGGAACCGGAATTTTTAAACTGTTCAAAAAGAAAAAGCTGTCTAAAAAAGCGGCCGCTTTAGGATTGGAATTGATAAAGAAAAATAAAAGCGGATATTATGGAAATGCGGCTATTACTCTTGGCTCATCAAGAGCTGAGGTGTTCAAAAATCTGATTCCGGAAAAAATCTGGGATATCCGCGAGTATTATGACTTACTGATTTATTTCTTTGGAGAAGAAAAAGCAGTATATGTGAAATATGCCTGGGAGCAAATGCCATATAAAATATACCAGAGCAGTTATTTAAGGAGATCGTTCAGAGCTCCCAATGATGAAAATTTTGCAATAATCAATCAGGTTAATTTTCTGATCAATATACTACAGCCGCTATCGAAGTACGATTATAAAACAGGAAAGACCAGTTATTACAATCTGAATATGGAGGAGCATATAGCCTATACTCATGAGTTTTATGGCAATGATAACTTTTATATATGGTCGGCTGCCATCGATTTGAATAACGAAAAAATATTCAGGCTGTTAGAAGAGATTATACAGAATAAAAGTGAAACCGGAAAAGTTTCCAGAGAATGTATTTTAGCATTGCTTAACGCTAAGAACAAAGCCGGCTGGCTGCTGGTAGAGAAATTACTGCTGGCTGCACAACGCCAGGAAGGACTTCGGCAGGTTATTGTGGAAGCTTTGGATGAAGCCAATGTGGAAGCATTGAAATACATGATAGACGTTATTTTAGAACATAAACTAACCCGCTTTTCTTCAATCGTCAGAGCAGTTGATGTCTGGACCGGTTTAGGCTGGGAGGCCGAAAAGGAAAGCACAATTAAAACAACCTTACAATTTGCTAAAGAATTTTTAAATCATCCTGAGAAAATAGCCCAGGCAATAAAAAGTACCAACAATGTTGAGGTTTATATGGCGCTTTGGGCACAGGGAGTGGAGGATGTTGATAAAACAGCAGTATACTTACAGGAACTTCTTGACAAAGGAACAATTGAAAAAAAATGTCTGGCGTTAAAATTCGCAAGTGAATTATACAATCCGGCCATAGAAATGCCTTTATACTATCAGGCCGTAAAAGAACCAAATTTACAGATTCTGGCTTTTTGTTTTAAAGGAATGAATCCCCTTTTAAATGCTAATGCGAAATCGGAGTTTTATATTAATAATGATGATTTCCCTGCTTTTTTTGACCAATTAGATGCGCTTTTAGGGCAGATAAGCGAGAAAGAAAAAGTATTCGACGGAAAGGTATTTTCCTGGCTGAAAGCAAAATTCAACAGGAATGATATTTATGAAGCGATGATCTTATTAGTAGGACAGGACAGGGGAAAACTGGACAGGATAATGGAGAACTTCTCCGGGATGGCTATAAGCCTTAGGGAATCACTAACGCGAAACATCCTGAAAGACTTCTATCAGTATTCGTTTTCGTATGGTGAAAAAAACAATAAAAATATACCTTCTGATTTTCAAAGAGAATTTGCCTTTAAGCTGTTAAAAGACAGGGGCGAGGCCATAGTGGCAACAGCCATCAATACATTAAAGCCTCTTAAATTAAATGAAAAGGAATTAAACCTTTTTTTTGAACTGTTTAAAAGAAAAGGAGTGACCCTAAGAATGCACCTGATCGACCTGATATTAAAGCAGGATGACGAACAGCTCAACGCCTTTATAGCAAATCTGTTAACAAACGGTGACAGCGAACAGCGAATGGCCGGTTTGGAACTAATGATAAAATTGAAAGAAGCATCGAGGCTGCTGCCGGAAATTGAAAATTGGACTGCAGCATTCAATAAAAGAGCAAAAATATCTGAAAAAGAGCAAAAAATAATCCGGCAACTTTCAGATCATAACGAAACAGCGATTCTTTCGGCAGCAAATGGCTATGGTTTATACGATCCGGAAAAAATAAGCCCTTTTGCCTTGCCGGTAATAGAAGAAGATAGTTACTATAAAAAAGCGGTAAAAGAAAATAAATATGGTTTTTCAAAACCATTGCACATCATTAAATCTGATTTGGAACAATTGAGTGCGCTTTATTTGAACAATAAGGAATATGAATATACCAGTGAAGATTATTACGGAAAAAAAGAGAAAATACTGTTAGGGAACCGGTTCTCACCAACGAGGTACTCATTTGAAGGACTTTCCTTGAGGGAGAAGTACGAATGTTATCCGTTGTTTGAGCTATGGGAAAAATGGTATCTGGATTCAAAATTACAGCCTGTAGATTTATTCCTGCTCACATTTGCAGAACGAAATGATCGGAAAGCCTGGCGGGAAATACTGGAAAATGAGGTGTTCTATTTTGCCGACTTTATCCCTAATCCTGATAACAGCCGTTATCAATGGAATAATCCGATCAGTAAAATTTTAGTAGCTTTAGGCGGGATTTACCCGTTTGAAGAGAAAAATAAATACTTGGTGGATGCCTGTATTCAGGTATATTCCAAATTGCCGGATACGGTATTGAAGTATAAAAGAAACCAGGAACAAACGAGTTATTACAGTTGGAGTCATGATGAGCACGAGTATGGCAGCGGATGGCAGGCTGAGCGCTGTTTTAATGTTTTTCTCAATGGCATCGAACTTAAACCTGATGATGAGCTTGCCAAAAAAGTCTGGAATTTATACCGGTGGAAACAATATTCGGGACTTGCTGAAAATATTGGTAAAAATGTGCCGCCGCTTTATGTTTTCTCAAGGGCCTATGAACAGCATCTGGTCACCAAGGACGAACTGATTTCTGCGATGCTGCTACCAAACAGGATTCAATGGCTGTCGGCAGATAAAAAAAATAACAGAGATGCAGATGATGTGTTGAAAGACTTTCCGTTTGTAAAGCCTTTTTTTGAAACAATAAGAGAATACCTGCTTGATATTGAATTAAAAAGGAAGAGTTCAGCAACTCCGGTAACGATTTTTGCACAAAACCTTAAAAAAATCTATGGAATTAATCGCTTTAAAGAATTATTGACCGGACTTGGTAAAGCGAGTTTATATAAAGGATATATCTATTCATGGTCGGGTTCCGAAATGAATAAACAGCAATTATTCACCAGTTTGTTAAAGAAATGTTTTCCGTTGCCAGCAGATAACCAGGACGCTTTTAATGCAGCGATGAGGGATAGTGGTATTTCGGAAAACAGATTAATAGAAGCAGCAGTATATGCACCGCAATGGCAGCAATTTATAAGTAATTATCTGGGATGGAACGGACTTGATGAAGCAATATGGTGGATGCATGCCCATACCAAAACAGCAGCTTATCAGCAAAGCAATGCTGAAGATGAAAGTGAGATCGCCAAATATTCAACATTGGATGTAGATGACTTTAAAGATGGAGCCGTTGATAAAGAATGGTTTGACAGCGCTTACAAAAAACTGGGTAAAAAACGTTGGGAACTCGTTTATAACGCCGCCAGGTATATCAGTGAAGGAAACGGGCACCGCAGGGCAAGATTATATGCCGATACCATCTTGGGTGACCTTAAAATTCGCGAAGTTACCGCCAAAGTGAAAGATAAAAGAGATCAGGATTATTTAAGAGTATATGGATTGGTGCCGCTGAGTAAAACAAATTCTGAAAAAGACGTATTAGGACGTTACCTGTATTTGCAACAGTTTAAAAAAGAAAGCAGGGATTTCGGAGCTCAGCGACAGGCCAGTGAAGCACTTGCGATACGGGTGGCGATGGAGAATCTCGCCAGAAATGCCGGATATCCGGATCCGATTCGTTTAACCTGGGCTATGGAAACCAAACAGGTGCTGGAAATCCTTTCTGATGCTACCGAGATTAAAATCGATGATATTGTCCTGAACCTTGTTGTGGATAGCGACGGTAAAGCAGATGTTGAGGTATCTAAAGAAGGAAAAATGCTGAAATCGATTCCTGCTAAATACAAAAAAGAGAAATCGGTTCTGGCTCTTAATGAACATAAGAAAGTTTTGAGGGAACAATTCAGCCGTTCGAGAAAAGGATTGGAAGAAGCAATGATCAGGGGTGATGAATTCCATTTTGAAGAAATGGAAGTATTGATACAGCATCCTGTAATAGCCGGACATCTTCAAAAACTCGTTTTTGTGCTGGAAAGAGAAAGTGCTGTTCATATCGGATTCTATCACAAAGGGAATCTGGTTGATTTTGCAGGAGAATTGTACCCGATACAAAAAGAAGAAACAATACGCATTGCCCATTGTTACGACTTGCATGCTTCCGGAACATGGAGGGAATTTCAGCATTATTGTTTTGAAAAAGAATTGGTGCAGCCGTTTAAACAGATTTTCAGGGAACTCTATGTGCCAACGGCAGATGAGCTGGCGGTAGGCGGTGTTTCAGGAAGATATGAAGGACATCAGGTGCAGCCTAAAAAAACAGTAGCACTCCTGAAATCCAGAGGCTGGAAAGTGGATTATGAAACGGGATTGCAGAAACTTTACAGAAAAGAAGGTTATACGGTAAAACTGTATGCCATGGCAGATTGGTTTACCCCAAGTGATGTTGAAAGCCCGACATTGGAAACTGTTGAATTTCATGATCTGAAAACCTATAAAAACATTCCTTTTTCAGAAATCGATCCCCGAATTTTTTCGGAAGTGATGAGGGATATTGATTTGGTGGTCAGCGTTGCCCATGTGGGAGGTGTTGATCCGGAAAGTAGCCATTCTACTATTGAAATGAGAGCGGTTATCCTGGAAGAATCCATACGATTGTTTAAACTGGGGAATGTTGAGGTTAAAGGAAGTCATGTAATGATAAACGGAACATACGGAACATACAGCCTGCATTTGGGAAGTGCCGTTGTGCATCAACTGCCGGGAAGATACCTGTCTATATTGCCGGTACATTCGCAGCATAGAGGAAGATTGTTTCTGCCGTTTCTGGATGAAGATCCGAAAACTTCCGAAATTATCTCAAAAGTATTGCTGCTGTCGAGAGATAAAGAAATACAGGATCCGACAGTTTTATCGCAGATAGAAATGTATAGTAATTGATAGTTTAAGGCCTGATACCACATATCAGGCTTTTTTTTTGAAAAAAAAGTTTTACTGCGCAATACCATTGCGTTGATGGGTTGCAATTTTGCCCTGTTAAAACAAAAGAATATGGAAAAAATAACAGGAACCGATTTAATTTCGGTAGGATATAAACAAAATGCCGTTTTAGGAATAGCCTTAAAAATAGCCGCTGCCAATTCGGAAAGCATTGGAAAAGAAGCGCTGTTAATGCAGCTGCAAAAGGTAAATGAAAACCCGGAAAATTATCTGGATGACCCGATTCTGGAAGATCTTGCAACAAAGATCATTGAAGAAGCAAATACGCCAAAAGAGGAACTTATACCGCTAAATGAAGTGGCAAAAGAATATAATATTTTTGGCGAACAGCATATAGAAGAAGGAGCCCGGAAGCAAATGCATATCGCCATGAAACTGCCGGTTACGGTTGCCGGAGCTTTAATGCCGGATGCTCATCAGGGGTACGGATTACCTATTGGCGGTGTTCTGGCTACAAAAAATGCTATTATTCCGTATGGTGTGGGTGTCGATATCGGTTGCCGTATGGCGCTGTCTGTTTATGATATCCCGGAAAGCCATTTCTATGAAAATGAGGCAAAATACAAAAGAGAACTGATTGCTCATACAAAGTTTGGTGCCGGTCACGGTTACCATGGCCGGTATAAATCCAGTCATGACGTTTTGGATAGAAAAGAATTCAGCCTGACGCCTTTTATTAAAAACTTGCAGGATAAAGCCTGGTCCCAATTGGGAACTTCCGGAGGTGGTAATCACTTCGTGGAATTCGGGATCATTGAATTTGCGGAAAAAGACGAAATCCTGAATATTGAAAAAGGAAATTATGTGGCCTTATTAACGCATTCCGGTTCAAGAGGAATGGGAGCGACAATTGCGGGACATTACACCCGGCTGGCAAAGCAAATCTGTAAATTGCCGCAGGAAGCATCCAATTTAGCCTATCTGGATATGAACTCACAGGAAGGACAAGAATACTGGCTGGCGATGAATCTGGCTGGTGATTATGCTTCGGCCTGCCATCAAGTCATTCATGATAAAATGCAAAAAGCGGTTGGAGCAACGGTATTGGCTAAGGTGGAAAACCATCATAATTTTGCCTGGAAAGAAATCTGGAACAATGAAGAAGTGATTGTACATCGAAAAGGAGCCACGCCGGCAGCAAAAGGAGTGATGGGAATCATTCCCGGATCGATGACGGCACCGGGATTCCTGGTGAGAGGAAAAGGAGAGGCCAGTGCCATTAACTCTGCCTCACACGGAGCCGGGCGTCAAATGAGCCGGACACAGGCCGTGAAAAATATCACTAAAGCCGATATGAGTGCCGTTCTGAAAGAACACGGTGTTACCCTGGTGGGAGCCGGAAGAGACGAAGCGCCAATGGCATATAAAGATATCACAGTGGTCATGGAAGCACAAAAAGAGCTGATCGATGTTGTGGCTAAATTTACACCCAAGCTGGTGCGAATGGCGGATGACGGTAGTCATGAAGATTAAAAAAAAAGAGACCTGCCGGAATTATTTCAAGCAGGTCTTTTTTTGTGATAATGCTTTTAGTGTAGCGGCAAAACAGTTATATTTGTAGCTATTCAAATTATAAAAATGGAACTTAAATTAAACAGACCTATTTGTTTTTTTGACCTTGAAACGACTGGAATTGATGTGGCAAAAGACCGAATAGTAGAAATCTCGATATTCAAAGTATATCCTAACGGGAATAAAGAAGGGAAAACATGGCTGGTTAATCCGGGCATGCCAATTCCGCCGCAATCAACAGCAATACATGGTATTTCTGATGAGAAAGTTGCCAATGAACCCACGTTTAAACAGCTTTCAGCGCAAATATATAACATGATTAAAGACTCCGACCTGGCCGGTTTTAATTCGGATCGTTTCGATATTCCGCTTTTGGCAGAAGAATTATTGCGTGCTGAGGTGGATTTTGATATGAAAAACCGCGTATCGGTAGATGTGCAGACAATTTTCCATAAAATGGAAGAACGTACGCTAAGTGCTGCCTATAAATTTTACTGTGGCGGAAGTCTTGAAAATGCCCATAGTGCAGAAGCCGATACCCTGGCAACCTATGAAATCTTAAAAGCACAATTGGAGCGCTATCCGGAACTGGAAAACGATATCAAAACACTGTCTGAATTTACAACGCGAAAAAAATCGGTTGACTTTGCCGGATTTATAGCGTTGAATCCGGAAGGACAGGAAATCTTTACGTTCGGAAAACACAAAGGAGCTTTGGTAGAAGACGTGCTGGAAAAAGAACCGGGCTATTTTGGCTGGATCCAGAATGCAGAATTTCCGTTGTACACCAAAAAAGTGCTGACAGGAATAAAACTGCGAAAACTAAACAATAAATTAAGTTAAATAAAACCGGCTTAGCGTTATGAAAATCATCTGTATCGGAAGAAATTATACCGAACATATAGCGGAATTACAAAACGAACGTCCAACAGAACCGGTTATTTTCTTAAAACCGGATACGGCAATTTTGTTGAAGCAGGCACCTTTTTTTATCCCGGAATTTAGCGATGATGTACACCATGAAGTAGAAATTGTCGTAAAAATCAGTAAGGTGGGAAAATATATTGATGCCAAATTTGCGCACAAATATTATAATGAAATCGGACTGGGAATTGATTTTACCGCAAGAGATCTGCAGGCAAAACTGAAAGAAAAAGGATTGCCGTGGGAAAAAGCCAAAGCTTTTGACGGTTCGGCGGTTGTCGGAGATTTTTTGCCAAAAAGTGAATTTAATTCACTGGAAAATATTACATTTGAATTAACCAGTAACGGCCAGACAGTACAAAAAGGAAATACCAGTCACATGTTGTGGAAAATTGACGAACTCATTGCTTATGCGTCGCAATATTTTACACTGAAAACAGGTGACCTGCTTTTTACAGGAACACCTGCGGGAGTTGCAAAAGTAAAAGCAGCTGATGTACTGGAAGGCTTTATAGAAGGAAAACAAATGTTTAGAATACAAGTAAAATAATGGCAATACATTATAACTTATCTAAAGTTTACGAAATTTCAGACAATGATGCCGAGTTTGCTCAGCAAATCATTCACCTGTTCGTAGAAGAAATCCCAAACGAGGTAAAACTGATCAAAGAAGGTATAGAGGACAAGGACTTTGTGAAAACATACAGTGCTGCTCATAAAATAAAACCTACTTTGGATCTGATGGGAATGGATCTGGCTTATGACGAAAACCTTCAGATTATGGAGTGGACAAAATCACAAGGCAAAAAGAAAGAAATAAAAGAAGTATTCAAAAGCCTTAAAGAGCATGTTGATAATACTTTAAAAGAAATTAGAAAAGATTATAACTTATAGGCAGTAGCCCGGTACAAAAGGCAGGAATTTCGATATGAAATTTTTGCCTTTTTACATTTACAGATACAAAATGAAAGCCAGTATTGTTACCATAGGAGACGAGATCCTGATCGGACAGGTTGTCGATACCAATTCGTCCTTTATTGCAAAAGCATTAGAGAAAATAGGCGTTAAAGTACATGAAATGCAGTCGGTTTCCGATGACAGGCAGCATATACTGCAGACCCTTTCCCAGTTGGAAAAAAACGTGGATATCGTAATCATCACCGGAGGATTAGGGCCAACAAAAGACGATATTACTAAAAAAACGCTTTGTGAATATTTTGGCGATGAACTGGTAGTAGACCAGAATGTGCTCGCACATGTAGTGGATATCATCGAAAGAGCGTTTAACAGGCCGGCTTCCCAGATCAATAAAGATCAGGCATTGGTACTGTCTAAAAGCACGGTGCTTTTCAATAAAGTAGGGACGGCTCCCGGTACGTGGATGGAACGCAATGAAACCGTTTTTATTTCCCTTCCCGGAGTGCCTTATGAGATGAAATACCTGATGGAAAACGAAGTGATTCCGAGGTTGATAACGCGTTTTAAAAGGCCGTATATCGTTCATAAAACCATATTGACCTATGGTGTGGGCGAAAGCCTTCTGGCGGAACGGATCGAGCATTGGGAAGACAATCTGCCGGAATTTATTAAACTGGCATACCTGCCCAGTCCGGGACGTGTACGCCTTCGCCTGTCGGCTTCCGGTTTGGATGAATTTTTACTGCACCGGGAAATCAAGAGCCAGATTGAAAAACTGGAACTGATCATAAAAAACGACATTGTCGGTTATGACGATGAGGAAACACTGGAAGTTGTTTTAGGAAAACTGCTGACAGAGCGGAACCTGACCATTGGTACGGCAGAAAGCTGTACCGGAGGAAGCGTTGCTGCAACCTTAACATCGGTTGCCGGTTCTTCGGCCTATTTTAAAGGCGGTATCGTGAGTTATGCAACAGAAGCAAAAATAAACCTGCTGGGAATACCTTCGGAGGTTATCGAAAAGCATTCCGTGGTTAGTGAGGCAGTCGCGTTGGAAATGGCAGTCAGAGTTCAGAAAATTCTGAATGTGGATTATGCCATTGCAACAACCGGAAATGCCGGTCCGGCTAAGGGAGAATCGGATGCCAATGTGGGTACGGTTTTTATCGGAATAGCGACTCCTGAAGGTGTTTATGCTGAAGAATTTAACTTTGGGCAACCGCGGGAAAAGGTTGTAGACAGGGCGGTGAATAAAGCTTTGGAAAAAATTTATAAAGAAATTTTAAAAAACTAATCAAAATAGTTTGTGTAATAGGTTTCTTTTTTGTTACTTTGCACCCTGATTTTGAATAACGAATATAAAGATAAGTATAATGTCAAGAGTTTGTGAACTTACAGGTAAAAGAGCGATGGTAGGAAACAATGTTTCTCACGCTATGAATAAAACCAAAAGAAAATTTAGCGTTAACTTAGTTAAGAAACGTTTCTACATTCCTGAAGAAGACAGATGGGTTACTTTACGAGTGTCTACTGCTGCTTTAAAAACAATTAATAAAAATGGTATCGCTGCGGTTTTGAAAGAAGCTAAAGCTAACGGATTTGTAAAATAATCCCACCTAATAATATACATCAAGATGGCAAAGAAAGGTAATAGAATTCAGGTAATTTTAGAATGTACTGAACACAAAGCTTCTGGGGTTCCTGGAACTTCAAGATACATTAGTACTAAAAACAAAAAAAATACTCCAGACAGATTAGAGATTAAAAAGTTCAATCCAATTTTGAAGAGAGTAACTGTTCATAAAGAAATTAAATAATAGTAAGTCATGGCAAAGAAAACCGTAGCAACTTTACAAACAGCTTCAAAAAGATTAACTAAGGCTATCAAAATGGTAAAATCACCTAAAACTGGTGCTTACACTTTTGTTGAGTCAGTAATGTCTCCTGAGGATGTGGATAATTTCTTAAAAAAGAAATAATTCCGATATACAATTTATAGAAAAGCTACTTTCATATGGAAGTAGCTTTTTTATGTTTATATTTGTCGTAAGAATTGTATGAGAAGCGATAATTGCTAAAACGCAAGGCTGCTTTCCGAACACCTAATTTAATTGCATTAGTTAAATGAATTTTTTTAAAAAAATATTTTCATCAGAAAAAAAAGAGACCTTAGATAAAGGGCTTGAAAAAACAAAAACATCTTTCTTTTCCAAGCTTACCAAAGCGGTAGCAGGAAAATCGAAAGTAGATGATGAGGTTTTGGATAATCTGGAAGAGATTCTGGTTTCTTCGGATGTCGGGGTAAATACGACCCTGAAAATTATAGAAAGAATTGAAGAACGTGTTTCCCGCGATAAGTATTTAGGAACAGATGAATTAAACGGAATTCTTAGAGAAGAAATTGCCGGTTTGTTATCGGAAACGAATTCGGGAGAAGCCAGTGAATTTGAAATACCGGCAAACAAGAAACCTTATGTGATCATGGTGGTGGGTGTGAACGGTGTTGGAAAAACAACGACTATCGGGAAATTAGCCTACCAGTTTAAAAAAGCCGGACACAAGGTGGTTTTAGGTGCTGCCGATACCTTCCGTGCAGCAGCAATTGACCAGTTACAGGTTTGGGCAGACAGAGTGGGGGTGCCCATCGTAAGACAGCAAATGGGAAGTGATCCGGCATCGGTAGCTTTCGATACGCTGCAATCGGCAGTTTCACAAAATGCCGATGTGGTTATTATTGATACGGCTGGTCGTTTGCACAATAAAGTAGGATTAATGAACGAGCTGACCAAAGTGAAACGCGTTATGCAAAAAGTGCTGGACGATGCTCCTCACGATGTTTTACTGGTTTTAGACGGTTCTACCGGACAAAATGCTTTCGAGCAGGCAAAACAGTTCACGGCAGCTACTGAGGTTTCCTGCCTGGCCGTTACCAAACTGGACGGAACGGCAAAAGGAGGGGTGGTTATCGGTATCTCCGATCAGTTCCAGATTCCTGTAAAATATATTGGTGTTGGTGAAGGAATTGAAGATTTACAGGTGTTTAATAAATTTGAATTTGTAGACTCATTTTTCAAATAAGAACCAATGAAAAAAGCTCTTGATTTCATTAAGGCAGTAACACCGCTGAAAATGTTTATTACCGGCTGTGTTTTAGGTCTGGCAGCAACGTTTATAGAAAAACCGTTGCCGGGTATATTCTTAGGACTACGATTATTAAGTTTTATATTATGTATCGGAGCCATTATAAAATATTTCAATAGAAAATAAAAGCGTTATTCATATAACGCTTTTATTTTTTGCCATAATACCTCGTCAAAATCCGATAAGGCCATATTGCTGCCATCGGCGGCATCGCCCATCCGGATAACAACCATCTTCCTGGAAGGGATGATGTATATTTTCTGATCGTTTTTACCCAGTGCCATTACCATATCTGCCGGTGCGGAAGGAATAATACTTCCCGGCAGCTGCAGCTGGCTTTGCGGTAAATGATAGCTTGATTTTCCATTCAGCCACCACAAATAACCATAAGCCAGATTGATGTTTTGTGAGGTATTGGTTGCCTCATTAAAATAGGTTTCATTTAAAATCGGATCGGTATTCCACTTGCCTTTATTCAGCATCAGTAAACCAAAGCGTGCCATGCTTCGGGTAGTGCTCCAGTAAACGCTCAGTCCGTCGCTGGTGTTGATCCACATTCCGTTCATCCCGATTTTATCCCGGAGTCTGGTATTGAAATAACTGCTGAAAGAAGTATGGGAAGCGGCAGCGACCACATCCTGCAATTTTACATACACATTGTCATAAGCCCATCGCGTTCCGGCATCGGCAGTATAGGTTAAACAATCGGGAGTAACACAATCGCCATTGGCAGCATCGTCCAGTCCGGATGTCATGGTAAGCAGATGCCTGTTGGTAATTAAATTCTCTTTAACCAATGGGGCGCTGGTCCACCCGGTATTCAGATAATCGGATACTTTATTGTTGATGTTCAGCAAACCTTCCTGTTGTGCAATTCCGGTCATTGTTGCCGTAAGGGTTTTGCCGGCACTTGCCCAATACCAGTTTGCCGTAGCGGTATGACCGTTGAAATACTGTTCCATCACGATTCGTCCGTTTACAAGTATAATAAACGACTTGCTGTGCTTTTGATTTAAATAATCCAAAAGCGGCTGTACGGCGTTATTGTTCCAGCCCAGCTCTGCCAGGCTCCTGGTTTCCCAAACGGTGCTTCCGGAGGTTACAGGCGGGAAATACATGCTTTCGCCCGGAGTAACCGGAACAACAGGTGTAGTATCGGAAACGACTTCATTATCAGCACTGCAGCTCATCAAGCTGATTGCCGTAAAAACAGTAAGGAAAATTCTTTTCATCGGGTGAGGGTTTGTTGTAGGACTCCAAAAATATTAAATAGTTTAATCAGAACTGTTTTTTCCATCTAAATTTAGTTTTTGCCATATTAAAAGGTAAATTTGTAAAAATGTTTATGCCATGAAAAAAATAATTTCGTCATTGCTGATTTGTTTGGTTTTTACAGCTTGTAACCAAAAAATTGAAGATACAGATATCGCCAAAATTAACGGCTATTGGGAAATCGAGAAAGCGGTCATGCCGGACGGAAGCAGTAAAGAATATTCAATTAATCCTACTATTGATTATTTTGAGATAAAGAACAACAAGGGATTTCGTAAAAAAGTGATGCCGCAGCTTGACGGGACTTACCTGGTGAGTGAACTGGATGAAAAAGTAGCTATTGTAAAAGAAGATAAGCATGTATATTTAAAGTATACTACGGCTTATGCGAAATGGAAGGAAGAACTGGTAAAAATATCCGATGAGGAACTGGTTCTTAAGAATGAGCATGATATGGAATACCATTACAAAAAAGCGACTTCATTTTCAATTAAATAAGCATGGCGAAACGATTTAATGAAGAATCTCCGATAGGGGATGTTTTAAAGCAGTTCATTCAGGATAACCGCTTGCAGTCCGGGATGGATAAGATTGATGTAAGGGATGCCTGGAAAAACCTGATGGGTAACGGTGTAAACAACTATACTACAGAAATAGTCTTAAAAGGAACAACCTTGTATGTTGCCCTTTCTTCGGCAGTGCTTAGGGAAGAGCTGAGCTACGGAAAAGAAAAGATTATCGCAATGATCAACGAGGAATTGCGGAAAGACCTCGTCAAAGACTTGGTATTACGATAAAAAAAGCAGGATATTACTCCTGCTTTTTTGTTTTGATTTCTAAAAGACCATTGCGGCTTTTTTAGTCTTTTTGTAAACACTGGTACCGCCTTTCCAGGTTTCCAGTACCGGAATGTTGCGCAGCTTTTTATAAGCGATATTCAATAGCAACGGATCTTCTTCCAGGATCACAAAATCGGCGAAATAACCTTCCTGTAATGACCCCACCCATTTATCGGCATGACATTGCCAAGCGGCATCATAAGTAACGGCTAATAACGCCTCTTCAACGGTTAAGCGCTCTTTCGGATTTAACACATTATCCGGATAGGAAGCCGGAGAGCCTTCCATGATACGGGTAATGGACTGTTCCATTAAACGCAGCGGTCCAAGCGGACTAACACTGTGGTCTGTATGCAGTGTTATTCTTAAACCGGCATTCAGGGCAGATTTACACAAATCCAGTTTTTCGGCTTTATCTTCAAAAATGGCTTCACGGAAAGCATAACCCCAATAGCCGACATGCCCAATCAGGAAGCTGGGAACTATCCCCAAATCTTTCATGTCCTTGATCTGGTCGTCCGTAAGGATAGAGCAGTGCTCAATACGGTGCATGCGGTCGGTAATGACTTTCTTTTTATCGGAAGCATCCTTAAAGGCATCGCGGTAAACCTCAATCGCATAAGCAACAGCGACGTCACCGTTGGCATGGATCATTAACGGCCATTCTTTTTCGGAAACAACCCTTTTAACCAGCGTTCTGTAGTCGTCCGGTAACTCCTTCGGATGCGGGTCCGATTCCGGGAAGTTGAAAGCACCGTAGTTATTATCCGGATTACAGCAATATTTTTCAGACTGATAGCCGGTTAATCCCTGATTGGAACCATCGGAAATAATCTTGATACTGCCGTAATAAACATCTTCATAGTTTTGAACCGGGACATAAGTCGCAAGACTGTCAATTTCTTTCGAAGTGATCGTCTGGGCAGCACCGATCCGTACTTTTCGCTGATGGAAAGTCAGGTATGTTTCCAGTATTGTTTTCTGCAAAGCATTCATACCGGCATCATACATAAATGTAATACCTCTTGAAACAGCTGTTTCGAACTGCTCGTTCAGGTTGCGGAAGATCGATAAGGCGGCTTCGGCTATCTGAAAGGACGGTATGCTCTTTAAAGCCGGTGCGATACCCACCTCTTCCTGAAGCTGCCCGTTTGTTTTGGCTTTATAATCTTCAAAAGTAGGATAAGTGGGTTTTAAGGCCGCTTCATTTTTTTCATATACAATCTTTAACGCTTTGGTGTTCACATAAGCCGTATGCATCGAAGCACTGGTCATGAATAGCGGATAATCGCGTACAATGGTGTCCAGATAATCACAGTCGAAAGTAATCAGCTGGTTCAGTCCGCCGGGAACATCACTTTTCTGAAAAGGCATTAATGCCGGATCCACACCGCATCCTAAAATCCAGCTGCCTATGGAAAGCTTGGTCTGATGCTTTTTGATGTACGCTTTTATTTGCTTGCTCAGCCAGGTTTTGTCGTAAACCTTTCTCAGATCCTGACCTTTATAAGGACCCAGATCCAGCCAGCTTCCGGTTAGGGCAGAAGGAACTATATGTACATGGGGTTCGATCAGACCGGGTAATAAAGTCTGCTGTTTTTTTAATTTTTTAGTCTTATGAGTGATTCCGTTGGAATTCATCGTGTCTGTTACCGATTGTAAAGTGCCCACAGCAACCACTTTTCCGTCATGAATCCCGATAGCTTCTACGGTATCCATCTTTCCGTTGATCAATGGTCTGATCGTACCGCCGTGAATTACTAATGATTCCGATTCAGGGGCAATAGCCAGATCCCGGTTTTCGGAAAGTTTGGCAATTTGTGACGGGCTGAATAAATCCTGCTCTAAAGTTTTAAGAATAGGGCTGTTGCAGGAACAATGGGTGCAACCATGATGAATGCTTTCGTGCTGACTCATAACTATTTGGTTTTGTTAATATTACTTTGAATAGACCAGGCAAAATCAAGTTGTACCTGATTTTTGAATAACTTCATGTCTTTCATGTCGATATACTGATCGGTTGCATAACCTACACCAATCTGGGTAGCCAAAGCATGACAGGTCATACAGTTGGTCTGAACACCATACTGATAGGTTTTGTTATAATTGTTCGGAATATTAAACGTACCTGGTCCGAAAGAGCCTTCAAGATAAGGGTTGAAAGAGATCATCGGTTTTGCGCCTTTGTCCGTTCCTCCGGTTATCGGCTGGTTAGGCCATACCATCGTGTAAGAAGTGGAAACGGCATAATTGGCAGCTGCACCTTTGATTTGTTTTGGGCGTAATTTGGCAAGGAAAGTAGAACTTGGAGCAAATGGTGTTTCCGGATTGTAACTCCAGAAATACGTCTGCCAGGTCCAGTTGCTGATCTCTTTGGTGCCCACGTGCATGGCCATTAACAATACGTAATCACCGGCTTTAAACTGATCTTCTTTTTTATTCTGATGTTCATTAAGATATGCCGCTGTTTTCTGGTCGATTTTCATATAAAGGAAATCACTCAGGTTACAGCTTGCCGCCTTAATTTGTGCAGGTGTAGGATTGGCAGTGGTTACCGGTGTTATGTTGGTATTGGACTGTTTGTTGTTGATGTCGGCATACACAAAAGTCTGCCAGTCATTATAACCGTAAACTTTTGCCGGATTGGGAGTTCCGGGCCATACAGGAACTTTGATAAAGCCGTTATTGTCCGGTTTTCCTGCATAGTATGTTGGCTTGGTGGTAATGGCAGCTGCCGGGAAATCCGGTATTTTTCCAATACCGTCTTTCACCTGGTATTGGTTCAATACGGATTGATTGAAAATTAAATTTTCGGTAGCAAAACAAGCTGCTGCAGGATTGTAGGCAACCGTTTCAAAAACTTTAAATTTGGTACTGTCAATTACCGCCTTTTTATTGGCAAATAACATTCCGTGTACAAACTGTTTCGGAACATTTAATGGTGTTCGCTGTTTTTTGATCTGATCACATCCGCCTTGTTTGTTACCATCTGCAGCCATTTTAGCCAGTTCTTTAACACCCATCCAGGTTTCAAAAACCATCAGGCTGTCGCCGTTATAAACCTGATTGGATTTTTGGGTAATTCCTGCCCAAAGTCCCCAGGCATGTCGGGCAATACTGGCGGTATCGGCTTTGTTAAGCCAGCCGTAAATTGCAGTTGAATCTTCCGGGAAATTAAAACCGGGAATGTTTAAATTACTTGGAAATTCCTGAGGTTTAATACCGGGAACGATAGCAGCCAGTTTGGCATTTGCTTCCTCTGCTTTTTCTTTTTTACAGGAAACCAGCGATGTGATTCCTAGAGCAGTCAAGGCTATTCCGATAGCCATTGCCTTGGTTTTGTGTAGTGTTTTCATAATTGTTTTTGTTAGTTTGGGTAATGTTTCGTTTCAAAAAGCACTTATACCTGTATGCAGATGCTAAGGTTTTAGGTAAAAGTAGCGCCTTGAAAAAACGTATTATAGCGTATAACTACCCGTTTTTAACAGTTATATTGTATAATTAATAAAAAACAACAAGAAAGTGACCCGTGTTATTAATAGCGATGGTGCTGTGGGAAAGTAAAAGGAATAAAAAAAGGCTGTTCATCGAACAGCCTTTTAAATATAAGGTATCTTGTATTAGAATTGCTCCCTTCCTGCAAAATGGAAAGCACCTTCAATAGCAGCATTTTCATCACTGTCAGATCCGTGAACAGCATTTTCTCCAATAGAAGTAGCATATTTTTTACGGATAGTTCCTTCAGCAGCTTCAGCTGGGTTTGTAGCACCAATTAAAGTTCTGAAAGCCTCAACAGCGTTATCTTTTTCTAAGATAGCAGCAACGATTGGTCCTCTTGACATGAACTCCACTAATTCTCCGTAGAAAGGTCTTTCACTGTGAACAGCGTAAAATTTCTGAGCGTCAGCTACAGTTAATTGCGTTAATTTCATAGATACGATTCTGAAACCAGCTTCAGTAATCATGTTAATAATTCCTCCGATGTGTCCTTTTTCAACAGCATCAGGCTTAATCATAGTGAATGTTCTATTCGTTGCCATTTTGATTTGTTTAAATTTTTTGCAAAAGTAGTATTTTTAAAATAAATAAAACCGATTTCGTATTGCTGAAATTGTTATTTCGTTCAGAAAAGTTATAAAAACAGCAACAGCCTTATAAAACTAAAACCGAAAATTCCTGTTCCAGTGGTTTTAATTGTTTTAGTAAAGCGTCGTTTAAGGCCGGGCCAAATTCCAGATAAAACTCCGAAAAGTTAGCAAAACGCTCCTGTAAACTCTGGTTGGGAAACAATTCGTTCTGTAAATCGGTGATGCGGCGCAGCTTTTCTTCATGCTGGCGTTTTTCGGCTTTTAACAAGCGTTTTTCCAGGTTTTCCAATCCTTTTACCTGCTTCGTTTCCTGTGCTTTTACAGCACCGTAAAAGGAAGCATCTGTTCTGTTTGCCATATCCATCAGGTTTTTAAACTGTTGCGACAGGTGATTTTTCTGTTCGGTAAAATCAATTGTAAATTCCGAAAATGCTTTGGTTTTAGCGGTAACCAATTCACCTTGTCTGGTGAATAAATCGGACCAGCTCAATTGTAAATTGTCAGCTTTCTGAGCTTGTTTTACCGTTGCGATCAAAGCGGAATTCCGTAATAACAAGATCGGAAAAGTAACATTAGACGCTTCAAAAAGGGATTTCAGCTCAAACCAGTATGCCAGTTCACCGCCTCCGCCAATATAGCAAAGGTTGGGTAAAATAACCTCCTGATACAACGGTCGCATGATAACATTGGGACTGAATTTTTCGGGATGACTTTCCAGCTCGGTTAGCAGCTCGCTTTCCGTAAAAGTGCGGGAAGTGGTGTTCACGATATATTTCCCGTTTTCAAAAACAATACGTTCCCTTAAATTGTCCTCTATATAGAATAAGTTGATTTCGCGCGGATTTACCTGAACCGTATAGGATTTGAGTAACCCGGCAGTTTCGGTTACTTTCCCGAAAGCATATTGTTCCAGTAATTCCTTTTTGAGATACGGGACAAACAGTTTTTTTAAGGATGCGTTATCGGCATCAATAATCACCAATCCCTGTTCCCGGAACAATTCGTTGGCTAAAAAACGGGTGGCATCTGCCAGGTTATCCTGTTTCAGATAAGCGTTTTTAAATAGCTGGCGTAAATATTCTGCATGATCCCCGATACCCAGTTCTTTCGAAAAAACATCAAAAACATTTTCCAGTCCTTCCGTCGAAAGACGGCCTACAGGACCGTGGCTTTCTTTATTCCATTTGATCTTTTTGTTTTTGAAATTGAAATAATTGATTTCTTCAAAATCATGATCTTCGGTAGCCATCCAATATACCGGTACAAAATTATAATCGGGATAGGCTGCTTTTAATTCTTTGGCTAAATTGATGGTCGAAACAATCTTATAAAGAAAATACAGCGGACCGGTAAATAAATTTAACTGATGTCCTGTTGTTATGGTAAAAGTATTGACTTCTTTTAAAAGAGCAATATGCTGCCGGGTTGCTTCCGAAGTATTCACGGAACGATATTGTTCTTCAAGAACGGCCGCTAAAGTATTTCTGTGAGCCGGATTGAAATTATTTCCTTTTTCTTCGAGTTGTAATTTGAAATTTTCCAGAGAAGGAAAACGATGGTATAAGGACTGTGTTTCTGTTTTTTTATCTAAATAATCAACAATTAACTTCGAAAAATAATTGGATTCTTGATAGCTGATACAGTCAGTAGGCATAATAAATATGGTTATGTATATATGTGTTTTACAAAAAATAAAGGTAAATATTATGCCTCTTTAAAATCCCAAGTTATTGTTAATTTTTTTGAAGGAGCATCAGGGTATCAAAAGAACAGGATCTTCTTTTGCTAATAAATTCCGGTTATTTCCGGGTTACTTTTTTTCATTTTCCAGAACCACTTTGGCAATATTCCGGGTAATCTCCGTTGGAGAATGGCAGTCGCAATTGCTAAATCCTATCACATAAATATCCTCACCCGGGATATAAACGCCCATGCTTTTAAATCCGAAAAGACTTCCGCCATGTTCTCTTGTAGGCGTTCCGTCAATGTCTTTAAGGTGCCATCCGTATCCATAAGAGAAGGTTTCACCATTGTTTAACGGGTATTTCTGAAAAGCTTTTTTGGTCTCCGTCGAATTCAGTAAAACATTTTGGTTTAACGCATTTTGCCATTTCAGCATATCATCAACAGTAGACATTAATGCGCCTGATGCAAACGGAATGCTAAAGCTGATTACGGTTCTGTTCACATATCCGTGTTCTTTTTTATGGTATCCGTATGCCCTTTTAGGGATGATCTGACGATCGGTAGCATAATACGTATGCGTCATTCCGATTTTGTCAAAAATATTCTTTTTGAGGAAATTTTCATAGGTTTCCCCGGAAGCCTGCTCAATAATATAACCTAACAGGACATAGCCGGAATTGTTGTACTCAAACTTTTCACCCGGTGCAAAATCAACCGCTTCGTTTTTAAAAAAATCGACCACCATTTCCGGTTTCATCTCTTTTTGCGCAATTGATAAAAGGGATTTCATTTTAGTAAATTCCTTAATACCCGAAGTATGCGTGAGCAGGTGATGAATCGTTATTTTATCTCCCGATGGATAGTCTTTGCTATATTTTGAAACAGCATCGTTAACATTTAGTTTTCCCTGTTCTTCCAGCATCAAAATGGCTACAGCTGTAAATTGTTTGGTCATCGAACCTATCTGGAAAACATTTTCCGGTGTCATGTTCACATCCAGTTCAAGATTGGCTTTTCCAAAGGCTTTACGGTATAAACTTTTGCCTTTCTGGGTAACCACAAATACGCCTCCCGGACCATTTTGATCGTTAAATTCAGTACGGATAAGGCTGTCTATTTTGGTTTCGAGTTTTTTGGACAGACCCGGTTTTTTTTGAGAAAAGGCGAATTGAAAAGAGAGCAGTATTGCTAAAAATAAAGGAGCTGTAATTTGTTTCACGGGTACAGTATTGGGTTGCTGTTTTAAGGTACTAAAATAACTGTTTTAGAATTACATTTTTCTTTTTGACTACAAAAAAGACCGGATTCTTTCCGGATTATACGAATGGCATATCGGGCGGTGATGCTCCGGACAACATGAAATTTTCCGGCAGTATAAGCGATAATTTTTGTAATTAAGCTAAAATTGTGGTAATTATTTAATGGCACAACTATTTTTAAATCAGGTATTTGTATTTTTGTTTTAATGATTTTTTTTAAAAAATTAGGAAATGTCAAAAACATTTTACAAAATTTGCACAGTGAAATATTAATAACCTTTAAAAAACGAAGAAAAATGTTTGTAATCAAATCATTATCTATCAGTCAGGCATCAAAGCAAAATGATGTGGCTGTTCTTCGTGGCTCACAATCGTAGAAATTTTCTTTCCAGGATATGTAAAGCCCGAAGACAATTAGTTTCGGGCTTTTTTGTATACTTTTTATACTTCAAAGCTTCCGGTTTTTGAACCTTATTTATCCGTTTGGATAATAGTCCGCAAAATCATTTTTGCCATTCCCGATGAATGGCAGTATCGGATGATTTCGCACCAAAAAAATCAAAGTTTATAAAAATGGGAAATAAATTATCCGGGAAAGACCTTATAAAATTGGGTTTTCCTAAAAACAATAGTATCAATATAGCCTTAGGGCAAATCAACAGATATCGGAAAAGAGAAAAAAAAGAGAGCATTTTAACGGAAGCAAAAGCGGTATTGCTTGCTCCTGAAAAGTTCAAAAACCACGGCACCTGGGGAAAGGTTGCAGAAGGATTGGTAAATCCGGTAGCCGTCAGAATGCAGCAGCTGCGTACAACACGGGCACCGTTCACGATTTTTGGAGAAAATGAAATTGACGAACAGGCAAAGTTTCAGCTTTATGATGCTTTAAAATTGCCAATAGCCGTTGCAGGTGCTTTAATGCCGGATGCACATTCCGGTTACGGCCTGCCAATCGGCGGGGTGCTGGCAACAGAAAACGCCGTGATTCCTTATGGAGTGGGGGTCGATATTGGCTGCCGGATGAGTCTGTCCATCTTCGATCTGCCGGCTGCGTTTCTGAAAGGAAAAGAGTTGCAGCTACAGGCAATCCTGAAAGAACATACCAAATTCGGGATGTATGAAACCCATGCGATCAAAGCCGATCATGAGGTGTTTTCCAGACCGGAGTTTAAAGAAATTCCTTTTGTGAAAGCTCTGTTGGATAAGGCTTACAAACAGCTGGGAACTTCCGGCGGCGGGAATCACTTTGTAGAATTCGGGATTGTAAACATTGCCCATCCGCTACAGGAATGGAAAATAGAAGCCGGTGAGTATTTTGCCGTTTTATCCCACAGCGGTTCCCGCGGACTGGGCGCCAATATCGCCAAACAGTATACCTATCTGGCAGGCAAACAATGTCCGTTGCCTAAAAATGTACAGCATCTGGCATGGCTGGATCTGAATACCCATGACGGGCAGGAATACTGGAGTGCTATGAATTTAGCCGGTGATTATGCGAAAGCCTGCCATGACGATATCCATAGAAGAATCGCGAAAATATTAGGCAAAAGAGTAGTGGCGACAATAGAGAACCATCACAATTTTGCCTGGAAAGAAATGCATCAGGGAAAAGAGTGTATCGTTCACCGGAAAGGAGCGACACCGGCTGCCGAAGGACAATTGGGGATTATTCCCGGTTCGATGACAGCCCCCGGTTATATCGTGATGGGAAAAGGCAATGCAGCCAGTCTGAATTCGGCTTCACACGGCGCCGGAAGATTGTTTTCGAGAGCAAAGTGCAAAACCACTTTTACGCAGAGCGATATTAAAAAGGAGCTCCGGAAACATGATGTAGCGCTCATTGGCGGCGGAATAGACGAAGCGCCAATGGCTTATAAAGACATCATGAAAGTAATGGACAACCAGCAGGAACTGGTAACGGTTTTGGGCACATTTACGCCTAAAATTGTTAGAATGGACCGATAACAGAACTGGTCTGATTTCCGAATCAGACCGGTTTTAAAACCGAAAAACATGAAACGATTTCAAGACGAAAATAAGAGAAGCTATAATTTCACAGAAGCTATAGCTGTTAAATGTCCCAAATGCCATAAACAGGCAAGCGTTACAAAAAAACCTGACGGGAAAAAAGGTTACGGCTACACTAAAATTTTAGCATGCAGGCACTGCCACTTTTCACAGCAGGGCGGCATGATTAAATATAAGGCCGTTGTGGATCAGTATTGCTGTAACAATAGCAAAAAGGTTAACTATGAATCGCAGCTTTTAAATGAAAAACCGGAAACGGTACGCTTAAAATGCGGCAGCTGCAATGAGATAAAAGCCTTTAAACCCAAAATAGTGGAAGTGTATATGCAATTTGTGACCGATGAAAATAATTACAGGGAATGCTGCTTTAATACGGAATTATGGTTTCAGACCGCTGTGAAGGGAAATATATTCTGGGCGTATAACGAAGCGCATATCGGATATATGGAACGTTATATTGCTGCTGATTTAAGAGAAAGAAACAGCCAGTATAACGGTGGTAAAACAATGGTGGCCAGTCTGCCGGGATTTATTAAAGACGCAAAAAACAGAGAGAAGCTTTTAAAAGCGATACAACAATGGAAAGGATCATACAGATAACTTCCGGAAGAGGTCCGGAAGAATGTTCCTGGGTGGCCGCCCAGGTACTTAAAAAAGTACTGGAAGAGGCAAAAGAAAAGGGGATGGAAGCCAGAGTGCTGCAACGGGAATCCGGACAGGAAAACGGGACGGTCAATACGGCCACAGTGCTTGTAGAGGGATCCGGAAGTGCTGAATTTGCAGACTCATGGATTGGAACGATTCAATGGATCGGACAGAGCCAGTTCCGGAAAATGCACAAAAGAAAGAATTGGTTTATCGGAATTTTTGAAGTACGGCAATCCGCGAAAGCGCAGATTTCGTATACAGATATTAAGTACCAGGCCATGCGAAGCTCCGGAGCCGGAGGGCAGCATGTGAACAAAGTGAGCTCTGCCGTTCGTGCCGTTCATGTTCCTACGGGCATTGCGGCAGTGGCAATGGAAAGCCGTTCGCAGCATCAGAATAAAAAAACAGCGACCGAACGCTTGATCCAAAAACTGGAAGCGGCAACTCTGGAACAGCTAAAAGAAGAAGTGAACCAACAATGGGAAAACCAGCTCCAAATTGAAAGAGGAAATCCCAAACGGGTGTTTAGCGGAACCGATTTTAAAAAACAAAAAACGGATAAAAGCTATAAAACCACCCGGCAACAATTAAAAAATAATTTGCAAAACTATATCGAATGAAAACAGATAAATTAGATAAGTTTTTGTTTCAGGCTATGGATGCCTATCCTTCTTATCTGGAAGAAACAGTAGAATCATTAGGCTATGCCTTGTCATACGACGAAAAGAATACAATGGCATTGTGCCTTTTCGGCCGACTGCATGCAGAGCAGTTATATGATTATGAAAGCGCAAAAATGTACTTTGAACAGGCGCTGTCAGAAAACATTAACGCACTGGAGGTTTATCCGTATTTTATTGATACGCTTCTGATCAATGAAGATTACGAGCAGGCCGGGAAACTAATTGATTTCGCCTTAACAATTAAAGGCTGTAATAAAGCGGAAATTCTGTTAAAGAAAGTAATGTTTCTGGAAAGAAAAAGAGACTTCAAGCAAGCCAAAGCGGTTTTGAAAGAAGTAAAGCTGCATTCGTATAATTCCGATTTACATTATTTTATTTCCGATACGGAAAAGCGTATCAAAGAGAAAATGGAATTAACCGGTTTAAAAAAGGATAAAGAGAAAGCCAAAGGCAAGAAAAAAACGAAATCGAAAAAGAAGAATAAGTAATCGTTAAAAAGTGAAAGGCATCCCATAAACCGGGATGCCTTTTTTATTGGGAGCTATAACAAAGCTTTTATTTTAGCGTACTGTTGATCGTGATATTCACATTTTTAGAAACTTTTTTGCTCACAATGCTGGGAATGTCAATTCCGAAATCGTCTACATTCACATTAAATGCGGCATTGATAACGATGTCTTCACCGCTCTTCTGTATCTTGGCGGGTATGATCACATCCTTCGTTTTTCCGTGTAATTCCAGTTTTCCTCTGATGGCAAAGTCTTTCGCAGATTCCGATAGGGCGCTCAGCTTGAAATTATCGATTTTCCCTTTAAAAGTCGCTTTGGGATAACGGTCGCTTTCAATGTAATTTTCATTAAAATGTTCTTCCATAAGTGCAATCTTGAAACGAAAGCTTTTTACCAGAATAAGGCTGGCAATTTCGCCGGTGTCCGTATTCAATACAAAAGTGGCGTTGCGGCTGTTCGCTTTTACTTCTTCAAAGGCAGGAACAGAGGCTTCAAAAGTTATTTCCCCGGTTTTGGTCACTTTTTTAGATTGTGCGGATAAAGAACCAAAAGAGAGGAGTAGTGCGAAAACAAATAGTGCTCTTTTCATGATTTAGGGTGTTTTACTGTTCTACAAGACCGGTATTATTCCATTCTATAATTTTATTAATCGAAGTTTGCGGCAGCCGGGTTCCGCCATTCGGCATCATTCCCGGTGCTCCCTGCGCCCGTGTGATCCTGTCGATCAACCCTCTGTTCAGTACGGCATTTTTAACATCGGCATAGGTGGTTAACGACATTGGAGCGCCATTTGACGGCACGGTTCCATGGCAGGAAATACAATTATTGTCAATAATACTTTTAACGCTATTGGCGTAGGTTACAGGACCGGTATTGGTATCGGTTCCCACAAGATTGGAGTCGGTTTCATTGGTACAGCCGGCTAACAATACAAATAGAAATGAGATAAAAAGTATTTTTGTGAATTTCATTGTTATTGCAATTATTTAGTTAAAGTTATGATTAAAAATTTAAATTATAGAAAATAATATTGTTAATTTTGTGATATTAAAATAATTATTATGAGAAAAGGTAAAATAATAATAATCCTCGTTATTCTGGCTCTTTTGGGCTTTGGTGCTTATTCGTATTTGTATCAGGGACATCGTGATATTGCCTCTGAAAAACAAAGCTATCTGGTTACGGCAAATTCTATTTTTGAAGAATTTAAAACCAACGAAACCAAAGCCAACGAAAAATACCTGGACAAGGCTATAGAAGTATACGGGAAAGTAACGGGTATGGATTTGGAAACCAATTCTGTTATTATTGATGAAAAGCTTTTTATTGTTTTTAAGGATAAAATTAAAGAAGGTGAAATGATGCTGTTATCCAATGTAAATGTGAAAGGGAGATTTATCGGCTATGATGACCTGCTGGGTGAATTGAAAATGGATGAAGGTTCTGTTGTAAAATAAAATACAGACCATTGCCGTCCGAAACACCAAAATCATCGTATAGATAAGTATAACCATTATACCCAAAAAAGTAATTATATGAAAAAAACCTTACTCACCTTATGCTTATTGCCTTTCTGCTCCTTTGCGCAAGATGATTTACTTTCTCAGATTGATACCGTAAAAACGGATAATAAAGTTGAAGCTGTTTTTAAGTCTTTGAAAATTGTCAATCTGGAATCTACAAAATTAGCCTCGAAAGGCGACTTTTATTTTATAGTGGCGCACCGTTTTTCGTATGTTAAAAACGGGTTTTCCGACTTTTTTGGAATGGACGATGCAAACACCCAGATTAAGTTTGTATATGGAATCAATAACTGGCTAACGGCACATGTGTCCAGAAGCGGTTTTGAAAAAACCTATGAAATGGCGCTGAAATACAGACTGATGTCACAGGAAAAAAATGGCTTCCCGGTAACTCTGGTTGGGTTTAACAGCCTGGCGATCAATTCGGAATTAAAGAAAGACGATTTTCCGAATCTGAAATTTGAGAACCGACTCAGTTATGTGACCCAGTTATTAGTGTCCCGAAAGTTTACGGAAAGATTATCGCTGGAACTGGCACCCTCCTATTTTCATCAAAATACCCTGCGGGATTTTCTGGATGCCGATAATAATGTGGTATTGCCCAATCCGCAGTCCAACGATCAGTTTGCATTGGGAATGGGAGGACGATACAAGCTTACCAAACGCTGGTCCATTAATATGGATTATGCGGCACACCTGAACCGTGCCAAACATTCTATCTACACCAATCCGTTGTCAATAGGGGTCGATCTTGAAACCGGAGGGCATGTTTTTCAGATGCACTTTACCAATTCGAGAGCCATGCATGAGGCAGGATTCCTGGGAGCAACCACCGGGGATTGGTCCAAAGGAGAAATCGCATTCGGCTTTAATTTAGTCCGCGTGTTTTAATAAAAAAAGTCCCGAAGATTCGGGACTTTTTTATGATTAATTCTTGATGAATTTTGTTGAGTATTTCTGACCGTTGGTGCTTTCTATATTCAGGATATAGGTTCCTTTGGAAAGTGTACGGATGTCAATCTGTTCCGACTGGATCGCTGCTTTCAGTACTAAACGACCGGTTGTGTCATAGAAAAGTGCTTTTTTCGCACTGCTGTCAAGGTTGTTAAAATGTACTTTAACAAAGTCCTGTGCCGGGTTCGGATAAATCATAAATGTATCCAGGGCAACTTCAGGATTGTTAAGTGCTGTACCTTCAACCACCATAAGGCTTTGATTTACGGCTGGATTGTTAATAACATCTACCGTTCCGGAAGGCCATTTAACGATTACCTGGTAAATTTCGGTAGCTGTTCCCAGACCAAAATGAACATTTAAAGAGCTCATGTTTCTAAAACCGTCGCCACTTCTTACATCTCTGATTTGTTTGCCCCACGGACCGAATATTTCAATTCTTGCCCCGATACCGTTAATGTTGCTCTGCACGCCTTTCAGTAATATTTTTAACCATTTGTTGCTGTTGCCGTTATTCATATAAACGTTGTCGTTGTTCTGGATATCCAGGAAGCCATCGTTGTTTAAATCGCCGATAGGACCGTTTGTAACACCAATAGGCTGTGGTGTAAAGGTCATGTTGCCGTTGTTGATCATGATGATGTTTCCTGCTCCGAATACATCCACAAAACCGTCGTTGTTAAAATCATGGGCAACATTTTCCTGTCCTAAGTTGGTTAGCTGCGGGTATCCGGAACCGGCTGTAACATCGGTAAAAGTTCCGTCGCCGTTGTTGCGCATTAATTTGTGCATCCCGTTTGCATTCGAGCTTGCTCCGACTAAAACATCCATATCACCGTCATTGTCAAAATCGGCCCATGCTGACGACCAGGTCTGGATAGGGTCGGCAAGACCGGCCTGAACGCTCACATTGGTAAAAACACCATTACCATCGTTACGGTGCAGTTCATTGATATTGGCGGTAGTGTTCCCGCCTCGGCATTTGGCTATAAACAAATCCGGATCTCCGTCGTTGTCATAATCCACCCAGATAGAGCCGTAATTTCCGCCTTCGGGATGATCTCCCATACCGCCCTGATGGAACGTAAAGTTATTATTACCGTCGTTCAGGAAATAAACATTGGGATCCACATCATGGCATACAAAGGCATCCAGGTTACCATCGTTATTAATGTCCACAAAGTTGGTTCGCTGGCAGAAGATATAATTAGGATACGAAGTAGCGGTATAAGCTGTTCCGTTGCTGTTGGCTTTCATAAAGGTTGCCCCGCTGCCGCCTCCGTAGATCAAATCGTTATATCCGTTTTTGTCGTAATCTGCTGCGGCAATACTCCAGGAAGGTACGTTGTTAACCATCGTTGTCGGATAGGTAGCGGTGGTAAACCCACCAGTAGCATTCTGGTATAAAATTTTAATCTGGGAACCGCTCACGCCAACAATGTCGTCCAGGTAATCCCCATTCATATCCACCACACAGTTCTTATAGGAAGAACCGGCAAGCGAAGCGGAAACCGGAGAGAAACTAACAAGCGTTGGCGGTGGAACTACCGGTGCCTGTTCGGTGATTTTAAAGTCAAATCCCACAGGACTCCAGCGGTTATCAAAAGCAATATAATAGGTAGTGCCCGGAGTACCGTTAATCGTAGCGATGGATAAATATCCGGTACCGCTATCGTCATCACCGCCCACGCATTCCAGGGAACCGCAAAGTCCTTTGTAAATGTGTACACGGGTATCTTTACCGGTATTTACGGCAAGATCGGTAGATACGGTAATGCTGTTGTTTGTGGTCGCGTTGTATTTGTACCATTTGCCGGCAGTAGCAGTATTGCTGTTTGGGGGGCAAATAGGGGATGGTGCTTCCGATCCGTCAATAGCATTAACGGTGTAGGTGCCGATGCTTACCAGTTGCGCCGTCTGACAGTTGCTTTGGGAAAAGGCACTGACGGCACACGTTAAAAATAGTAAAAGTGTAATTTTTTTCATGTTGTTTTGTTTTTTGGTAGGTGGTTACTAAATCATGGACAGTTGGGATTTAAAGAGTTTATCCATTGCTCTATCATTTGTACACCTTCTTCGTGTACAATTGTTCTTCCGAGAAGCGGCATTCTGTTTGCTTCGTCTGTAGAATTCATTCTGAAATGTAACATGGAACGTTGAAAACTTCCTCTGGTTACAATATGGGTAAGCGAATTGTCGATATATTCCTGAGGGGAAACACAAATACCCAGATTTACGGGATTACCGGTTTCGCTGAATGCAAAGCGCATCGGGCGGTAATCGCAATGGCTGTTTTCGGCATGACAATGCGCGCAGTTAATATCAATATAGGAGCGTACTCTCAGTTCCAAAGGTTTGGAAGTATCCTGCCAGTTTACCGTACTGGCAATGTTGGATGGGTATCCGGATTGCAGCATACCGTTTTCCATCCATTTGGTAAGCTGGTTTTTGGCGCCGTCCGTATAGTTGTAGGTAATATTCAGGTTTTGTGGTTTCGGACCAATTGGAATTGCTTTTTCATTCTTTTTATGACAGGTCAGGCATTCCGTTGCGGAAGGTATTCTGTAGTTGGTCGATTTTGTTACATTGTTTTCTTTCCAGGTGAGTGGTTTATAGCTGCCGTTCATATCCAGCGTTGCTTCCGTCTGGTTTTCATTCCAGATATAATTGGCAAAGATCCAGATGTCATTGCCGCTGCCGTCAACTCCTTTTTTAACCATCAAACGGGTTTCGATAATCCGGGTGTCATTGGACGGCTGTACATTGTCGTAGTAAAAAGTTTTAACCAGTGCTGTTCCCACCGGAAATTTAAGGACTTTACCGTCGCCGTCATAAACGGCTTTGGTGCCTTCGGGCATCCATACAAAACGTTTTTTATGGGCATAATCGGTAAACAGTCCGCTGGCAATTTCATAAGGCAGCACCCGGGCATTGGGTGTGTTATTTTTTAAAATACCGGTAAAGAAATGGTAGTCCGATAATTTTTGATAGGGAATCTGATTGAGATCCAGGGAGACCGGAGTAGTAGTTGGAGTGGGCGTAATCGTTTCATATTCGTCACTGTCGGACTGACAGGAGAATAAGGTGAAAACCCCCAGAAATGCAATAATTGTAAGGGATAAGTAGCTTTTCTTCATATACTTGTTATTCAAATGTTTATGTTTTTGTATAACAAATATATAGTATTTGTGGATTTGTTTTTAAATTAACAATTATTTTAAACAATATTAATTAATTTGTTTAAAAAAGTTATATATCTAACTGTACGCCGTAATTTGATAATCCTTCCAATGCTTCTTTAGTGGTATGGTCAAAGCGGTTTAAATGGTCATTATGTTCTTTCCTGATATTGTTGCGGCGTATGGAGTCGTAAAAGCGGCGCACTTCATCCAGGCTGGTCAGTATCGGTTTCGGAGCGGTTACATTTTTACCGGTATCATCTTTGGCAACCATCGTAAAATAAGAAGAATTGCAATGTTTGACCTTTCCGGTCTGAATGTTTTGGGAAACCACACGGATACCGACAACCATCGAACTTCTGCCCACATAGTTCACACAGGCTTTCAGGGTAACCAATTCCCCGACTTCTATAGGATTCAGGAAGTCCACTGTATCTACAGACGCGGTTACACAGTAACGGCCGGAATATTTGGAAGCACAGGCAAAAGCAATCTGATCCATTAGGGAAAGAATATAGCCACCGTGAATTTTTCCGCTGAAATTGGAATGGGAAGGGAGCATCAATTCTGAGATAGTGATTCTCGAAGAATTTATTTTTTTGTAGTCGGTTTCCATAGTGCTATTCGTTTTGTTCGTGATTAGTATTGGCTCTGTTCAGGATATTTTCGGGCAGCGATTTTTTCGCCTTGGCACCCATTTTCTTTAATTTTTCCACACTGCTGATGAGGTTGCCTTTACCGTCTGTAAGCTTATTCATAGCGCCCTGATATTCCGTTTTGGCTTCGTCCATTTTTTTGCCGATTTTAACCAGGTCGGTTACAAAACCATCGAATTTATCGTATAAAGCGCCGGCCTGACGGGCAATCTCATAGGCGTTCTCCTGCTGTTTTTGGTTTGTCCACATACTGTCAATAGTGCGCAGGGTGGCCAGTAAAGTAGACGGTGTTACGATTACAATATTCTTTTCGAAAGCTTTATTGTAAAGTGTGTTGTCCTCGTTAAGCGCTATTGCAAAAGCCGGTTCCATCGGGATAAAAAGCAATACGAAATCCGGGCTTTCCATCTGGTACAGATCGTGGTAATTTTTGCTGCTCAATTGTTCTACGTGACGTCTGATTGAATGCAGGTGTTCTTTCAGGTGGGCTGTTTTTGCCGGTTCGTCTTCTTCATTTACAAAACGCTCGTAGGCGGTTAGCGATACTTTTGAATCCACCACCATTTTTTTGCCATCCGGTAAATTGATGACTACATCCGGTTGTACGCGGCTGCCGGCTGCCGTTACAAAACTTTGCTGTACTTCATATTCACGTCCTTTTTCAAGACCCGATTTTTCCAGTACTTTTTCCAGGATCAATTCGCCCCAGTTCCCCTGCATTTTGCTGTCGCCTTTTAGTGCTTTTGTCAGGTTGAGCGTTTCTTTGCTCATCTGTTCGTTCATTTCCCGTAATCCTAAAATCTGCTGGCGTAAAGCCGCATGGTAATCAATGCTTTCCTTATGGGTGTCTTCTACCTTTTTTTCAAACAAATGAATTTTTTCCTGTAAAGGAGACAGTATGTTTTTCAGGTTTTCTTTATTCTGTTCGGTAAACTTAGTCGATTTTTCTTCCAGGATTTTGTTGGCAAGATTTTCGAATTCTTTCGCAAACTTTTCCTGCAGCTGGTTAACCTCTTCTTTTTGTTCTTTATTGCGTTCCCAGAGATTGTCAAAATCCACTTCTTTTTTAGAAAGTTGTATGGCCAGGGCATCTTTTTCCGTACGGATCTGTTCTTTCTCCATATTCGATTGAGTAAGCTGCCTGTCAAACTGGTTGCGCTCCTGCAGGAATTGCTGTTTGAGCTGTTCCGCCTGAGCCAGTAAGCCATTGATGCGTTCGTCCCGTCCGGATTGCTCCGATTTGGAAGCAGCGGCAGCCAGTATTTTTCCTATCCATATCCCGATAAGCAGGGCAATGATAAATGCGGCGGGTAGTATTACGTTTTGTGACATCGTATAATTAAAATTTGCGTGTTATGTAAAAATAGGAATTTGTTTTTATTGAATAATAAAAAAAAGAAAGTCCCACCGAAGCAGGACTAAAGGTTTTCACCTACGGCATATAGCCTTATTGTGATAAGATTAAAGATTAGAATAATTTTTTCACATTTCAAATGTAATAAAAAAATGCTTGACTTTTATTATGGAAATCCGTAAACAAACAATACTAATTTTTTAGTAGCTTTAAAATTCTTAAAATTTTAGAATGTCATGACGAAAATATTAGGATTAGATTTAGGAACAAACAGTATCGGCTGGGCGGTTGTGGATGATCAGCAAAATGAAATTGCAGATATCGGGACAAGAATATTCCCTATGGGAGTAGAAAATTTGGGAGATGGTGACAGGGAGATGTCGAAAAATGCTGCAAGAACCGGAGCCAGAGGAATCCGAAGACAGTTTTTCAGAAGAAGATTGCGAAAAAAAATACTGCTAAAAGCACTTTCCGAAAACAGGATGTGTCCTATGACCGATGCTGACTTTGAAGACTGGAAAAAAACAAAACAATTTCCTTCAGAAAAGCTAACAGACTGGTTTGTTCTGAATCCTTATGAGCTTCGTCAGAAAGCAGTAAACGAAAAAATTTCCCTTGAAGAATTAGGACGAATATTGTATCATCTGATACAGCGCAGAGGGTTTTTAAGCAATAGCAGAAAAGGAGGCAGTGACGATGGTGCTATTTTTAAAGGTAATGTTAAAGAAGGTAAAATAGGAATAGAGGATACCTTGGAAAGTATTGAAGGAAAAACATTAGGGGGGTATCTATATGAAATTTATCCGAAAGAAAACCAACCGTTTCAATACGGATTGGAAAGAATACGCAATCGGTATACCACCCGTAAAATGTATGTGGATGAATTTGAATTGATCTGGAACAAGCAGGCACAATTTCATACGGATCTGAATGAAGACTTAAAAACATTATTTGGAGGAAGAAAACAAGAAGGCTATAAAGAGGACGGGATATTATTCCATCAGCGACCATTGCGTTCACAAAAACATCTGGTTGGGAATTGTTCGTTTGAACCGGCAAAAACCAAATGCCCGCTTAGTGCTGTTCCCGTTGAACAATTTAGAGTCTGGCAATGGGTTAATACGATTGAATATAACGGAAAAAAAATAACGCAACAGGAAAAAGAAAAAATAGTAACTTTTCTATATGCAAATGAGAAACCGGAGTTTAAAAAAATTAGAAAAGTAATTGAAAAAGAAAGTGCCGAATTTAAGTTTAATTACAAAGACGACGATAAAATTGCAGGAACTCATACAATTTCTAATTTATCCAATAAAAAATTCTTTGGCAAAAAATGGTTTGAATTTTCAGATAAAGAACAGGAAGATATCTGGCATGTATTGTATTTTTTTGACAGTAAGTCCAATCTGAAAGAATATGCCATTAAAAACTGGAAGTTTACCGAAGAACAGGCCAATAACATTTCCAGATTTAATGTAAAAGACGGTTATGCCAGTTTAAGCAGGAAAGCGATTAATAATATATTGCCATTTCTGCAGCAGGGATATACGTATGATGTAGCCGTAGTTATGGCGGGAATTAAAAATGTGTTTGGAGCAAAATGGCAAAATGATACACCCGAAAACAATGTAAAACAGTTAACACTAATTGATAATATTGAAGGCATCATCAGAGCTAAGATTTCCGGAGGCTTTATCGATACTGTTAAGGACTTATTGCGTAAAGATTTTGGATTGGGTGATAACGAATTAAAGAAACTATACCATCATTCGGCAGCTATAACAGTAACGCAAATACTTGAAAAATTGCCTGTTGGTAAAGCAGCGGATAAAGCAATTCAGGCGGTTAGAAATCCAATTGTTATTACGGCTCTTTTTGAATTGCGCAAGCTGGTCAATGAACTTATTGATAAGCATGGAGCAATTGATGCGATTAAAATAGAGATGGCCCGTGATTTGAAAATATCAAAATCACAACGCAATAAAATCAGGAGGGAGCAAAAACGGTTAGAAAGAGAAAACGACCGGATCAGGCAGGAAGTGGAGAAGTATACCCGGGTAACTCAGGATAATATTTTAAAGTTTAAACTTTGGGAAGAATGCAAAAAAACCTGTCCGTATACCGGAGTTACTATTCCAGTAAACAAACTGTTTACAGGCGAAATCCAAATTGAACATATCCACCCGTGGAGCCGTTCTTTAAACGATAGTTTTAATAACAAGACATTGTGTTGGGCGGATGAGAACAGAAAAAAAGGAGATAGATCCCCTTATGAGTTTTACGGGAATGATGAAGCAAATTGGTCGGCAATAAAAGAGAGGGCTTTAAAGCTGTTTTCTGATACAAAAGAATATCCCAATGCCTACCAGAAATTCAAACGATTTGTACAGCAGAAATTTGATGATGATTTTACATCAAGACAACTGAATGATACCCGTTATATCAGTAAAGAAGCAAAAAATTACTTAGCCCAGATATGTAAAAATGTAATGGTGTCGCCAGGGCAGATGACTGCGAATTTACGCCAAAAATGGGGACTGAACACAGTTTTAAACGATGCAAATGCCAAAACAAGGGAAGATCACCGGCATCATGCGATAGATGCTTTGGTGATGGCGTGCAGTAAAATCAGTTATTTGCAGGAATTATCCAAGTGGAATCGTCATAACAGAAATTATGACTTAAAAGATTTTCCGCTGCCGTGGGAAACATTTCGATATGATGCAGAAAAAGCAATAGAAAAAATCCTGGTTTCTCATAAAAAGACCTCTAATGCTATTACTGTCAGAACACACAAAGTAGAGAAAAACGGAAAAACCTATAAGAATGTAGGTGTTGCCGCACGAGGGCAGTTGCATAAGGAAACTGTTTTCGGAAAGCGAAAATTTAACGGAGAAGAAGCTTTTCATGTTAGAAAACCTATCGATAATCTGGAGACGGCAAAGCAGATCGATAAAGTAGTTGACGAAACGATCAGATCGCTAATCTTAAAGCGAATCAACGAATTAGGAGGCTTTGTCAAAGATAAAATCCCGGCTAATACTTTTTTTATCGCAGATGAAAAAGGAGTAAAGCAGCCGCAAATCTTTTTGCCCAATAAAAACGGTAATCCTGTTCCTGTGTTAAAGGTGAGAATGAAGGAAACTATAAATAAAGCGAAACAATTAAAAAAAGATGAAAACCAATATGTTAATCCTCGAAATAACGACCATGTTTTAATATATGAAAACTATGAAGGAAAATTAGATAAAGATGTTATCAGTTTTTGGGAAGTCGTTGAAAGAAAAAGACAAGGCACAAATCATATACAACTCCCATTTGATGGAAAACGAATCGTTCAAACTTTTAAAGAGAACGAAATGTTTATATTGTTCAAAAATGAAAAAGATATAGATTGGAATAATGTGGAAATAAATGATCTTGCGGATTATATTTATAAAGTTCAAAAAATTGCTGGAGCAGATTATTTTATGGAGATATGTTTCAGAAAGCATAATGACTCAAGAGAAGATAAATATGCCAAATCAGATTATACATACTTAAAAGGATTTGGTGAGGGTAAAACAGGATGGCATACTCTAAATCCAATCAAAATAGTAATATCAGTTACTGGAAATATAAAAAGGTATAATTATTAGTTTACGATTATAAAACACGATATTCCTCTGCCTATTTAATCATGTACTTAACCCGTTGTGGTTTGATTAAAGATTAGAAAACACGATATTCAGCTCACACAAGGTCTTCAACTTACCGTTGTTGTGGTTTGATTAAAGATTAGAAAGCACGATATTGCGCAAACGCAAACGCAAACGTTTAATACGCAGTTAGTTGTGGTTTGATTAAAGATTAGAAAGCACGATATTTATATCCGGTGGTAGACGTGCCATTTTTGCGTTGTGGTTTGATTAAAGATTAGAAAGCACGATATTTTTAGCAAACCAATTTGCCCAACATGGGAAGTTGTGGTTTGATTAAAGATTAGAAAGCACGATATTAAAGCTCATATTTAGATATTTAATTTATACGTTGTGGTTTGATTAAAGATTAGAAAGCACGATATTTTGAACTTTCACCCTTAGCTTTTCTTAGTTGTTGTGGTTTGATTAAAGATTAGAAAGCACGATATTAACGAGATTAAACAGACACAAGCGCGACTAGTTGTGGTTTGATTAAAGATTAGAAAGCACGATATTAAAATAGAGGATAAACAAAGTTTATGTAAGGTTGTGGTTTGATTAAAGATTAGAAAGCACGATATTGTCGCGACACCATTTAAACCAGTGTGATTAGTTGTGGTTTGATTAAAGATTAGAAAGCACGATATTCCTGTACGCAATGGTAAACTACTATCGCTGTTGTGGTTTGATTAAAGATTAGAAAGCACGATATTCGTACCCTTGTTATCAGCGAACTTTACAGGGTTGTGGTTTGATTAAAGATTAGAAAGCACGATATTTACACGACCGGAATACCAAGAATGTATAGCGTTGTGGTTTGATTAAAGATTAGAAAGCACGATATTATACATATCACCAATGATTGTAGCAGCTTAGTTGTGGTTTGATTAAAGATTAGAAAGCACGATATTTATACGACTGGAATTCCACGCATGTACAGTGTTGTGGTTTGATTAAAGATTAGAAAGCACGATATTATTATTATGGGACGGTTGGGAAGACTTCATGTTGTGGTTTGATTAAAGATTAGAAAGCACGATATTTGAGGGAATGGATTTGGAAGAAATCCAACAGTTGTGGTTTGATTAAAGATTAGAAAGCACGATATTGCTAATGCTGAACACTCAATTACAGGCAACGTTGTGGTTTGATTAAAGATTAGAAAGCACGATATTCTTTTCGATGTGTTTACATTAATTGCTGATGTTGTGGTTTGATTAAAGATTAGAAAGCACGATATTCCGTACGGAAAAACCGTTCAGGATAAACAAGTTGTGGTTTGATTAAAGATTAGAAAGCACGATATTCCGGGTAACGTCTTTTTACCTCAATAGCTAGTTGTGGTTTGATTAAAGATTAGAAAGCACGATATTTTTATGCATTAATCGACTTTTTAAAAGAAGTTGTGGTTTGATTAAAGATTAGAAAGCACGATATTAAGAAATAAATGATACTGCAGACGCTACTAGTTGTGGTTTGATTAAAGATTAGAAAGCACGATATTTTTACGGTGTTTTTTATTGTTGGTTTGTCCGTTGTGGTTTGATTAAAGATTAGAAAGCACGATATTTTTCAGCAATAAATTACACATTGCTTCTTTGTTGTGGTTTGATTAAAGATTAGAAAGCACGATATTATTGCGTCTGTATATCAGTTCTTTCTTTTTGTTGTGGTTTGATTAAAGATTAGAAAGCACGATATTAAATTCAACTTTGAAGATTACTACTGGCCAGTTGTGGTTTGATTAAAGATTAGAAAGCACGATATTAGGACAAAATGCATTCTTAGACAATAGCGGGTTGTGGTTTGATTAAAGATTAGAAAGCACGATATTAAATTCAATTTCGAAGATTATTATTGGCCAGTTGTGGTTTGATTAAAGATTAGAAAGCACGATATTATTAGAATTATGGGATAAAATGTTCGAATAGTTGTGGTTTGATTAAAGATTAGAAAGCACGATATTCTGCGATTCCTTGTACTTTGCTGGCAGCTTGTTGTGGTTTGATTAAAGATTAGAAAGCACGATATTGATTTGCCAGAAGTAAAAAAAAAATCTTCGGTTGTGGTTTGATTAAAGATTAGAAAGCACGATATTATGCGGCTACTATTGGAGCGCGTGCAGATGGTTGTGGTTTGATTAAAGATTAGAAAGCACGATATTTTCTTCCGGAGTCGTACAGAATCAGATCGGGTTGTGGTTTGATTAAAGATTAGAAAGCACGATATTTATTGTTAAAAAATGGCTTGTGGAACTGTGGTTGTGGTTTGATTAAAGATTAGAAAGCACGATATTATAGCAACAGGACTCGAATCGGAGTCGATGGTTGTGGTTTGATTAAAGATTAGAAAGCACGATATTCTTTTGCAAAGAGTTTTGAACGTCTGTTTCGTTGTGGTTTGATTAAAGATTAGAAAGCACGATATTGGATTCGGAAACAATAATTTATCAGAAGAAGTTGTGGTTTGATTAAAGATTAGAAAGCACGATATTCAATTTATTTTGTATTTTTCTGTCTGTATTGTTGTGGTTTGATTAAAGATTAGAAAGCACGATATTTTAGTAAACATAGTAGAATTGATGTCACAAGTTGTGGTTTGATTAAAGATTAGAAAGCACGATATTAGTTGCGTTTTTAGCTTCTGATTATTAAGTGTTTAAAAGTAAATATCGTGATAAAAAATGCTTCTTTTTTAGAGTGATAAGCTAAGCTTGAAGCATTTTTTTATTTCTAAGGTTAAAACAATTCCAGTTGTGTGGGTTGCGGCGCTTTGGGGACTTCTGCTTTACCCCAGAAATTAATGATATTTCCAAACTGTTTGTCGGTAATCCTTAAAACACTCACTTTTCCTAAAGGCGGGAGCAGCTTATAAATCCGTTTTTCATGAACGTCAGCACTTTCACTACTCGCACAATGCCGTATGTAAACAGAATACTGCATCATCGAAAAACCGTCCTTTAACAGGCTGTTTCGAAAACCGGAAGCATTTTTCCGGTCTTTTCTGGTATCAGTTGGTAAATCAAAAAATACAAACAGCCACATTACTCGGTATCCGTTAAGTTCCATAACGAAGGATATTTGATCTTTTTGCGGCTTCCTGTAAAACATTGCTGCAGTGAGCTTGCCGTTTTTTGCAAACCCACCATCAGCGGACTTTTTTCCTCTTTAAAATAAACCGTTCGGGTTAACACCTGCAGGAGTTCCGACTTTATTAGCGTATTTAATTCCTCTTCATCATATTGCTGTATGACTTGATAAACCAGCTCATCTACAGCCGGGCGAAAAGGTTCCATGATATCATCGGCAAGTGCAAAAGCATTGTATTTGCTTTTATGATGAATGCCCAAAGTGTTCAGCAGGCCGCTTCCGGATAAAGCCCTGGCAGTAGCGGCTCTTAATATGGCGTAGCCGTAGTTAAAAAAGTTATTCGGATATTCGCCAAAACGTTCCCTTTTAAAACTGTGCTCAAAAAAGGACTTCCAGTATTGCGATGCTGCGACACCTTCCATATTGCTGGAATCGCCGCTGAGTACCTTACCGGCCAAAAACGGAAACGTATTTTTTTGCCTGGTGATTTTTTCCAGAAGTAATCCCTGATTCTTAATTTTCTCGACAACGGTTTGCTGCCATAATTGCTTTTTTAGCGGTAAAGAAGCCTCAATCTGGTTTCGGAATATTTCCTGTTGGATATGATGGCTGTTAAGATTCAGAAACATCCCGTTGGGCAGATGACTTTTGCCGCAAACAATAATCGCAGTATTATTTTCGATAAGCAGGTTCATGGCAGGAATGCTTAAATAAACCTCGGGATTATCAATAACAAGAAAACCGATATCTTCAACAGGAATAAAACTTTCCCGGATCTCGGATTGTAAAACCAGCTGGAGATTTTTTGTAGTAATACGGGTTTTGTTTTCTACAAGAACGGTACGTTTAATCATAGTTTTAATTTTTTAAGGTGCAATACCTTATAAAAAGAGCTAAAAAAAACGAAAAAGCATTACGGAAAACCGTACCCTGTTTGTTGGGCAATGCATATTAAACCGCTCACCGTTCTTTCTTCAGCAAAGCAATCAGTTCATCTTTTTCCTGCAGCCGTTTTTCATACTGCTCGATCAGTTTTTTATAAACGTCATTCAAGGCTTTAATACTATCCAGGATAATCTCCTTATCTTTTCTTTTTTTAGGATCGGTTCCGTTTTTCTGTTTGGCTAAAAAGCTTTTGGGTTTCACTTCAAAAATCAAACTCAACTGTTCGATATGGGAAGCCCACGACTGACTTTCACCATTTTCAATACGGGCATAGGCAGATTGCGATATACTGAGTTTTTCGGCTACTTCTTCCTGCGAAAAGCCTTTTAATTTTCTCATATGGCGAATTTTTTCCCCGACTGTTCTGTTCATGTATACTGTTGTTTTCTGCTTCTAAAAATAAAAAAAATAAAGGTTATCTTATAAAAAAAGGGTAGAATTACCCTTAAATCGCATAAGAGAGTGCTTTTTAAGTCGTTAAATTTGGAATTATTAAGGCTTATTTCAGAAAAGGAAACACAAATTAGAACAATAATAATCATTCAAAATGTACCATTATGAAGAAACTTAATCTTAAGAAAAAAATTGTTTCCGTATTAACGGATAAGGAAAAAGCAACCATCCAGGGTGGTGGAACAAACGTAACCTGTGCCAGCTTTGCAACAGAAATAAGATGGACCGAAGACCCTTGTGTAGTGCCGCCGCCGCCAACAAAAAGATGTCCGAATGACGGGATCACACCGCCAACCAGCGATCCGATATTCGTGCCTTAAAACTACCGTAACCAATCAAACTATTATACAATGAAACGATTAAACCTAAAAAAGAAAGTGGTTTCCGTATTAACGGATAAAGAAAAAGCAAACATCCAGGGTGGAGGAACAAACGAAACCTGTGCGAGCTTCGCAACAGAGATAAGATGGACAGAACAGCCTTGTGGTGTACCTGTTACCAGATTAGAGTGCCCAAGTATTAAAGTGGCTTGTGTAACACATTTAGTGTGCCCTACAACTACTCTTGAAGAGATGTAGTAAACAGACAAAATAAAATAGCAGTAATGTATTTTACTATAATCTTTTAAAGATAGCAGTACAGGTGTTGAACCAAAAGAGAAGATTGTTCTCTTCTGCCCAAACCGGTTAAAAATACAATTACTTCATAATGAACGCTATTTTAAACCGTTGAAGAGTTGCTGTTCTTCAACGGTTTTGTATTTAAATAAATAATCTCACAACACCACTATGGAACTGGAAGGCTATAAAGAACTAAAAGAAATTACCGACTACTTACAAAATCCGGAACAGGTTTTTAAAGAAGAAAAAGCCGCCAATATTGCATTGCATTCCGGTTTGTCTGGCGTTATCATAACATTGGTAAACATTCGTAAAAAATTCCCGGAACTGGTTGATCCGGATATCATCCGGCAATATATCGCCAAAACCTACGATATTCTTTCCGAAAGTGAAGCCTTCTATCCGTCATTTTGCGGTGGTCTTGCCGGATATGCCTATCTGCTGCACCTGCTCAAAGAAGAACAGATCCTGGAAGGCGACTACAGTGAGATACTCGCTGAAATTGATGAAATCCTTGACGAACATTTTGAAATAAACCTCGAAGAAGAAGATATCGATATCCTTCACGGTGCGATGGGACTTGGCTTGTATTTTATAGAAACGGGCAAAAAACAACAGGTTGAAGCATTGGTCGACAGACTTGCGGGGATAGCCCAAAGAGAAGGCGATCAGTGTTATTGGAAAACATTCGATCACTATAAAACCCGGAAATACAAAATTGATTTCGGACTGGCACACGGCAACGCCGGAGTACAATATTTTCTGGGAAAATGCATTTACCACAACATTAAAGCCGATGCCTGTAAAGAGCTGCTCCAAGCCAGCCTTAATTTTTACAAAAACAACACCCAGAACCACAATGCGATACAATCGTATTTTCCGGTACACATACCGGAAGAAAACTATCTCGATAAAACCTATACGCCCGAAACATCCCGAATGGCCTGGTGCTACGGCGATTTAGGCATCTTATATACCCAATTGTTTGCAGCCGATATTATGGAAATGCCGGATTTGAAATCGGAAATAATCGGACAATTGAAGCAAACAGCCCAACGAAGAACCAAAGAAAACACAATGCACAACGATGCCGGATTTTGCCATGGCACCAGCGGACTGTCCATTATGTTTCAAAACATATACCAGCTGACGAAAGAACCTGAATTTCTGGAAACAGCCCAATACTGGCTGCAACAAACGCATGCTTATAAAAACAGCACGGCAGCCTATGATGTGGTTGCCTACAGACTGTTTGAAGGAAGCCGGAAAAATGAGATTGATGTTACACTGCTGGAAGGAATTTCCGGTGTGGCAGCGGCCTATCTGGCCAATCTTACAACCGGAGGAACAACCTTATTGGACAAAACACTATTCTTAAGGTATTAAGCGACAACACCATTATGAAAAAGAAGAACATACGCTATAACAGGTTTGATAAATATGTTTTGAGAACACCGTTAATGCCGATCAATTTCCTGATGGAACTCACCCGGCAGGCAGATACTCCTGACGAAACAATACAGCAGCAGTTCCGGGATCCGGTAGTCCGGGAAGCCATCTTCCTGGCATCACCGGTACTGTATAAGGAAATTGAAAAATGGACGGAAGGAAAAGTAGAAGACCCTAAAGAATGCAAAAAAATAAAGCTTTCCTTCCTGAAATATTTAACCCGGATGGCGTTCCGTCCGACACCTTTCGGACTTTTTGCCGGTTGCAAACTGGGAAGTATTACAGAAAATACCCGTATTGAAAACAGTGATTTTTCTAAAAACAAGCGCCATACAAGGCTGGATATGAATTTTGTCGGGGCTTTAAACCAATCCCTTACCGCAAATAAGAACATTCGGGAACAGCTGCAGTATTATCCCAATTCGAGCCTTTATTTTATTGGGAATAACATCCGTTATGTGGAATGTATCTACCAGAATACAAATCGTTCGCATCATCTTATCGAAATAGAAACCTCCGATTACCTGAATGACTGCCTGCAACTGGCCAAAAACGGTGCCGATAAAGCGGCATTGGTAAAGTTGCTGGCAAAAGAAGACATCACTGTGGAGGAAGCAGCCGGATTTGTAGATGACTTAATTGACAATCAGATCCTGGTTAGTGAAATGGAACTTTCCGTTTCCGGCGAAGAATTCATCCGGCAGACCATCAAAACGTTAAAAAGACTAAAGGACACGGAAAACCTTATTGCCATTCTGGAAGAAACGGCACAAAAAATAGCAGCACTGGATCATTCCATTGGAAATGATCCGAAGGAATATGAAGCGCTGCTGGCAATCCTGAAAAAATTTGACATTCCGTTTGATGAAAAATACATCTTTCAAACCGACATGATTCTCAATACCAGCCATAACACACTGGGAGAAGCCACTACTGCACAGCTTCAAAAAGGAATTGCACTGTTAAACAGAATGACCTCGCGCATGCCCAATCTGCAGCTGCAAAAATTTATAGACAAATTTCAGGAACGCTATGAAGACCGGGAGGTGCCGCTTGCTTTGGCACTTGATAACGAGCTCGGTATCGGCTATCCGGTAAACAGCTATAAAGGCAGCCTGAATCCGTTGTTAAACAAAATTTATATTCCGTCCGGCCAGCAGACCAACCGGCAGCGGGAAATGAAATGGTCGGCAGTAGACAGTATTCTTTTTGGTAAAATGAGAACGGCTCAAGCCAATAAAGAATATACCATTCAGCTACAGGATGAAGATTTTAGCAGCTTTGAACCAATATGGGACGATTTACCGGATACGATTTCGTCCATGACAGAAATTGTAACCAGTGGTGACGAACAGAAAATTGTCATTAAAACGGTAGGTGGTTCCGGTGCGGCCAATTTGTTCGGCAGGTTCTGTCTGGGCGATCAGGAACTTCATGAATATGCCAAAACAATCATCGAAAAAGAAGAGGCGCTAAACAGCGATAAATTACTGCCCGAAATCATACACCTTCCGGAAAACAGAGTAGGGAATGTGCTGATGCGCCCTGCCTTCCGGAAATTTGAAATACCGTATCTGGCTTCTTCCGGAAAAACGGCAGACCATCAGCTCCCGATTGAAGATCTGGTTGTTTCCATAAGAGATAACACAGTTGTACTCCGTTCGCTGAAACACAATAAAGAAATCATTCCCCGTTTAACCAACGCCCATAATTATTCCCATAACGCCTTGCCTATTTATCACTTTTTGTGTGATTTACAGGCGCAGGGAAAAAGAGGCGGTTTGTACTTTACCTGGGGAGGACTGCGTGATGAATATCCTTTTCTGCCAAGGGTCGAATATGAAAACATCATCCTTTCCAGAGCCAAATGGAAAATAACCCATAAAGAAGTGGAAAAACTGTTAGCCATCGATGCGGTATCGGAGATCGGTACCATTACCGAATGGCGCAATGAAAGGAATATTCCGCAATATGCCATTTTGGTGGAAGGCGACAACAAGCTGCTGATCAATTTTGAAAACCTGACCTCTTTTCAGATGCTTGCCACGGCAGTAGCGAAAAGAAACGTTTTTGAAATAGAAGAATTCCTGTTTTTTGAAGATGCCGTGACCAGAGGTAGTAAAGAGGACTATTTTGCCAACGAGGTGGTCTTTTCATTTTATAAAGAATTAAATTAAAAGAAGTGAATATGGATACGACTATAAAACAATCATTTCTTATTGGTGACGAATGGCTGTACTATAAAATATATACCGGCTTTTCCACGACCGACACTATTCTGACCCATCATCTTCATGCGGTCATTACCGGTTTGCAGGAGGAAGGAATACTCGATAAATGGTTTTTTATCCGCTATACCGATCCGGACCATCACATTCGGCTGCGGGTGCATTTGGTCAATACGGAACAGCTGGGAAAAGTAATGCTTGCCTTTCAGGAATGCCTGCGCAATTTATGGGAACAGAACAGCATCTGGAAACTGCAGACGGATACCTACAGCAGGGAGATGAAACGTTACGGAGCTACGCTGATAACGGAAGCCGAAACAATTTTTTTTCACGACAGCCATTGTATCACGGCCGTTTTAACTGTTTTGGAAGAACCGGAAAGTGAAAATACCAGGTGGATTTTCGGAATGGCTTCCATTGATACTTTTTTAGATACTTTTGGTTATCCGATCCATGAAAAACGGGCAGTAATGGAAAGCCTGAGAGAAGGTTTTTTTAAAGAGTTTAAAGTGGATACGCCTACTAAAAAAGGCTTGAGCGCCAAATACAGGGAACACAAAAATGAGATTGCTGCTTTTATGAAAACCGAAACCGGCGCACTAAAACAGCTGTTAACGGAAAGGAATACCCGATTAGCAGAACCGGTAGTAGCCATTCGGGAAAAAATACACCACAGCGGTAAAACGCTGAATGATTTGCTGGGCAGTTATATCCACATGAACATGAACCGTTTGTTCCCGTCCAATAACCGCCAATGTGAAATGATCATCTATGACCTGCTTTGCAGCTACTATACCACTGAAATGGCAATTGCCAAAAAACAGCAGCTCCAAAAGGAAGCGGCTGCACCGGTATAGCATTCCTCCGGATTGCAGTAACCGGCACCAGCCAAAAAAGTGTATTTTTGCCGCAAATTAATTGTTATGCAGCACCGCCACTTTCTGATCCACAAACCGCATGGTTATTTAAGTCAGTTTATTTATGAAAAGAAAAGACATAAAAAACTACTGGGGGAACTTTATGATTTTCCGGAAGGAACCATGGCTATCGGAAGGCTGGATGAAGATTCGGAAGGATTGCTTTTGCTCACTACCGATGGTATGATGAGTGAAATTGTGCGCAGTAAAACCGTAGAAAAAGAATACTACGCCCAGGTGGACGGTGTGATTACGGCGGAAGCTATTGCCCGGTTGCAAACCGGCGTTGAAATAGGCTTTAAAGGCATCCGCTACACGACAAAACACTGTGAAGCCGGCATTCTAAATGAATTACCCGATTATATAGGTGAAGGAAGACGAATCCGGGATGAACGCCATGGCCCTACAAGCTGGCTATCCATTACCTTAACCGAAGGCAAATTCCGGCAGGTGCGCAAAATGACAGCAGCTGTAGGATTTCCCACCCTGCGGTTGGTCCGCGTTAGGGTAGGAACTATATCTTTGCAAAATCTTAAAGCCAGTGCGGTGCGGGAAGTAGAACACTTTTCGCTACCCGGGGCATTATAAAATACCGTTATGTTAAATATTGTTTTAGTAGAACCTGAAATCCCGAACAATACGGGCAATATAGGTCGTTTGTGTGTGGGCACCGGAAGCCGGCTGCATTTAATCCATCCGTTCGGATTTGAAATTACCGATAAGAACCTCAAACGTTCCGGATTGGATTACTGGGTACATCTTGACTGGTTCGAATACCAGTCGGTTGACGAATGGAAAGCGGCTGTTCCCGATTTATCCCGCGTTTTTCTGTTTAGTTCCCATAGCACTGTTTCGTATCTGGATGCCGAATTTCAGGATGGTGACTGGCTGGTTTTCGGAAAAGAGAGCGTAGGACTCAGTAAAGAAGTGCTGGCACTTTTTGAAAAGCAACTGACTATTCCGATTTCGCCATTGGTAAGAAGCTATAACCTGGCCAATTCGGTAGCTTTCGCTGTTGGCGAAGCAAAAAGACAATTGCGAAAATAATACGGAATAACCGGATATTTGTCATAATTGTTTAAAAAATAACAATAATTTTTGCTAAAAGATTTGAACATTGGTTACATTTGGTATTGCAAAAATGAACCAAACAAACAAAAACAAACAAATTATGGCAAATGTAAATCCTTATCTGACATTCAACGGTACGTGTGAAGCGGCCTTTGATTTTTATCAATCCGTATTTGGAGGAGAATTTCCGTATAAAGGGAAATATAAAGATATGCCGCCCGGAGAATATCCGCTTCCGGATGCTGAAAAAGAAAAAATCATGCATATATGTCTGCCAATTGGCGGCGGAAGCATGTTAATGGGAAGTGATTCTTCCGAAGCTTTTGGAAAAGCCACCACTATGGGTGACAATATTGCTATTTCCATCAATACTGATTCCGAAGAAGAAGCGACGCGTCTTTTTAACGGACTTTCGGCAGGAGGAAGAATAACAATGCCTTTGGACAAAACATTCTGGGGAGCATTTTTTGGCATGTTTGTAGATAAATTCGGAATTCACTGGATGGTCAATTACGATTACGAACAAGCAGAATAAAACAGCGAAAAAATATAAAAGCCAGTGCAATCGCACTGGCTTTTTTTATTTAAAGATCTCATCAAAAAAGCCCAGCATGGCTTTCCAGGAGCGTTGTGCCGCTTTTTCATTGTAGGCAACACCTTTGCTGTTATCGGTTCCGGCATCTTTATGGGTAAAGCCGTGAACGGAATTGGCATAATACACCATTTGCCAGTCGGCTTTGGCATCGCGCATTTCCTTTTGAAAAGCTTTGATCTCGTTCTCAGAAACATACGGATCGTCAGCACCGTGAAGTACCAGTACTTTAGGCGTAATCGGTTCTGTTTTTCGGGAAGCATCTTTGCCCAGACCGCCGTGAAAAGAAACAACTCCTTTTACCGGAAAATTGGCCCGTGCTGCTTCAAGTACTCCCGTACCGCCGAAGCAATAGCCGATTATCGCAATTTCATTCGGATTTGCTCCTTGTTTTACCAGTTGTTCCAAAGCCAGACGAATGCGCTTCTGGTATTCGGAATAATTATTTTTGTAAAATCCGGCACGTTCACCTGCCTGTTTTGCATTTTCAGGTTTATTCCCAACGCCGTAAATATCGGCAACAAAAGCATAATAACCCTGTTGTTCCAGCGTAACGGCACTTTCTTTGGCGTTGTTGTCTATGCCCATCCAGGCCGGTAAAATCAAGACACCGGCTTTGTTGACTTTTGCCTTTTTAGGAGTGGCAGACAGCCCTTGTAGTTTTTGATTTCCATCTGAATAATCGACGGTTTTTAGCTGTGCTTGTGTTGCAATGGTTGTTAAGATAAGCACAACAGAAGCGGTTGAGGTTTTCCAGTTCATAGCATGTTTTTTAAACAAGCTTAAAATTACGAAACCTTTGGAATTTAACGGATAATAAATTTCCCTTTTTCTTTGTCAAAAAAGATATTTTCATCTTTAAACAACGTGTCGAACAAACCGTTTGCAATGTGGTTGCAGGGTTGGTCCTGGGTGATGTGTTCCGGTGTCATAATAATCATTTCATCACTCAGCTGTATGGCAAGATCGATATCATGTGTTGAAAAAAGAATACACTTTCCGGTTTCATGCGTGAGTTTCCGCAGCAGTTTGAATAAAGCCACTTTGTGCAGCAAATCCAGATGGGTTGTGGGTTCATCCAGAATGATCAGCGGCGTATCCTGGGCAAGAGCGCGCGCAACCAAAACTTTCTGCAATTGGCCGTCGCTGATTTCATAATGCCTTTTATTGGCCAGAGCGGTAATTTGCGTCAGCTCCAGAGCGGTATCCACTTTTGCAATATCTTCGTCAGACAATGTTCCGATCCAGTTGGTATAGGGCTGGCGGCCTAAAGCGACCAATTCGAAAACGGTAAGATTGCTTGGCGGCAGTTTTTCGGTAAGAACAATGCTCAGGTTCTGGGCAAGCTCCGTAGGCTGATAGGCCGTAACTTTTTTATTGTTCAGTAAAACCGCACCTTTCAGCGGTGCCTGTATGCCGGTAATGGTTCGTAACAGGGTCGATTTTCCAATACCGTTAGCACCGATAAGCGTGACTAATTTGCCTGCCTGCAAGTTCAGGTTTAAGCTTTCGGCAATGACCGTTACCGAAGTTTTGGTCTTATAACCAATACTCAGACCGGTAGTAACTAATATGTCGTTCGTTGTACTCATGGCTATCTTTTACACCGTTAATTCATCATTTTTCGTTTTCGAAGCAGCAGCCATATTACTATCGGAGCTCCGATAATAGAAGTAATTGCATTTATCGGTAAGGTCATGTCGCTTCCCGGCAACTGCGAAATACAATCGCACAACAGCATGATGGAAGCTCCTAAAAGCAGCGTTGCCCAAAACAAAACAGCATGATTACTGGTTTGGAACAACAGTTTTGCGATGTGCGGAACGGTCAGGCCGATAAAGGCAATTGGTCCGGCAAAGGCTGTAATACTTCCGGAGAGTAAACTGGTGGCAAGGATAATGATAAGCCGGGCTTTTTTAAAATTCAATCCCAGGCTCCGGGCATAATTTTCTCCCAGCAATAAGGCATTTAAAGCTTTAATGCTGCCAAGGCTGAGCAGTAAACCTATAAGAACCGTTATTAAAAGGATGATAATGGAAGTCCAAGACAGGTTTCCTAAGCTTCCCAAAGACCAGAAAGTGAATTTCTGTAACTGTTCGGCCGTACTGAAATAGGTTAGTACGCCCACAATGGCACCGGTAAAGCTGCTAAACATCAAACCAACGATTAAAATCCCCATGGTATCGCGCAAATAGCGGGATACTAAGAGTACAGCCAGAAGCACCGCCAGGCTGCCTAAAGTGGAAGCGAATACGATACTATAAGGCGATACGGCAATTTCCCTTAAAAAAGGCGGTAAAAATGCAGCGCCTAATATCACCAGGGCTACACCCAGGCTGGCACCCGAACTGACGCCTAAAACATCCGGTCCGGCTAACGGGTTGCGGAACAAAGTTTGCATGAGCAAACCGCTGGCAGACAGTCCCATTCCGGCGAGGATAGCCGTAATGGCTTTGGGCAGTCGGTAACTGCTAATAATATAATCCCATGAGGTTTTGCTAACGGGATTCCCGGTAAGACTATTGACAATTTCTTTTAAAGGAATTGCAATGGAACCGGTACTGATATTGATAAAAAACAGCAACACCAGGCTTATGCCCAGCAGGATAAAAAGAATACTGTTTCGGTTATTTGTTGTCAACTTATTCTAATTTTTGAAAAAAGTGTAATTGATAATCCGGTAAAGCTTCAGGATGGAGTATGCGGATCATGTCTTTAAGAACCAGATCCGGTCGGGTTGGTGCCAGTTCAAAATAAATAATACCGCCTTTTTTACCTTTCTTTACCGCAAATGAATATACGTTTTTATTCTTTACGGCATCAAATTGTCCATAATGCGGATTTACCGCCAGCATTTCCTGTATGGAAGTAAACTGTCCGGGACCGATCCAGAAATCGGCTTTTTGTGCTTTATCGAAAACAGCTTCAAACGAAAGGGATATGCTTCCGGTTCCTTTGCTGTCTTTCCATAAATAATCGGCATTGGCGTCTTTTAAAAAGAGTGCAGCCCAACTGTCGCCTTGCGGCAGATACCAGGTGTCCTGATACATCGCACCGCTAAAAACGGTTGGTTTTTTTGTGGTGTTTTGGGCTATTGCCAGTGTTTTGGTATAATTCTGTTCAATGGAACTGAAAAGAGCATCAGCTTCTTTCTTTTTGCCGAATAAAGCCCCAAAGAATTTGATCCATTCGGCTTTTCCAAGCGGTGTCTGTTCTGTCCAGTCGCCGTTATACACTATTTTTAAACCTGCTTTTTCAAGAGTAGCGTAGGTTTTATTGTTGTTGTCAATGCTGAAACCTACGATCACTTCCGGAGCCAGATCGATCAGTACTTCGGTGTTGAGGTTTTCGTTTTTGCCAACTTCTTTTACTTTTTTAGCCTCTATCAGCGCTCTGGTTTTTTCGGAAGAGATATAATCGGTATTCGGGAAACCTATTAATTTGCTTTCCACACCAAGCAATTCCAGTGAAGGAACGTGAGTGGTGGAAGTTACCACAACCGATTGAACGGGAACTGAAATGGTTGTATATTTTTGCAGGCTATCCGGAACCTTACCGTTTTTTTCCTGTAGAATATAGGTAAAACCTTCTTTGGCTTCCGGCCACGGATTCGTCACTTTTACAACACTGTAACCGTCGTAGTTGTAAATGGAAAGTCCTTTGGCATGTTTGATGGTATTCTCACCTGGGGTAGTATTTACGGCAGTTTTTTCCGTTTCTTTTTTACAGCTCACGGTTGTAAATACCATAGCCGAAAGCAGTAATAAAAGTGCTATTTTTCTCATCATTTGATAGTTGCGGTTTCTGCAAAATTAAATTTATTTTCATTGTATTTTTGTCATATATGTAAAAAAAATCGAATTCGGATTAGATAATTTCAATCTTACGAGTATCTTTGCGTTGTATTGTGGTTATACTTAAGTAGTTTACTGAGTATATTAAAAGGGAATCAAGTGTTCACGGGGAAATTTTTCCGGTGTTTTAATCTTGAGCTGTACCCGCAACTGTGAGCTTTGTTTCTTTAATATAGAAATGCCTGTTATTATGCTTCAACCACTGCAATTGTAACGATTGCGGGAAGGTGAATAACAGGACGCAAGCCAGGAGACCTGCCATAGTAATTAATCATTAAAAGCTTTCGGGAAAAAAGGCTTATTAAGACTATGAAATTAAAATTACTTTTTGCTTTTCTTTTTTTGGGCCAGTGTTTGTTCGCCCAAAACGATACTATTAAATTAAATGAAGTAGTAGTATCCGATGTTCAACTGCGTGACAATACGGTTTCCCAAACGGTATTGCAGCTAAATGACTCCATTATTCACCAAAACCAGCCCGCACTGACGTCATTGTTAAATTACAATTCGGTGATCTATTTTAAGGAAAACGGATACGGTATGGTTTCTTCTGCTTCCTTCAGAGGTACTACGGCACAGCAAACCGCTGTTTTGTGGAACGGGATCAACATCAATTCACAATTGCTCGGGCAAACGGATTTCAATACGGTTACGACCCGTGATTTCAACTCCATTTCGGTAAAATCGGGTGGGGGAAGTGTGATTTACGGCAGCGGAGCGATTGGCGGAACTGTCCACCTTAACAATGAATTTCAGTTTAAAGACCAGTTCAGAAATGAATTGTACCTGGGTTACGGAAGTTTTAATACGATCAACACACAATACCGCCTGAATGCCGGTTCTGAAAAATGGAATACCCAGATCAGTTTTAGCCGTAACAGTTCGGATAACGATTATCCGTTTGTGGGTACTGATGAAAAAAACACCAATGGGCAGTATTTCAATACCACCGTTAATGCGAATATCGGCTATAAAATAAATGCGAAGAACGTTCTTAAACTATACAGCCAGTTTTATGAAGACGAGCGTCATTTTGCGTTGACATCGGCGAATGCCATCAAAACAAAGTACCGCAACTACAATACCCGTAATTTATTGGTCTGGACCAATTATTCCGGGGCCTTTACCTCAAATGTTAAAGCGGCAATTTTAAAAGAGCGTTACCAGTATTATGACAATATTGAAAATGATAATTTTTCTTTTGGTGAGGTCAAGACATTTATCGGAAAGTATGATGTAGTGTATTCGATTTCCAAAAAAATGAAACTGAATGCGATTTTCGATTATACGATAAACGAGGGGGAAGGTGAAGGAATTGGCGAAGCCACCCGGAAAATAGGTTCGGGAGTTTTATTGTTCAAACACCAGGTATCCGATTCGTTCATGTATGAAATAAGCGGAAGAAAAGAAATCACGGATGCTTATCAGAGCCCGTTCTTATTCTCTGCCGGTGCCACTTATGCCGTCACAAAATGGTATAAGCTAAAATTAAACGGTTCCCACAATTTCCGGATACCCACTTTTAACGATTTGTACTGGAAACCGGGAGGAAACCTGAACCTGCGTCCGGAAAGTGCTTACCAGGCCGATTTTGGTCAGGAGTTTACCTTTAACGGTTTAAAACTAACGGCTACGGCTTATTATATGAAAATTAAGGATATGCTGCGCTGGCTGCCTACAAGTGAAGGGTATTGGGCTCCGGTGAATACCGACAAAGTGCAATCCTACGGAGCGGAAGTTCTGCTGGATTATACCAAAAAAATAGGCGCTCATGAACTGGGATTAAAAGGTACCTATGCCTATACTGTTTCGGAAGACGAGACAACCAAAAAACAACTGATTTACGTACCGTATCACAAACTAACCGGTGCGGTTTCCTATAGCTATAAAAACATGGCAGCCTATTATCAGACGCTGTACAACGGTGAGGTGTTTACCTTATCGGACAATGATCCTAAATATATGGTAAAGGATTACCTGGTTTCCAATTTCGGAATCGATTACAGTATCGGTAAAAAAAGCCAATACCGTTTGGGAGCCCAGGTTCGTAACCTGACCAATGAAAAATATGAAAGCGTAGTCAGCCGATTAATGCCTGGCAGAAATTATAACATTACCCTAACTTTAATTTTTTAATAAAAATGAAAATCAACAAACTACTTGGACTAAGTCTTCTATCGGCAGTCTTTTTTGCCTCTTGTACAGATGAAGAGATTATTTATAAAGAAAATCCGGCACCGGTTTCTAAAGGAGCGTATGAGAACGGGATTTTAGTAATGAACGAAGGGAACTTCGGACAGCCGAATGCAGAGGTTTCTTTTATTTCCGCACAATACCCAACGTTATTCCAAAACAATATCTTCAATGTGGTGAACCCTACAAAAGTATTGGGGAATACTGGTCAGAGCATCGGATTCAATGGTGATAACGCTTATATCGTTTTAAACGGAGACAATAAAATTGAAGTAGTAAACCGTTATACTTTTGTAAGTGTAGCGACGATTCAGACCGGACTTCAGAATCCTCGTTATATTTCATTTGCTAACGGAAAAGGATATGTAACCAACTGGGGTGATGCTGGTGTGGCTACAGACGATTATGTAGCGGTACTTAACCTGACAACAAACCAGATTACCGGTAATATTGCTGTAGTGGAAGGACCGGAGCAAATTATTACTTACAACAATAATTTATATGTAGCACACAAAGGTGGTTACGGATTTAACGATAAAATATCGGTAATTAACAGTACTTCAAACACGGTACAAACAACAATCACTGTTGGCGATGTACCTTCTGTAATTGAAGTAAGCCAGGATAACCTGTATGTTTTATGTTCCGGAAAACCAAGCTGGGCTGGAGCTGAAACCGGAGGAAAACTGGTAAAAGTGAACTTAGCAAACAATACCGTTGCACAAACACTTGATTTCGGCGCTACAGAACACCCTGGATTTATGGATATCGAAAACGGAACTATTTATTATATGAAAGGTAAAGGAGTGTATCAAAAAGATGTGGCCACTGCAACGTTGCCAACAACACCAACTTTTACTTCGACTGCTACAACTGTTTATGGTTTTGCAGCACATAACAATAAAATTTATGTAGGGGATGCCCTTAACTATGTTGATAATGGTAAAGTTTTCGTAACCACGATGACCGGAGCTGCATTAAACACTTATACAGTTGGTGTAATGCCAAACGGGTTTTATTTTAATAACTAAAAAAGAACAACCATGAAAACTAACATGATGAAATGGAGTAAGCTTTTTGCTTTAGCGGTTTTATATTTTTCTTTTGCTGCCTGTAATCAGAGCGATGATTCGGTAGTATATGAAAATCCGTTACAGGCTTATGATAATGGTATTTTTATGTTGAATGAAGGAAATTTTGGAACGCCAAATGCTTCCGTATCATTCATTTCAAATGACCTTTTGACCTTTCAGGACAATATCTTTTTTGTGGTTAACCCGACAAAAGTGCTTGGAGATGTAGCACAAAGCATGGGATTCTATAATGAGAAAGCCTATATTGTTGTGAATACTTCAAACAAAATAGAAATAGTAAACAGACACTCGTTTGCAACATTGGGAACAATTACAGACGGTTTGGCACTGCCTCGCTATGTGGTGGCACTAAACGGAAAAATATATGTAACCAATTCTTCGAACAATACGGTGACGGTTTATGATGCCGATACATTTGCCAAACTGGCAACTATCGCGATCAATAAAACCGTTGAAAAGATTGTTGCGGTAAACGGGAAAATATATGTGATGAATGCTTCTTTCGGTACAGGATCGGAAATTACCGTTATTAATCCTGCAACAAATACCGTAACGGCAACCCTTCAGGTGGGTGATGGATTAAATTCCATTGAAGCTAAAGGAAACACTTTATATGCGCTTAGCGGTGCAGACAGCGCCAGCAAGCTGGTTAAAATAAATACGCAAAACGACCAGATTACCGGTACAGTAACGTTCCCTGCAACATTGGTTAATGCCCGAAATATGGACATTGACGGGGAAGTGGTTTACTTTACAAAAGGTAACGGCGTGTACCGTATGGGAATTAACGATACAACGGTTAGTGATACTTCTATCTTTACAGTACCGGATAATGATTTTTCTACGTTTTATGGCTTTGCAGCTATAAACGGAAGAATATACGTGTCTGATGCAAAAGGATTTGTCAACAAAAGTGCTGTAACGATTTACTCCAGTGCCGGTACCGTTCTGAGTCAGAAAACAACAGGAATAGGAACCAACGGGTTCTATCCCAATAACTAAAACTTTTAGGCTATCTGATTCAGATAGCCTAATTTTTAAAACAGTATATTCAATACCTTAAGGATTAATGAAGAAGAAAATTACAATTTTAAGAATTTTATTTACACTGTGCCTTACAGCACTTTCAGGATTTACCCAGACACTTTCTGCACAATGCAAACAGCAAATCAGTGCCGGATCCAACCACTCTTTAGTGGTGGAAAGTGATGGCGGATTATGGCTGAGTGGTAAAAACACTTTCGGGCAGTTGGGCGACGGAACAAAGAATAACAAAAAGCAACTACAAAAAATAGGTAATCAGGTTTGGAACATTGTTTCCGGCGGGTTAAACCACACGTTAGCAATAAAGGCAGACGGTACTTTATGGGCGTGGGGAAACAACAGAAGAGGACAGCTTGGTGACGGAACGATACTGGACAGGGTAGACCCGGTTCAGGTGGGTACTGATACCGACTGGCAGGCGGTGAGTGCCGGCGGAAACCATACGTTAGCCTTAAAAACGAACGGTACCCTATGGGTATGGGGATACAATACTTCCGGCCAGTTAGGGAATGGAACAGAAACCGGAAATGCCAGTACGCCGGTTCAGGTAGGAACAGATTCGGACTGGAAGCAGATTGCTGCCGGCGGTAGTCACAACCTGGCACTGAAAGCGGATGGATCACTATGGGCATGGGGACTTAACCTGAGCGGACAATTGGGCGACGACACGGTAATCACTAAAAGTGTGCTTACAAGAATAGGAACGGCGAACGACTGGAAAACAATCAGTACCGGTTACAGCCATTCTTTAGCAATTAAAGAAAATGGTACGTTGTGGAGCTGGGGCAGAAATGCCGAAGGCGCTCTGGGAGACGGAACGACAATACAAAAAAACAGCCCGGTACAGGTGGGCAGCGAAAACAGCTGGTCGGCCATCAGCGGAGGCTGGGATTTCAGTTTAGCCTTAAAAAACGACAAGACATTATGGAGTTTCGGTTATAATTCCAGCGGACAGATTGGCGACGGAACAACGGTGAACAGAACACTGCCATTACAGGTTGGTACTGCTTCGAACTGGGAAAAGATCAGTGCCGGATCAAACCATGCGATGGCTTTAAACAATGACAATAAATTATTTACCTGGGGAAAAAACAATGAAGGACAGCTGGCCGACAATACTTTGGTTGACAAACGCAATCCGATTGGTATCGGGGAGAACTGTTCGTTAACCGCTCCGGAATTTGACTGGAAAAACATCACATTATATCCCAATCCGACAACTTCGGAATTTACCATTCATTTTAGCGGAGTAATCCCGGAAGCTAAAATAACGGTCCTGAATACCTACGGACAGGTAATTGCCCGGAAAAATGCTGCTGCTGTTGAAACGGTAACCATGAACATTGCTGCCGCTACCGGTATTTACCTGGTTACAATAGAATTGGGGAACACTAAAACACTAACCTACAAGATTATAAAAAAATAACACAAACGAACATGAAAAGAATATTACTTATCGCTTCTTTAAGCCTTACGACTCTTCTTAACGCACAATCCTATGCACCGGCAGCGGGTGTAGCCGGAACGACTGCTATTCCGGGCAACAGCTCCCAGTTTGTTGGCTGGGCTACCGGAGCTACGGTAGTTCGCGGACCGCAGAATATTACCAATCCTACCGGGCCTTTGGCTACTGTGGGAACTGCTGACGATGCTACCGGACCGGCTAACGGCAGTGCTATTGTCAGTCTGGGGGATGGCGGTAGTGCCGTGATGACTTTTGCTACGCCAATTGCAAACGGACCGGGATTTGATTTTGCTGTTTTTGAAAATAGTTTTTCCGATACCTTTTTAGAATTGGCTTTTGTAGAGGTAAGTTCAGACGGAATTAATTTTTTCAGATTCCCGTCGCATAGTGAAACGCAAACCACCACACAGATCGGCGGTTTCGGAAACCTGGATTGCCGTTACATTAACAACCTGGCAGGAAAGTACCGTGCAAACTTCGGGACACCTTTCGATTTATCCGATATTCCAAATGACCCGTTATTGAATAAAGACAGAATTACCCATGTAAAAGTGATCGATGTGATCGGTACGATCGATCCGGTATATGCAACACACGACAGCCATGGGAATATTATCAACGAACCGTATGCAACGCCGTTTGCATCCGGAGGATTTGACCTGGATGCTGTGGGGGTAATCAATCAGAGTACTTTAGGAATCCATGATTTTGATACCACGGCATTCCGTATGTATCCTAATCCGGCAAGTGATGTTGTCTATCTGGAATCGGATGAAGCAACTACGGTAGTGATTTACGATCTTTACGGACGTGTTGTTAAAAGCCTGAACAAAGGAAACCACAACCAGATACCGGTATCCGGTTTAGCTTCCGGAACATATATGATTGAAGTGGCAACAACCGGCAAAAAAGAAATAAAAAAGCTGATAATCAGATAAACATTAGCAGCATTCCACAGTTGAAGCGGTCAGGAGATACTATTCCTGACCGCTTTTTTTATTATTTTTAATAAAATTTACGAACGGATGTAACAAAAAGAAATACTGTTCGTCTTGCTATTATAAACCAAAACTAACCAACAGCGAATTATGAACCAACAGGAGTTTATAAAATTGATTTCTCCTTTTAAAGACAAATTGTTTCGGATGGCGAAACGTTTGCTTGTGAGTACTGAAGAAGCCGAAGATGCTACTCAGGAAGTTTTGGTGAAATTATGGAAAAATAACAATGTACTGTCGAGCTATTCCAGTGTTGAAGCTTTTGCAATGACGATGACCAAAAACTACTGTCTTGACCAGTTAAAGTCAAAAAGGGCCTCAAATTTGCAAATCGTACATAGCAATTACTCGGACGGAACGGCAAATGTTCAAAAACAACTTGAAGATAAAGACAGCTGGGACTGGGTGGAAAAAATAATGGAAACATTACCCGAGCAGCAGCGGCTTATTCTTCAAATGAGAGAAGTAGAGGAATATGAATTCTCGGAAATCGCCAAAATCATGGATATGAATGAAACAGCAGTGCGGGTGGCATTATCGAGAGCAAGGAAAATAATAAGAGAACAATTGGTTAAAAAACACAATTATGGAATTCAATTCAATTAATAAACTAGTCGAAAAATACTTTTCAGGAGAAACCAGTATTGCTGAAGAAAAGCAGTTGAAAGATTACTTTTCACAGCCGGATGTGGCGCCCCATCTGGAACAATACCGGGCAATGTTTGGTTACTTCACTCAGGCAAAACAAGAACAGTTTACCAAAACAGTTCCACTACAACCCAGAAAACGAAACTATGTAGCGTGGATATCTGTTGCGGCAAGTGTTGCCCTTTTGTTTGGACTGTTTACCTTTTTGAACCAGCATCCGCAAACACAGGAACACGATCTGGGAACTTTTGAAGATCCGGAAGTCGCTTACAGAGAAACTCAAAAAGCGCTGGAACTTGTTTCTGAAAATGTTAATGTAGGTGTGAAAGGTATGAGTTATATGAAAGAGTATGAAAAAACAACAAAAACAATTTTTAGATAGTAAACCACAACAATTTTAAAACCCCTTTATTATGAAAGCAATTATAAAGAAAATAGTATTCACTTTAGTTTTAGCAGTATTACCAAGCATGATTTTTGCCCAATCGGCTTTTGAAAAATTTGCCGATCAGGATGATGTTACTTCGGTAGTTGTCAACAAAAAGATGTTTGAAATGATGAGTAAAGTGAAAGTAGATACTTCCGACAAGCAAACACAGGGATATATCAGTTTACTTAAAAAACTGGATAACCTGAAAGTGTACACAACAACAAGCGCAAAACCGGCTTCGGAAATGAGAGCCAGTGTAGCGTCCTATTTGAAATCCAATCCTCTTGAAGAATTAATGAGAGTGAATGATAATGGTAAAAATGTTAAGATCTACGTAAAATCAGGAGCAACCAGCAGCCAGATAAAAGAGCTTTTAATGTACATTGAAGGCGGAAACGGAAAAGGAAACGAAACCGTATTGATGTCACTGACCGGTAACTTTGATTTAGACGAAATATCAGCTTTAACAGAAAAGATGAAACTTCCCGGAGGAGAATCTTTAAAGAAAGCGTCACAGAAATAAAACCATTCCAGATGCAAACGGATAATCATTTATCCGTTTGCATTTTACAACCCCATAACATTATAAAAGATGAAAAAATTAGGACTAATAGCAGGAATGCTTGCGCTTGTACTGACAAGTTGTGACAGTCATCCATCTTTACAGAAGTATTTTGTAGAGAACTCCAACAATAAAGAGTTTATCGCTGTTGATATTGCTCCCAGTTTTATAAATGTTGATAAGGTTGCCTTGTCCGATGAGGAAAAAGCAGCTTTAAAGTCGTTTAAAAAAATGAATGTACTGGCTTTTAAAGCAGATGGCAAAAACCAGAAAGAATTTGAAACGGAGCGTGCTAAAGTGAATACCCTTTTAAAGGATGAAAGCTATCAGGAGCTGATTAAAATGGGTTCCGGAAAAGAAGGAGGCGCTATTTATTTCGTAGGGGATACAGACCACGTTAGTGAGTTTGTACTGTACGGAAATAAAAGCGATCAGGGATTTGCAGTGGTTCGCATTTTAGGTGACGATATGAATCCTAATCATGTTATGTCGCTGGTAGGTCTTCTTAAAAAAGGAAATTTAGATCTGGATCAGTTAGCGCCATTAAAAGAATTAATGCCCAAAGAACAAAAATAAAAAAAGCCCCGTTTCGGGGCTTTTTTTATTTCTTTTTAAAATTCCTGCCGTACCAGATCAGGAATCCTGTTACGGGCAGCATGCCACAAATAAAACAGGCAATAAAGGCGATTATCTTTCCGGGTATTCCCAGTATAGCGCCCACATGAATGTCATAGTTGGCAGTAATGAGTTTCTCTCCGAAGTTTTTTTCATCGTGTTTTCTTTCCAGCAGCAGTTTGCCGGTATATTGATCAAACTGCAAACTGTGGTTGATGTAATAAGCACCATCCACTACCTGAACATACACATTTACCGCACCGGTACTGTCGGCCGGTTTGCTGATGCTGTAGGCGCTTGCGGCCGGATATTTGCTTTTGGTCACCATGTAAACACTGTCTATAGCGGCATCGGTATTTCCTTTTACCACTTTTGAGGTGGCTGTTTTAACATCCGGTGGCGTTGTTGTGCCGGATCCGGCTACATAAACAATGGCCTGAAACCAGGTGAATGCCCAGACCATTCCGGTAAAAGCAATGATAATGGCTATTGAGGCAATGTAAAAACCGAGAATGTTGTGCAGGTCATAATTCTTGCGCTTCCATTGTGTTGTGGCTTTCCATTGGAACCAGACACGCTGCTTCCGGGCGGCTTTGTTTTTGGGCCACCACAAAATAATACCGGTTATCAGCATGATCACGAAAATAAAGGTTCCCCACCCGATAACGGGCTGACCGATTTCGGTTTCAAACAACAGGCTCCAGTGAAGAAACTTTACAATATTGAAAAAGTCGGTTGTTTCATCATAAACACCCAAAATCTTCCCGGTATAAGGGTTGACATAGATGGACTGATAATAATCGATATTCCCGAAATAAAAAACAGAATCCGGTTTGTCACTTCTTTTAAACGTACGGAAAACCCAGGCTTTGTCCGGATCGGTATAAGTAATTATTGAAGCCGACCGGATGCGTTCTCCCATTTGTTTTGCCGTTGATTCCCATAATTGACTAACGGGGATGGTTTTTTCCGCTTTGTCCGTTACATAAATAGCCTCTTTTCGGATAAGCGTGGTTATCTCATCATTAAAAACATAAATGCAGCCGGTAACGGAAAGTAAAAGAACGATAATGCCGGAAGCCAGTCCCAGCCATAAATGGACTTTTCCAATCCACTGTTTAAAAGTATTTTTCTTTTTTTTAGTCATCAGGGTATTTTCAAATAGGGCTTTTACCGTTTGGCAGTAAAATAAATTAAGGATTGTTAAAACGGAATGGCGTAGGTAGCACTGTGCCAGATAAACTGATACTCTTTGTTGTTGTATGTGCCCGGAGTTTCCTCTTTATGGGTCGCTTCAACAAGGTATTGGGTTTTGTAAGGCGCTTTAAAAGTGATGATCCCTTCTTTATTGGTCTTTACTTTTCTCGACCATTGGTTCGGAATAAACAAATCGATTTCCTTTTCTGCAAAAGGCTCATTTTTATAGGTTATTTTCAATGTGATTTCCCCGTTTAAACCTACTTGTTTTTTAGAAATATCACTGATGGATAATCCGTTCGGATTTGCTGAAGCCGAAGCGGTATAACCGGAACCAACTTCTGTTTTTGCCGTAGCATGGTAATGGGTTTTAAAAATCCCGAAGTTGTATTTCGTAAAGTCAATCACCTCAATTTTGTCGTTATCCAGTACAAAAGTGTAGGTACCGTTTGTTTTAGGGGTAAAAGCCGCTTTGTAATACAGATCGGCAGGTGTAACGGTCAGTTTTGTTTTTTCGCCATTCGGAGCGATTGCCCAAAGTGTGAAAGCCTGCATTTTGTTAAAAGTATCGCTTCCTACTTTTTCACGGACATCATGGCCGTATTCGCCAAAGTAAACCCGTACTTCCTGGGAAGTATTGATTTTTCCGGTGGCATTGGTTTCAATCCACATAAAATGAGCAAAGCTTTTGCTAAGTCCCATCACTAAAAGGGCGGTAATCAGGAATAAATTTTTCATATTGGTATGATTAAGTTTTTAAGACAAAAACTCCCCGTTTAATAGGGGAGTTTACTAACTAACTGGAATAAATTAAAATTTATAGGTTAATCCGGCTGTAATGGAACGCAATGCCTGCGGACTAACCGTTGACCATCCTGAATAATATTTTTCGTTGGTAATATTATTCATCTTTAAAATGATGTGGAATTTCTCGGTGCTATATGATAAAGAGGAATTTACGATCGTGTAGCTTGGTAAGCTGAAAGTACCAATGTTGGATCTGTTCAGGGTTTTCTGCTCACTCGCATAGTTTCCTCCGAAACCGAAGCCGAAGCCTTTGATGCTGCCTTCGTTAAACGTATAGTTTGCCCAGAAGTTAACCAGTGTTTCCGGACCGGCACTTTCCGGACGCATTCCGATATAACCTGCTGTATCCAAATCTTTGGTTACTTCCGAATCGTTTTTACTGAAACCGGCAATAAGGTTCAATCCTTCAACCGGGTTGGCTACAACGCTCACTTCAACACCTTTGCTGGTTACCTCACCACCTTGTGTATAGGTAGCAGGACCGTTACCAACATTCATCACGATATTGCTTACTTTAATATCATAGTAACTTACGGTAGCGCTCAATTTGTTGTTGAAGAAGCTTGATTTTACACCAAATTCCATCTGGTTGGCTTTTTCCGGATCAAACGTTCTGTAACCTTCTCTTTCCTGAGTTGTCTGGTTGGTGATTGCCTGTGGCAAAATGTTTTTGAAACCATTCATATAGTTTGCAAAAACGGATAATTTATCTTTTAACGGCTGGTATAATAAACCGAATTTAGGTGATAAAGCCGTTTGTCCTTTCTTTTCATTGTCTACCTGACCTACAAAATGATCCACACGTAAACTACCCATAGCCGATAATGTAGGGGTAATGTTGATAACATCGGAAATATAGGCAGCATAGGTTTCTGTTTCTGCTGTCGATTTCGTAACCGGTGAGGCAGCCAAAGCATTGTCTACAGACGGACGGGTGGTGTTTCCGGTATCGCTGCCATCTGCTAACGATACAAAACCTAATCCTACCCAGCCGGTACTGTTGTCTTTCATAATGCTGTTATAGTAATCCAGACCAACAACCATTCTGTTTCGTAAACCTGCAATTTTGAAGTCTCCAATAAAGTTTTGCTGAATATCCGTACCAAATGATTCTGCATTTAGCTTGGTAATATAACGATCAAATTCATTTCCATTACCTCTGTCAAATAAATACGAGTAATATCCGTCCGATTTTGAAGTACTTCTGGATAAAGCAGTCTGTGAAGTCCATGAATCGGATATTTTGTACAGCATTTGTGCCTGTAAGCTAAAATTCGGATTTTTGATAGAAAGGTCATTTGACGTAAATGAATTTTTATAATTCTTGTCAAATAGATCGATACTGTTGAATGATAACGGTAAATTACGGTTTAAGAACAACATAGGCGCATAAGAACCTTCAGAACTGAAGAACTCTGTGTTGATCATAAACGTTAGTCTGTCTGACGCTTTATACGTTATTGAAGGGGCTACGAATAATGATTTCGAAAAACCGGCATCCTGAAAACTGTCGTTAGTCGTATAAGCGGCATTGACTCTGAAAAATACATCGTTGTTTTTGCCAAGCGGCGTATTAACATCGGCTGTAATTCTGTTTAATCCGTAAGTACCGGCATTGTAGGCCAATTCTCCGCCAAAAGTTTCATACGGTTTTTTGGTAACCACATTGATCAAACCGCCGTAAGAGATCAGGCTGCTTCCGTATAATGTTCCGGATGGGCCTTTGATTACTTCAATACTTTCGGTGTTTGCCAGATCCAGAGTACCGTTGTTGATATACGGCAAACCGTTTAACATACTCGGCTGTACAGAGAAACCTCTCATCGAGAAGTATTGTGCTCCGTCACCGCCACGACCTGTAGATTCCCATAAACGGGTAACACCGGTTGCATTTTTTAAAGCATCGTTAAAGTTGGTAACCACCTGTTCTTTTAACAATTCTGCCGGAACCGATACATAAACCTGCGGGTTCTCAATATCTTTTAAAGGCATTTTCGAAACGGTTGCACTCACTCTTTTTGTGAACTTGTTCGTTTTCTTTTCATTAATAACCACATCATCCAGTTCATTAACGGTTTCTTTAATTACCCATACAGGTACTGTCGTTACTTCTGAATTGACCGTGATTTTTGTTTCTGATTTTTGGTAACCTACCATTGAGAATCGTAGTGTGTAGTTACCGTAGGGAAGATTGGGGATGGAGTATTCTCCGAGATTGTTGGTGGAAGTGCCGTTAGTGGTTTTTAAAACGGTTATACTTGCATTTGGAATGGGAACTCCGGATTCATTAACGATATTTCCTTTAACGGTTCCCCTGTTTTGAGCAAATGAAATCATTGAGAAGAAACTCAACAAAAACACGACTAATTGTCTGTTCATTTTACTGTGATATTTAAGTTCATTTAGTTTGCTTCAAAATTAAATTCAACGGATTGAATAGACAAATTAATTTAGAATAAATATAAATAAATTATTTAACTGTTTGTTTTTTAGTAATTTGTGTGTTTTTTTAACGGTCGGACGGAATGTTTTTATAAGAATTTTATTTCTGAAAATACTTCAGCGGGACAATCGGCATTCCGGAAGATTTCCGTTTTTCCGCGAATAAATGCTTACAGGGCATCGCAATGAGATTATTTGTATTTTGAAAAAAGGAATGCCAACGGAAAAATCCGGACGCTGTTTTTTACGGTTTACTGTGGTCTTTTTTGCAGCATACGGAACAGGTATGCTAAAAAAAATTACAGGTAAAGTTCCAGTTTTTGCAGCGAATTGATTAAGACGACTTTTGAAGAGATATTTTTGGGGTTAATAAAGGCCGTAGCAGAACCCAGCAACCATAATTTGCTGTTTGCTTTCTGCAATAATTCATTTTCCAGTGAAGCTATATAATCGTTTAATTGTTCCTTTTTGGGTTCTACAGTGGAATAGCACACAAAGGTGACGTTTTCAAAGTGTTTGAATATTTCGGACAGGTTTTCTTTGGGAATGCTTTCGCCCAAATATAGGGTTTGGTATCCGTGTCGTAAAAGTTCATAATTCACATAGAGCAATCCCAATTCATGAATTTCATTCAATGGTAAAAAGAGGATAAAAACACGATCCTTTCGGGTCGGTTCATTGGCCTGTATCAGTTCGGTATTGCGAAGCAGTTTCAGCCGGATCAAATGACTGATAAAATGTTCATGAGCCGGCGTAATGGTTTCGGTTTGCCATAGCAGGCCCAGTTCACTCAATAGCGGGAGGAAAGCTTCATAGAAGATTTCTTTAAAGGTTTTGTGCGTAATCAGGTTGTTGTAGGTTTCGATGAATAATTGCTGATTAAAGCTCATCATCGCCATTTTAAAGGCATTCACTGCATGGTTTTGAGCACTTTTATCCGATGCGGTTTCTTTAACCAGAGTGTTTAAGGCGTTGTCGGAAAGTACCGCTATTTCCGAAATTTTATAACCGTGATGGTGCAGTAAAGAAATGTTTAACAGTTTTTGAAGATGGACAGTGTCGTAATAGCGGATATTGGTATCGGTTCTCATGGGTTGTAAGATATCGTATCTTTTTTCCCATATTCTGATTGTGTGGGCTTTTACTCCTGAAAGATTTTCAAGGTCTTTAATACTGAACAGGTTTTTAATAATGTTCATCTTTTAGTCTGTTTTGTTAAACAAAGTTAGGAGATTAATCAATACCCGTTTGATAATTTCCTCTTAAATCCTTCATGCCCGCTAGTAATTTGAAGCGTTACCGGTTTGGAAGGATCCGGTCGTATTGACTAAAAGGAAAAGGCATAAGCAGCAGCCTTATTCTACATATTTTTTACCGCCCATTATTGCTAATACAGCATTGGTAACCGGCCACATTTGAAGAGCATCACCATTATTGGTCAGCAGGATGATCGTGATTTTTTTATCCAGATCTCTCCAGATCATCGTTCGGTAGCCGTTTAGTCCGCCGGTATGAAAAACCACTTTTTTAGTATCGTCTTCAATAATATTCCAGCCAAATCCGTAATCGGAATAAGTACCGTTGTTTAGTCTGGGTTTTGTAAACGCTTCTTCCAGTACCGTATCTTTTAGTAACCGATTGCTGGATAAGGCCTGATCCCAGATAAATAAATCGTGTGTGGTCGCGAAAATTCCGCCGTCGCCGGTAGTCAGGATGTTGTAATCGTCCGGTTTGCTGTTTTTGTCAAAGCCGGCAGCCCTGTTTTTAATTGCTGTGGTATTAGCTTCAAATACCTGTGTGTGTTCCATTTTTAGCGGATCGAAGATGGATTCTTTCATAAACAGGGCGAATGGTTTGGAGCTCACTTTTTCTATTATTAACGATAATAACAGGTAGCCGGTATTGCTGTATTCGTATTTTTCACCGGGAGCAAAATTCAGCTTTTTTTCATTTTGCAGCCAATGGAATACCTGCTGATTGGTCAGTCCCGGTTTGATTAAACTCGGGGATTCGAAATAATCCTTTAATCCGGATGTGTGATTCAGCAGATTCCGGATGGTTATCGATTTTGCATACTCCGGCAGTTCCGGCAGGTATTTTGAAACGGGATCGTCATAGTTTAACAGTTGTTTTTGCGCTAACAGCATAATGCCCATGGCAGTAAATTGTTTGGATAAGGATGCCAGGTAAAAAGGACTGTCCGGCTGTAAGTCTTTTTTGGTGGTAAAGTCGGCCAATCCGATAACGGTATCGTAAACAACCGTACCGTTCTGGGCAACCAGTATAGCACCGTTAAAAGCACCCTGAGTATGGAAATCTTTTATAACCGCATCAATCTGCCGGTGTTTGTCTTGCTGTTGGCAGGAAAAAAAGCACACGATTAACAGTAGGGATGGTAATAATGCGTATTTGGTTTGTTTGAAAATCATGACAGGTGTTTTTTATCGTTATGGTTCCTGTGAATTGTTTAACAATGTGTCTGCTTATAAAGTAATCTGTTACAAAAGTGTTGGCTGTTTTAGGATTGTTTCCAAAGTTAAATTTATTAAAAAGTAATATATAAATATAATGTGGCGTCAGTAGATTCAAAATGGCGATCGACGGCTTTATTTATCAATATAGCGGAATTGTTGCTGTAGCGGATGCAGTCTGAAATCCCTTTTCTCGTTGCGTATTGCTATTTCATAAAAATATTTTCCTGTTGCCGGTTCATAAACGGGATAGTTGATCTTCGCTTCAATGTAGTTTCCGTAATACTAAATTGATTTGCCAGCTGTTTTCGGTCCTAACGGTAAAAAGTATACAATAATCGTGGATTTGTCTTAAAGGTATGGCTCCTGGCCGCCAGATATTTGCAGTATAAAATAAAACATCAGGAAAATGGGAAAAGTAATCTTAATTACCGGAGCAAGTTCCGGAATGGGAAAAGAAACTGCAAAGAAACTTATCAGCGAAGGCCATACGGTTTATACAGTAGCCCGAAGAATCGACCAGATGCAGGACATCGGACAAATTGGCGGCCATCCGATAATGATGGATGTAACCGATGAAGCGGACATTGACAATGTGGTCAATACAATTATCCGAAAAGAAGGAAAAATAGATGTGCTTTGGAACAATGCGGGTTTTGGTTTGTATGGTTCGGTTGAAGATGTTTCCATAGACGAAGCCCGAAAACAATTTGAGGTCAATGTTTTTGGTATGGCTGCAATGACACAGAAAGTGGTTCCTTATATGCGTAAAGCCGGGCAGGGGACTATTATCAACACGTCTTCAATGGGCGGGAAAATGTATTTCCCAATGGGAGCCTGGTACCATGCAAGCAAACATGCAGTAGAAGGTTTGAGCGATTGTTTGCGGTTAGAGCTGAAACAGTTCAATATTAACGTCGTGGTGCTGGAACCCGGTTTTATAGCGACGGAATTTGGATCGGTATTGCTGGATGGGTTTGCAAAGATTAGAAAGGACAGTGCTTACAGGCAGATGATGAACAAGATTGAAGACGGTACCCGTAAAGCGGCGGAAGGGAACGGTTCTTCCAAACCGGCAGTTATTGCTAATGCGGTAACCAAAATAATAAACAGTAAAAAGCCCAAAACAAGATACAGGGTTGGGAAATTTGCCAAACCTATGGTGTGGATGAGGACATATCTGGGAGATAAGCTGTTCGATAAAATCGTAATGAGTCAGTTATAACCGCATTGCGAACGTAATAAACAACCATTAAATTTTTAAAATGAAAACAATAAAAATCATATTTATACTAGTACTGGCATTTGCCGGGAAAACATTTGCACAGACCGGAGCGGACGCTATTTTGGGAAAATGGGAATCGGATAAGAAAGATGTAAAACTGGAAATCTTTAAACAGGGAGATCAATATTATGGAAAATACCTGTGGGGTAACCAGATTGTAGAAAATGATGGAGTTACCTCAAAGAAAGATAGCCGGAATCCTGATCCGAAACTTCGGACAAGGGATGTAATCGGGATTACCAGTCTGACGAATCTCAAATGGGACGGGGAAGCGTATGTGGACGGGAAAATATACAATGCACCAAGTGGCGATACCTATAGCTGTAAAGCCTGGATTAAAAATGAAAAAATGTACCTGCGTGGCTTTATGGGAGTTTCCTTTTTAGGGAAGACCGCTACATTTCACAGAATAAAATAACCTTTTTACCTCAAAACATACCGGCTAATGATTAGCTTAAAAAGTAGTGGAACAATTCGTAGCCAGAATAAAGCCCGGCATCAAAAAATATATCGTATTTTGTATGAGTAATATCCGGAAACAAATATTTTAATATGAAAGCTGTTATAATAGGCGCTACAGGCGCTACGGGAAAAGAGTTACTGGAACTGCTGATGGCAAGTCCGGAAGTGACAGAAATTGTGGCGCTGGTTCGGAAACCGCTCCCTGTAAAACATACAAAACTAAAAGAACAGGTAGTCGATTTTGACAGGATAGGCGAGTGGGACGAAGCCATTACTGCCGATGTGGCCTTCTCCTGTATGGGAACAACATTGAAAGCGGCGGGAAGCAAGGAAGCCCAGTATAAAGTTGATTATGGCTATCAGTATGAATTTGCCAGAATAGCGAAATCGAAACAGATTCCCACTTTTATACTGGTATCTTCAACCTCGGCTAATCCGGAATCGTCATTATTCTATTCGAGAATGAAAGGAGAACTGGAGCAGGCTGTTGAAGCGCTAAACTTTAAGAACCTGATTGTTTTTCGTCCCGGACCGTTGTTAAGACCTGATTCCGACAGATCCGGAGAAAAAATTAGTGTTGCCATTATTTCTTTTCTGAATAAACTCGGACTACTCCGGAAAATAGCACCATTACCGGTAAAAGCTCTTGCGGCATTACTGTTTCAGTATGCTGTGCGTTCACCTGCGGGGCATACCATAGTAGAATCGGCACAGCTATTGAAAGAAGCAGGAGCATTAGCAAAAACAAAATAAGACCCTAAGGGGATAAAATACCGTTTTACAGTATGCGGTAAAGCATTAAAGAGAATTACGGATTAGCCAAAAATCAGGAATACCCGGTTACAGTAGTAACTGCAATAGGAAAACGAACACAGTATAGCAATGAAGCAGATTATACATCTGGAGACCATCTCCGAGATCAACAGGTTTGTACAGCAGGGAGGCGCAAAGCATCCTCTGGTTGCTGTAATTGATTTTAGTAAAGTAGATGAATATATTGAGGCGGGTACGCGGATATCCTGCGGTTTTTATTCGGTTATGTTTAAGAACTACTGCATCAATAATATGAAATATGGCAGACAGCAATATGATTTTCAGGAAGGAAGTCTGATCTGTATCGCTCCCAAACAGGTTGTGGAACTGGACAGTGAGATCGAAAAACGGGAAGACATGATGGGATGGGGACTGTTTTTTCATCCGGATCTGGTACGGGGAACAGCATTGGGTTCCAGGATGAAAGACTATTCCTTTTTCTCTTATGAGGCATCTGAAGCCCTGCATTTATCAGAAAAAGAGAAACAGGTATTACATGATTGTATTGTAAATATTGAGAATGAATTAAATGAGAATATTGATAGTCACAGTCAGAACCTGATAGTTTCCAATATAGAGCTGTTTTTAAACTATTGTGCAAGATATTATGGCAGGCAGTTCATTACAAGAAAACATACAAACAGGGATGTCGTAGGGCAGGTTGAAAAAGCCCTGAAAGACTATTTCTATTCGGACAAACTGGAAAAGAAAGGACTGCCTACGGTTAGCTATCTGGCAGCGATTGTCAATTTTTCACCCAACTATTTAAGCGACCTGTTAAAAAAAGAAACAGGCATGAATGCAAAGGATCATATCCATCATTTTGTTATTGAAGAAGCGAAGAACATATTATTGGGCAGCAGCAAAAGTATAAGTGAAATAGCATATCAGTTAGGTTTTGAATATCCGCAGTACTTCAGCAGATTATTCAAACAGAAAACAGGTAATACACCTCAGGAATTCAGGAATTTGACGACATAAGAACAGCCAAAATTATCTGAAAAGAGTCGTTTTATTAGGCTTTAATCCTCTTTCATCTCTTCTTCTGTCCGTTTTACAATGCTTGCGACTACTGTATCCAGCTCTTGCGCGGACTGCATCAGGTAAGAAAGCAGCTGATCCAGTTCTTCTGCTGCAACAGGATCCGACTGTAACAACTCGATGATTCCCATTATCCTGGATAAGGGATTTCGTATAACATGTGATTGCAGATGGGCTATTTCCTTCATCTTTTTATTCTTTTTCTCAATAGCAGCAATATAGGCTGCTTCTGACGTAATGTCCCTGATGATGGCTAACCGTACCCATGATCCGTTTAACCGTATATTACTGGCATTGATATCTACCAGTATGGGATTTCCGTTTTTACAATAATGCCGGTCTCTTTGATGAACATAATCTCTGCGTACCTTGTTCCTGAATGCTTCTTCATCACACTGCAGAAGCCGGTTTACTTTCATATCCAGAAACTCTTTCTTGTTGTATCCGTAGCAGTGTATGGCACTTTTGTTTACATATAATAAACGTAAAGTAGTGGGATGATAAATGATCATCGGCAGCGGATTAAAAAAAAACAAACTTTTATAATGGGTCACAGCTTCCTGTAGCAGATTTTCCTTGACAACCTTTTCCTGTACTTCCTGGCGGAGTTTAATATAAAGATTCTCAGATTTTAGAATGGTCTTTTCAAAACCGCTGATAACATATATAATAATGGAGACCATTACCAGATTTGAAAATATAAAGTTGAACGAGTAGAGTATCCATCTGTAGGGTATGTTATCATGTACCAGTTCCAGTTCGTGTACCGGAAAACCCTCAAATAAAGCGATGCCAAACAAAATACAGATCATCGCATTGACAGCAACCGACAGGTAAGCCAGTTTTTTAGAAAACAGAAGCGTAACAAACACACTGAGCAGCAGCAGAAAAACCGTTCCGCACATCAGGGAATGTAAGGTTACTATTTTGATAATGGAGAAGAGCATCATTACGGTCACTCCAAAAAACTTCTTAAATCGGATCGTAAGCTTTTTATGCAGCACTACGATAATAATCGATACGAATGCAAGTAAATCGGTTATGGCTGTTATATAACTACTGTGAGAACATTCTATTACAATATTAACGATAAGAGAGACTATTCCTGTTGGTATTGCAAATTTTATGATTTGTGTGAAAAACCGGTCCTTCCACATTTCGTTCCTGTTCAGGTACTTTTTTCCCGTTCGCGTTCTCTTGTTGATAAAGAGGGAGTATCTTCTCCATATATACTTAAAATCATCAATTGATGGACAAGAGCTTGTTTTCATATAGGGGCTTACTTAAAGAACTCAATTTTACGAATAAATTCTGTATTTGTTAAGGATTAAAAGCCTTTTTAACGGCTATTGCCGGTTTGGAAAATAACAGCTAATTCCGGTCAGATTGAAAAAGGTGAAATTTCGGGCAGGCAGCTAAAAAACAAATCCTGAAACCTGATTAGAGAATCCCTTTCTTATGTATTCTCGCAGGATACCCCTTAGCGCTATAAAAATGACAGAAGCGATAACTGCAGTCTGTTTTTACAGGGAAAAACAGGGTCGGCGGCAACAAAAGTGATTGGAATGATACTGAAAGTTTCCTAAATAGTTAGCAGGAGCGAACATTTTTAGCAATTAAAACGTATCTTTCGCCAATTAAGGAATTGCTTAGACGGGAGTTAGGAGTTTGAAACAGGAAGGTCATTTCGGCCGGTTTGGCTGAATCTGACAAAAGTCATTGGTTTTTTCTGAAAGAATAATTTGCTAAACGGTCCCCCCACTAAGTATATAGAACTATATATTTAAGCATATTAAAAAAGCGACAGTGCTTTAAACGATTATTTTTGATTGTCTTCTTTTCTTGTCTTCAAGAGCATTAATAGAAGATAATCCTTGTTTTCTAGTGATACCAATCTCTATTTAGAATTTTATTATTTTAGTTTATCAATAAAAAAAAAGATATGCATTCAGCGGAACTTCAGAACATGTTGAGCGATGAAATATTTGGCATTACGCAAAATATTAGTAAAGAATGTTTGATTCTTGCAGACTTTGAAGGAAACATCGTTTTGGCTAACAAAAAAGCCAAAGCAGTTTTATGTCTGGACGAGCAGAATTATCAGGGCAGCAGCTGCTTTGAATTGTTTAGTTTCTCCTATGCGGAAGACCTGACTCCGCTGGATCGGAACGGATTGCCGTTTATTGCAACACTGGAAACGGACAAAACGGTAGAGGACAGTGTGATTGGAATAGAAATCGGTGAAAAGCCGCTGATCTGGATATCCGTTAGTTCCAGGATGATCGAAATTTCGGGAACAAAATATGCAATTATCGGTTTTTTTGATGTTACAGAAACGATCCGGAAAAGTCAAAAACTACAAACCAGAAAAAACCAGCTGGATCAGCTTTTGGCTTCAATAGACGATATGGTATTTGAGGTCAGTATTACCGGTGAGATCCTTAATTGCTGGACGAATGACGAAGACCAGCTTTTTTATGATCCGACAATGTTTCTGGGGAAGAATCTGGAAGTTATTTTTCCAAACAAGCTTGGGAGATCTTTTGTTTCCCTTATCAGGGATTCCTTAAGAGAGAACAAATCCCTAAGCATGGAATACCAATCTCCTTTGGAGGATAACAGTGAACGATGGTACAGGATGCAGGTGAGACCTGTTTATTATTCAAAACAAAAAGCGGCCGTTATTATTACGGATATCAGTAACAGGATGAAAATTGAGGATGAGGTCAGGGTTAACGAACAAAAGTTCAACCAGGCTTTTCTGCATTCAGGATTGGGAATGGCTTTAGTGGGTACCGACGGGCGCTGTATTGAAGTAAACAATACCCTTACAAAAATACTGGGTTATGATGTGTCGGAAATGTCCAGGATGAAATGTAGCGACTATACGCATCCGGACGACCTGCCGTATATTGAAGAGAATATGAATAAGCTTAAGACGCTTGAAACCGAAAGTTACACTATAAAAAAGCGGTATATCCATAAAGACGGACGTTTTATCTGGTGCCTTCAGACCATGTCGGCCGTCTTTGATCAGCATGGAACGCCCATTTTCTATATCGCGCAGATACAGGATATTACACAGTATAGAAAGTATGTGGAGGAACTGCAGCGGAATAACCGACAGCTGGAGATTGCAACGATCGACCTGGAAACCAAGGTGCGGCAACTGGAAGAATTTAACCAGATTGTTGCACACAATCTGAGAGGACCGGCCGGAAATATCCAGATGCTGGTTGCCGAGATTGAACATGCAGATAATGAAACAGACAGAAAAGAATATCTGGAGCTCCTGCAGTGTTCAAGTGACGGACTTATCGAAATTATGCAGGAACTTATCGAGATACTGGAAGTCAGAGGCAGTAAATCGCTGCCTATGGAAAGATGTGGTTTCGAACAGATATACAGGAAGACCATCCAGCAATTTTCGGCAGAGATCCATACTAAGGGCGCTGTAATAGAAGCTGATTTTGAAGTTCCGGCTATTTCCTATTCAAGAATCTATCTGGAGAGCATCATGTATAACCTGATAGGGAATGCTTTAAAGTACACAGTACCGGGCAGAAAACCGCAGATTACGATCAGATCCTATGCTTCAGAAGGAAAATGCGGCTTTAGCGTTAAGGATAATGGAATAGGGATTGATCTGGACAGGTATGGGATGCATGTATTCAAATTCAGGAAAACCTTTCATAGCGGATATGACAGCAAGGGGATTGGACTTTTTATGACCAGACATCAGATAGAATCATTGGGAGGGAGGATTTATGTAGTTAGTGAGCCTGATAAAGGAAGTACTTTTTATGTCCAGTTTGATAAATAAGTAAGCCCTAAATACCCAATTATATGACAAAACTACGTATTGCTATTATCGACGACGATTCGATATTCCGGTTCATATTCGGAAAGATGGTGATGAAGTTTCCCGAGGCAGCTACCGAGGTAATCGGTTTTGAGGATGCCGTTTCGGCTATAAAGCATTTCCAGTCTGTTAAGGACAGGAGAGAAGACTGGCCGGACATGTTATTTGTGGATATTAATATGCCGCAGATGACCGGATGGGAATTCATGGATGAGGTTTGCAGGATGGAAATGGATTTTGTAAGTAACATTCCCGTTTTTATCTTAAGCTCCTCTACTAGCCTTGCTGATATGGAAAAAATAAACGAATATGAGTTTATTGACGATTATCTGATTAAACCGTTGAAAAAGATAGAATTTATGGAGTTGCTGCGTGAATATTATCATAAAACCGTCGGCTCCGATGGAGAAGGCTGATTCAAACCTGTTGCGTAAGCCGCAGTAACGAATTTTAGCCTTGTGCTTATGAAAGTATTTAAAACAAAAAAAGACGCAGCAATTGCGTCTTTTTTTATGACTCCGGTGGAACCATTTTGTGACCCGGCTGGGATTCGAAC
>NZ_DFUB01000022.1:172094-194698 GCF_002379575.1 Flavobacterium sp. UBA4197
GCTGAGCTACCGAGTCTGTAATTATTTCTTAATCTCTTTATCAATATTTCCTGAAACAGCTTCCGGGAATCTCCCGTACTATTTCTGATCATTCAGATTACTTTAGGTAATCCTCGTGACCACGATGGGATTCGAACCCATACGTCTTTCAACACCACCCCCTCAAGATGGCGAGTCTACCAATTTCTCCACGTGGCCTTAAAAAAAAAAGTCAAACATCGCTGTTCGACTTTCGTGACCCGGCTGGGATTCGAACCCAGGACCCCATCATTAAAAGTGATGTGCTCTACCAGCTGAGCTACCGAGTCTTGCTTTCAGAAAATAAATTCAGGTCATTTTTGTGACCCGGCTGGGATTCNNTACCAGCTGAGCTACCGAGTCTGTAATCATTTCCTGATTGCGGGTGCAAATATAAGACGTATTTTTTATTATCCAAGGGAATTTTGGTTTAAATTTGCCTTTTTTTTACAGGGATTATTTAAGTTTCTGTTTATTAGATATTTATTATTATGAAAAAAATAGTCCTCATTGGCTATATGGGTTCCGGCAAGTCAACAATAGGTAAAATATTATCAGAAAAAATAGCAATACCGGCTTTTGATCTGGATAAAATTATTGAAGAAAAGACAAAAAAGACCATTCCGGAATTGTTTTCGGAGATTGGAGAAGTCAGATTTCGCAAGATCGAGCACGAAACACTCCGGGAATTTATAGCAGAAAAGGAGGATTATATATTAAGTCTGGGTGGTGGTGCTCCCTGTTATGCCAATAACCATGAATTTTTACAGCTGGAAGGTATCGTATCGGTATACTTAAAAGCATCCGTTAAGGAGTTAATGCAACGACTGGAAAATGAAAAGGCGGGCAGACCTTTGCTGGCTTCGTTAAAAGAAACCGAAATAGAAGAATTTATAGCCAAACATTTGTTTGACCGAAGCTATTTTTACCACCAGGCCAAACATGTGATTGCCGTTGATGGTAAAAAGCCGGATCATATTGTTTCGGAAATTGAAAGCTTGTTAACTTAAATAGGCGTATTCCTCTGTTTCTTCAAAAACAACCTGGATGTGCTCTAATAGTGAAGTCGATAAGGAGAGGCCTTTAAAATCGGCTTTAACGGGATATTTTTTATGGTTCCGGTCTACCAGTACCGCAGTTTTGAATTTTTTCAGCGGAACGTCAAGAAAATGCTTTACACCATAGATCAAAGTGGTGCCGGAACTAAGCACGTCATCAATCAGTACCAAACCTTTATTTTCGTACTGCTCCGGGCTTAGTGATGTGGTGATTTTTTCCTGAGGTTTGGTTTTGTTGATTTTTACTTCGCATAAAATAACCTTCAAATCGGAAATCTGTTCCAGTTCTTTCGCAATTTTCTGAGCGAAAATATACCCGTTGGAAGCGATCCCGGCTAAAACAACTTCGTTTTCATCTACAAAAGTTTCGTAGATCTGAAAAGCAATTCGTTTGGTTTTATGGTTGATTTCCTGTTGGGTTAAGATAATATTTTTCATTGTTTTTGTGTTGTTGTTATTTTTTTCAAAGATAAAGAAGAACTCTTTTTCTTGTCTTGGTTTTATGGAATTATAAGCTCTTTCAAGTGTTTTTATCGAAAATATGTCTGAAAAAAGGCTTAAATACGCTTCTTTGCTGCCGCCAAACGGAGGTCCGGCTTCGGTGAGCGGGAAATCAAACAGCAGTCCGGCGATTTTTCCGTTAGGGTTTAGTAATTGTGCCATTTTGGAAACATAATTTTTGCGAAGCTCCGGTGACAGCGCGCAGAAAAAAGTCTGCTCCAGGATCAGATCGAAGTGCTCCTTCAGCTCAAAAAAATCACCCTGAATCAACTGGGATCCGGGAAACAGCGGATTTCTTTTTTTGATGTTCTGTAACGGCGAAGCGGCCAGGTCTATGACAAATACATTTTGGAATCCTTTTGAAAACAGGTAATCCAGCTCGTGTGCATTTCCGGCACCGGGTATTAAGATCTTCATCGTCTTATCGTCAATCTGGTCAATATAATCCTTCAGCGGTGTGGTAATTGAACCGGCATCCCATCCGGTCTCATTGTTCAGATAGCGGTCTTCCCAGTAACTTTTATTCAGTTTCGGTGTCATCTTCGTCAGCATCTAAGGTATAATCGTCAATGTCCCGTCTGTCTTTTTTAGTAGGACGGCCTGTTCCTCTGGCGCGGTAATGCTCCTTGGAAAGCCTTAGTAATTCCAGATGTTCAAAAGACTCTAAAGGCGTTTCGTCTTTTCGGTATATGTCAACCAGTTTGGCGCCCACTCTGCTTTCGGGAACATCCAGAACGGTCAGTATGTAGTTAATCTGATCTTTTCGTAATGTAATTTTATCTGTAGCAAAAACTTCCCTGGAAGGTTTTGCTGTTTGTCCATTTACAGTGATGTGCCCCTTTTTACAAGCTTCTGTTGCAATGTTTCTTGTTTTATAGTAGCGTACACACCATAAATATTTATCCACTCTCATATGAAAATTCAAAATTCAATGTTAATATTAAAACAAAAATAAATGAAAATTGTATCTTGCACCGTTAAATTTTATTAATAATGAATAGATTATTTAAGATAGTAGGGAGCTTAGTCCTTATGTTTTCTCTTTTTGCATGTGATGATAAAGGTAGCGGTGGTGCTGAAATCCGGGATTATTCTGAGCAATTTGCCGCTGATAATACAGCCATTGAAAATTATTTGAAAACACATTACCTGGAAGTTACTCATAATGCACATGGAGATGTTGAGGATATGACAATCACAGCGATTCCTGCCGGAGGAAGTCAGGTTTCTATCTGGGATCAGACAACCTATCCGTTATTGAATAAAACAGTGAAACTTCACAATATCTTATATAAAGTTTATTATTTAAAAACTGCTGCCGGTACAGGTGATGCCCCTTGTGGCGTAGATAAACTGTACACTTCCTACAGAGGAACGCTGTTAACGGGATACCAGTTTGATTATGCTCCGAATGCTACCGAAATCAGCCTTGTGGGAGCAATAAAAGGATGGGAGTTTATTTTCCCGGAATTCAGAAGAGGAGTTACAGTAGAAAATGTAAACGAAGCGGGAGTGCCTGACGGAACATTGCGTCATGAAGATTACGGAGCAGGAGTAATGTTCCTGCCTTCAGGATTAGGCTATTATAGCCAATATGTTGGAAGTATTCCGGAATATTCACCGTTGGTGTTTACGTTTAAATTATACGACATACAATTTTTAGATCAGGATGCCGATGGTGTATTGTCAAGATATGAATATGGTTTTGATGCAAATTACAACCTGATTGATACAGATGGTGACGGTATCGCTGATATTTTTGACGTGGATGATGATAATGATGGTGTACCTACAAAAGAAGAGATCCGTATTCCGGGTACTATTAACCAGTATACCTATGATTTGATTCCGGATTGTAGCGGAAACAACGCGAATCCGGCACGATTAAGAAAACATCTGGATGCTACTTGTCACTAAGAGTAAGCCAGTAAAATAAAAAAAGCCCTTTTCAAGAAGGGCTTTTTTTATGGTAAATACTGCTGTAAAAATAAAGCCTGTCCAGTCGGACAGGCTTTGTTGTATAAAACATATTGATTATTTTCGTGTGATAACCTTTTCGGCAGCTGCAAAAATAGCCTGATTGTTCAACTGGTATTTCTCCATTAACTGATCCGGTGTTCCGCTTTCGCCAAAACTGTCCTTAACGGCTACATATTCCTGTGGCGCAGGATTGTTTAACGATAATGTTCTGGAAACACTTTCGCCTAAACCGCCAAGCATATTGTGCTCTTCAGCAGTAACAACACAACCTGTTTTAGCAACCGATTTAAGAATCGCTTCTTCATCCAGTGGTTTTATCGTGTGGATGTTGATTACCTCGGCAGAAATACCTTTTGCTTCCAAAGCTTCCGCAGCAACCAAAGCTTCCCAAACCAAATGTCCGGTAGCGATAATTGTAACATCAGTACCTTCGTTTAATACGACAGCCTTACCAATTTCGAATGTTCCGTTTTCCGGAGTGAAGTTAGGTACAGACGGTCGGCCGAAACGCAGGTAAACCGGTCCGTGGTGCTCAGCAATAGCTAATGTAGCTGCTTTTGTCTGATTGTAATCACAAGTGTTGATTACCGTCATTCCAGGCAGCATTTTCATCAAACCGATATCTTCAAGGATCTGGTGTGTAGCACCATCTTCTCCTAATGTTAATCCGGCATGCGAAGCACAGATTTTAACGTTTTTATCGGAGTAGGCTACCGACTGACGAATCTGGTCGTAAACCCTTCCGGTAGAAAAGTTAGCGAAAGTTCCGGTAAAAGGAATTTTACCGCCAATAGTCATTCCTGCTGCAATTCCAATCATGTTAGCTTCTGCAATCCCGATCTGGAAAAAACGTTCCGGATGATTTTTCTTGAAATCATCCATTTTTAATGAACCGATCAGGTCTGCACAAAGTGCTACTACATTTTCATTTTTTTGACCAAGTTCTGTAAGTCCGGCTCCAAAACCAGAGCGCGTATCTTTATTTCCTGTGTTTGTATATTTTTTCATTTGTTGACGTAATTAAAAGAATTTAAAAATTAGAAAGATCGATTAATAATCTCCTAAAGTTTCCGGATTTTGAGCTAAAGCACTTTCCAATTGTGCATCGTTTGGTGCTTTACCGTGCCATGCGTGTGTGTGCATCATGAAATCAACACCGTTACCCATTTCGGTATATAGCAATACACAAACTGGTTTTCCTTTTCCGGTTCTTGATTTGGCATCAGTCATACCATTGATGATAGCCTCAAGGTTGTTTCCTTCTTTTATCTCAAGAACATCCCATCCGAAAGCCTCAAATTTGGCTCTTAAATCGCCTAAGGATAAAACTTCTTCTGTTGTTCCGTCAATTTGTTTTCCGTTTAAATCTACGGTAGCAATATAGTTGTCTACTTTTTTAGCAGAAGCATACATCGCCGCTTCCCAGATTTGCCCTTCCTGTAACTCACCGTCACCATGTAAACTGTAAACAATATGGTTGTCACCGTTTAATTTTTTGGTTAGCGCAGCTCCGATGGCAACAGACATTCCTTGTCCTAATGAACCTGAAGCAACACGAATTCCCGGTAACCCTTCATGCGTAGTCGGGTGCCCTTGTAAACGGGAATTGATAAGGCGGAAAGTAGCTAATTCAGCAACAGGGAAATACCCGCTTCTTGCTAATACGCTGTAAAAAACCGGCGAAATGTGACCATTGGACAGGAAGAAAAGATCTTCACCGCTACCATTCATGTCAAAACCTTCTTTGCGGTCCATTAAATGTTGGTAAAGGGCTACTAAAAATTCGGTACAGCCAAGTGAACCTCCAGGGTGTCCTGAATTTACAGCATGAACCATACGAAGAATATCTCTTCTAACCTGAATTGTTAAGTCGTTTAATTGTTGAGTGTTAGGCTTCATTTTTTATGTAAAAGTTAAACTATGGCAAAAATAGTTTTATTTTAAAGATGTACCAACTCTTTTTGTTTTTTAGTTTCAGATTTAGCACGTAATAATTTCGCTTAATGATAGGAGGAAACGCTTTAAATGTAGTACTTTTAGTAACTTTTTAATTGTATCCCCTTTTCGGTTTAACAGATGAAACGTTTTTTAGATATTTATTTGGATTCGTATCGCGGTTTATCAAAACCCGCATGGATGCTTGCGCTGGTTATTTTTATCAACAGAAGCGGAGCTATGGTGCTTCCTTTCTTAGGGATTTATATGACGGAAGCCCTGCACTTTTCGCTAAAGGAAGCCGGTACGGTACTAAGCTGTTTTGGTCTGGGAGCGGTAACCGGTTCCTGGTTAGGCGGCTGGTTGACCGATAAAGTAGGACATTTTAAAGTGCAGACGGTAAGCTTATTGCTGTCGGTTCCGATGTTCTGCCTGCTGCCGCTATTTAAAACGGTGGAAACACTGGCGGTAGGAATATTTATATTGAGCGTGATTACCGATTCGTTCCGGCCGGCCAATTCCGTTTCGGTGGCATACTATGCCAAACCGGAAAATATTACCCGTGCTTTTTCGCTCAATCGTATGGCTATCAATCTTGGATTTTCCATAGGTCCTGCTTTGGGCGGCTTGCTGGCAATTATATCCTACAGCTGGCTTTTTTACGGCAATGCGATCGGTGCTGTTTTGGCCGGGCTGTTATTCTTCTTTTATTTCAGAAACAGAAAAGGGAACGAAAACGTATTGAAAAAAGAAGCGGATGCGGCGGCAGAAGCCAAAGAAGTTTCTCCATACAGGGACAAACAGTTTATCTGGTTCAACATACTAACGGCTCTATATGCAATCTGTTTCTTTCAATTGTTGAGTACACTGCCTTTGTTCTATAAAGAGATCCATAAATTAACCGAAGCAGACATCGGGATATTGCTGGCCTATAGCGGTTTTGTGGTCTTTGCGCTGGAAATGCTGCTGGTGCATATTGCCGAACGTAAAATGACATCGGCACAGGTAATCATTTTAGGAACGATTTTATGCGGCTTGTCGTTTATAATGCTGGTACTGCCGGGTAAATACCTGGTATTGTATGTGTCCATGTTTGTTTTGTGTATCTCGGAAATCCTGGTAATGCCGTTTGTGGCTACCGTGACGGTTCAGCGTTCCGGAGCAACAAACAGAGGCGCTTATATGGGATTTGGCGCCCTGGCTTATTCGGCGGCCCATATCGTATCGCCTTATTTGGGAACCCGTGTAGCCGATTTTTACGGATTTGATACGCTGTGGATCGGAACCGGAGTACTGACTGTTTTTATTGCCTTAGGATTTTACGTTATAATGAAGAAAATGTAAGCAAAACAATTGCTTATTATCATTTCGGCGGATTTGTTTAAAAAGAATATTAAATAAAGACGCAATCGTTAATATTTTCTAAGGAACTCCCAATCGAATAGTTGAATTCGATTATCTTTGCCGATTGTAAAAAGTAAGTATGAAGTTCGATTTATTACACAAAGACCCGTTGTCAAAAGCCAGAGCGGGAAGTATAACTACAGATCACGGTGTTATTGAAACACCAATATTTATGCCTGTCGGAACAGTTGCTTCCGTTAAAGGAGTGCATCAGCGAGAATTAAAAAACGATATTAATCCCGATATTATTTTAGGAAATACCTATCATTTGTATCTGCGCCCACAAACCGAAATATTGGAAAAAGCGGGTGGATTGCACAAATTCATGAACTGGGACCGGAATATATTAACGGATAGCGGCGGTTATCAGGTATATTCCCTTTCTTCCAATAGAAAAATTAAAGAGGAAGGCGTAAAATTCAAATCGCACATTGACGGATCCTATCATTTTTTCTCACCGGAAAATGTGATGGAAATCCAGCGTACCATCGGAGCCGATATTATCATGGCATTCGATGAATGTACACCATACCCTTGTGATTACCGGTATGCAAAACGTTCGATGCACATGACCCACCGTTGGTTGGACAGATGTATTGCACATTTGGATAAATTACCGTTTAAATACGGATACGAACAAACATTTTTCCCGATTGTACAGGGAAGTACCTATAAAGACCTGCGTCAGCAGTCGGCAGAATACATTGCCGGTGTAGGAGCGCAGGGTAATGCCATCGGAGGACTTTCTGTAGGAGAGCCTGCAGAAGAAATGTATGCGATGACAGAAGTGGTTACGGCCATTTTACCGGAAGACAAACCGCGTTATTTAATGGGAGTGGGAACACCGGTTAACATCCTTGAAAATATAGCATTGGGAATTGACATGTTCGATTGTGTGATGCCAACGCGTAATGCCCGTAACGGAATGTTATTTACAGCTAACGGTACAATTAACATTAAAAATAAAAAATGGGAAGACGATTTTTCCCCAATTGACGAAATGGGAATTACTTTTGTAGATACCGAATACTCAAAAGCCTATTTACGCCATTTATTTGCTGCTAACGAATACTTAGGGAAGCAAATCGCAACCATTCATAACTTAGGGTTTTATATGTGGCTGGTTCGCGAAGCCAGACAGCATATTTTAGCAGGTGATTTTTATGCATGGAAGGAAAAAATGGTAAAACAGATGAGCCAACGTTTATAATGCTAACAATTAATTTTCTATTCTAACTTGCGAATGAACATAATCGATAAATATATCCTAAAACGGTATTTAGCAACCTTCTCGGTCATGTTATTAATGTTTATTCCTATAGGAATCGTTATTGACGTTTCGGAGAAGATCAATAAAATGCTTGCTAATAAAGTACCTTTAGTAGCCATTTTAAAGTACTATTACGATTTTACAATATATTTTGCCAATTTACTTTTCCCGATATTCCTGTTCCTTTCCGTAATATGGTTTACCTCGAAACTGGCAAATAACACCGAGATCATTGCGATTTTAAGTTCCGGAATTTCGTTTAGCCGTTTTTTACGGCCGTACATTATCGGGGCAACGTTAGTATCGCTGTTTTCATTGGTTATGGGATTCTTTCTGGTGCCCAAAGCAAGTCAGGGATTTAACGATTTCCGTTACAATTACCTGTCCAGTAATCCAACCGTCAGGGAAAACCAGGATGTTTACCGGCAGATTAGTAAAGACGAATTTATCTATGTGAGTAATTTTAACTACGAATCCAAGATAGCGTTCAACTTTACCCTTGAAAAATTTAAAGGCGATCAGTTAGAATATAAAATCAATGCCAGCCGTATAAAATGGAATCCTGCCGACAGTACGTACACCTTATTCAATTACAGCAAGCGTACCATTGGAGAACTGGATGATAAAATTGAAAAACAGGAACAAAAGGACATGATTCTGGATTTTGATCTGGAAGATTTAACGCCGGTTGTTTATGTTGCAGAAACCATGACCTTAGGAGAACTGAACCGGTTTATCGAAAAGGAAAAACAACGTGGTTCACCCAATATCAACACCTATCTGGTTGTCAAATATAAAAAATACAGTATCCCTGTTTCGGCATTTATTCTGACCATTATTGCCGTTTCGGTTTCTTCCATGAAGCGAAGAGGAGGAATGGGAGTAAACTTAGCCCTGGGAATTGCAATAGCCTTTACCTTTATTTTCTTTGACAAGATTTTTGGAACACTGGCCGAAAAATCCAGCGTACCGCCTTTAGTGGCCGTATGGTTCTCTAATTTTGTTTTTGGAATTTTAGCGATTTACCTACTTAGAAATGCCAAACGATAATATTAAAAGTTACTTAAACCTCCATCTAATTGTTTTTATATGGGGGTTTACCGCTATTTTAGGCGGATTGATTTCCCTGGAAGCCCTGCCTTTGGTGTGGTATCGCATGATGGTAGCGGTGTTTCTGGTATTGCTTTACCTGTTATACCGAAAAAGACCGATAGCCGTTTCCGGGACTACGCTCGTGAAATTCCTTTTAGGCGGATTGGTCATTGCGCTGCACTGGCTGACGTTCTTTATGGCGATTAAAGTTTCCAACATTTCCGTAACATTAGCCTGTCTGTCTACCGGCGCTTTCTTTGCCTCATTTCTGGAACCCATTTTCTATGGAAGAAAAATGATCTGGTATGAAGTGCTTTTCGGCTTGATAGTCGTGTTGGGATTGGGAATCATCTTTAATGTGGAAGGCGACCATGTTAACGGAATAATCTTAGCGCTGACCTCGGCATTTTTATCGGCACTTTTTTCAGTGATCAACGGGAAGTTTGCCCAAAAACATGACGCAGGAGTCATCACTTTTTATGAACTGCTGGGCGGTGTCGGATTTCTGACGGTTTATATGCTGGTATCCGGATATTTTACCCGGGAATTCTTTGTACTGAGCTTATCCGATTGTATCTGGCTGCTGGTTTTAGGATCTGTTTGTACGGCCTATGCCTTTTTAGCCTCAGTGAAAGTTATGAAATATTTAAGCCCGTATACCGTAATGCTGACGATTAATCTGGAGCCTATTTACGGAATTATATTAGCCGTTTTGGTTTTCCGGGAAAAAGAAAAAATGAGCCCTTCTTTTTATGTGGGAGCGGCCATAATACTGCTTACGGTTCTGCTAAACGGAATCGCCAAGAACTATAAAAAAATAAAAACAAATTAATAAATTGTTACTACAATATAAAATGATAATTTATCTTTGTAGCTCAAACTAAACCCAAAAAGGTACTAAAAAATGGAATATTTAGATTTTGAACTTCCTATTAAAGAACTTGAAGATCAGTTAGATAAATGTCAGATAATCGGACTGGAATCGGATGTTGATGTTTCTAATACGTGCAAACAAATTGAGAAAAAATTAGAAGAAACCAAGAGAAATATATATAAAAATCTAACGGCATGGCAACGTGTTCAGCTTTCGAGACATCCAAGCAGACCGTACACGATGGACCATGTCAGAGCCCTTTGCGGGGATACTTTCCTGGAACTTTTTGGAGACAGAGGCGTTAAGGACGACAAAGCAATGATTGGCGGACTTGGTAAAATTGGCGGGCAGTCGTTCATGATTGTCGGACAACAAAAAGGATACAATACGAAAACCAGACAATTCCGTAACTTCGGAATGGCAAATCCGGAAGGATATAGAAAAGCACTTCGTTTAATGAAAATGGCCGAAAAATTCGGAATTCCTGTAGTTACATTAGTAGATACTCCGGGAGCATATCCGGGATTGGAAGCAGAAGAAAGAGGACAGGGGGAAGCTATTGCCAGAAACATCTTCGAAATGATTCGTCTGAAAGTGCCTATCATCACGGTTATCGTTGGTGAAGGAGCTTCAGGTGGAGCTTTGGGAATTGGTGTTGGTGATAAAGTTTACATGTTGGAAAATACCTGGTATTCTGTAATTTCTCCGGAATCGTGTTCTTCTATTTTATGGAGAAGCTGGGAATACAAAGAGCAGGCTGCCGAAGCGTTGAAATTAACTTCTTTCGATATGAAAAAACAAAAGTTAATTGACGATATTATCCCGGAACCGCTTGGTGGTGCTCATTACGACAGAGAAACGACTTTCAGAACCGTTGAACAATATATCACCAAAGGATATAACGAGTTGAAAGACTTATCAACAGAAGAATTAGTGGCTCAGCGTATGGAAAAATACAGTAGAATGGGTGAGTATAAAGAATAATCGAAATTACCTTACAAATCATAACATCCGGAGCCTTACAGCTTCGGATTTTTTTTAACTATTAACATTTTTTGAGAGGTTATGAACAGCAGAAGACTAACAACTCAAAATATATTCACCTAAAAATTGGCTACCTTAGCAATATGGAAAACCTCAAAAATGTAAACCCAAACAGAGTAGATAAAACTACTATTATTAATCTGGAAAAAGGCAAATTACCTCCTCAGGCATTAGACCTTGAAGAGGCGGTTCTGGGTGCCATGATGATTGATAAAAAAGGAGTGGATGAGGTTATCGATATTTTACAACCCGATGCTTTTTACAAAGATGCCCACAAGCATATCTTTGAAGCCATTGTAGAACTTTTTAACGATACACAGCCGATTGACCTTCTGACCGTTTCCGCACAGCTGCGAAAAAACGGGAAGTTAGAATTAGCCGGAGGCGATTTTTACCTGATTCAGCTGACTCAGAAAATATCATCTTCCGCACACATTGAGTTTCACTCAAGAATTATATTGCAGAAATACATTCAGCGAAGCCTTATCAAAATTTCAAATGAAATTATTGAAGAATCGTATGATGAAACGACCGATGTATTCGACTTGTTGGACAAAGCCGAATCCAAACTGTATGAAGTAACGCAGGGAAACATTAAAAGAAGTTCCGAAACGGCACAAAGTTTAGTGATCCAGGCAAAAAAACGTATTGAAGAAATTGCCAATAAAGAAGGATTGAGCGGAATCCCTACCGGTTTCCACGATCTGGATAAACTTACTTCCGGTTGGCAGCCTTCCGATTTAATTATTATCGCGGCACGTCCGGGTATGGGTAAAACCGCATTCGTACTTTCAATGGCAAGAAATATGGCTATCGATGCCGGAGCACCGGTTGCTTTGTTCTCGCTGGAGATGTCATCCGTACAGCTGATCACCCGTTTGATCTCTTCCGAAACCGGTTTGTCTTCTGAAAAACTGCGTACCGGAAAACTGGAAAAACACGAATGGGAACAACTTTCCATAAAAGTAAAAGACCTCGAAAAAGCACCTTTATATATTGACGATACCCCGTCACTGTCCATTTTCGATTTACGTGCAAAAGCACGTCGTCTGGCTTCCCAATACGGAATCCGTATGATTGTGATCGATTACCTTCAGTTAATGACGGCCGGCGGTAACGGAAAAGGCGGCGGCGGAAACCGTGAGCAGGAGATTTCCACCATTTCCCGAAACTTAAAAGCCCTGGCAAAAGAGTTAAATGTTCCGGTAATTGCACTGTCACAGCTATCACGTGCGGTGGAAACCCGTGGAGCCAGCAAGCGACCGTTGCTTTCCGACTTACGTGAATCCGGAGCGATTGAGCAGGATGCCGATATCGTATCCTTTATTTACCGCCCGGAATATTATAAAATTGACGAATGGGATGACGAAGAGCGTTCGCCAACACAAGGTCAGGCAGAATTTATCGTAGCCAAACACCGTAACGGTGGATTGGATAACATTCGTCTGAAATTTATCGGAAATCTGGGTAAATTTGACAACCTGGACGATTTCGGTTCTCCTTTTGACGAATTGCCATCCCGAATGAATATGGACGATAATCCTTTCATCACCAAAAACCTGCCATCGGCTAACGAAGCTTTCGGAAGCAACATGAACAGTTTTGACGACGACAGCGATGTTCCGTTCTAAAAAATAAAATTAAGCCTGCATCTGTAGGCTTTTTTTATGAGTTTTTATTTTTGAAATCACTTATCTTTGAAAATAAATCAATTGTAATGCATCTCAAAAAGTCCGTTTATATATTCTTGGTATTCCTGTTTTCAATTTCGGCAAAAGCAGCATTTATACTGCTGCCGATGGAAGCCGAAGTGCAGCAAAACCATTTAAAAGCCTATGGAATTACCTATTGGGCACTGGATAAGCAGTATAAAGTGAGCTGGCTGCTAAATTACAGAGGCGGTTCTTTTCTGTTGCCGGATGCGGCTGAGATCCGTAAAGAATGCCAGATCCGCGGGGTAACTTTTGAAGTACTGTCCGACAATCAGGCAAACGGAATCCTGAATGAAATTAGTTCCCCTTCACAAAATATGGAAACGGTTGTGCTGGAAAAAGCACCCAAAATTGCCGTATATACACCCAAAGGGAAAAAACCATGGGACGATGCGGTGACACTGGTTTTAACCTATGCCGAAATTCCGTTTACGGCAATCTATGATGAAGAAGTACTAAGCGATGCCCTTTTACTATACGATTGGCTGCATTTGCACCACGAAGATTTCACCGGGCAATATGGGAAATTCTTCGGAGCCTACCGGAATGCACCCTGGTATATTGAACAAAAAAGAGAAGCAGAAGCTTTGGCAACCAAGTTGGGATTTAGCAAAGTATCACAGGAAAAACTGGCTGTAGCCACTAAGATCCGAAACTTTGTAATTGGCGGCGGTTTTATGTTTGCCATGTGTTCTGCAACAGACAGCTTTGATATTGCCCTTGCTGCCGAAGGAGTGGACATCTGTGAACCGATGTTTGACGGCGATGACAGCGAGGCAAACTATCAGGCGCGGATTGACTACAATAAAAGCTTTGCATTCAAGGACTTTATCCTGGAAAGAAACCCGCTTGTTTATGAATTTTCAGATATTGATATGTCGCGAAAGCGAAAAGTATTGCCCGATAATGATTATTTCACGCTGATGGAATATTCGGCAAAATGGGATCCCATCCCGAGTATGCTTTGCCAGAACCATACCCAGCTGGTAAAAGGTTTTATGGGACAGACCACCGCTTTCGACAGTGAGCGGATCAAATCGAATATCCTGGTTATGGGAGAGAACAAGTTTAATGGTGAAGCCCGTTATATACACGGTACCAAAGGCAAAGGAATGTTCACGTTTTACGGCGGGCATGATCCGGAAGATTATGAGCATCGGGTAGGCGACGCACCAACGGTTTTGGACCTGCATCCCAATTCTCCCGGATACCGTTTAATCTTAAACAATGTATTATTTCCGGCTGCCAGAAAGAAAAAACTCAAAACATAAAATTCTGATCACAATTTCAAAAAAGCATAATAGTTACTATTATGCTTTTTTTATGAAATGCATATTTTTTATATTCGTATTTTTTAAAAGTTACATTTTGTTCATTTTAGCACAACAAAAGCATAACATAATGTGATAAAATGCGATTTTTTTTAAGGAAAAATGCCAAAATAAAAATTAATAGTATTATTTTTACATAAGATATGTAACTTATAATTTATTACTTATGGCAGAAAATACGATTAGTTTAGCAACGGCTCAGGACTGGGCTGCAAGATGGAAAAACAAAGAAGGAAGCTACAACAGGCACCATGAATTAAAAGCTTTCTGGGTTCCCGGAGTAGATTTTACTCAGGTAATGAAAGAAGCTGGTGCGCAAAATGTCAGAGCTTACCTGGGAGTTGATGAAAGCAATGTGGAAAAATTAATGATTGTAGGTGTTGATGCTGACGGAAATGATATGATTGACGAAAGCAAAGGACAATATATCTATGATTTTTCAGAACCGTGTCCGAGTACTTGTAATAAAAAAGCACCTTTTATTAGTGGTGGTGAATAAAAAATTATCCTTTTGATTAATTATATTATCTATTTAGGGTATGTATTTTCAGGGATCAATTTGATTCTGTATTTAAAGAGATGCAGAAAAGAAGACAAGGCCTTCAGAATATTTACCCTTTATTTATTTGTTATCGCATTAATACAGTTTTTTACAAGCCTTTTAAAGAATAAAGGAATCAACAACCTGTTCCTTTCCCATTTTTACTTTGTATTGCAGCTGATCTTGTTAAGTTTTTTTTACCTGACAATTTTAGAAATGAAAATACAGCGAAGGATTGTGCGAACCTGTTTAATGGGATGCCTGTTTGTTTTAGGAGTCCAGTACTTATCGGATAAACAACTGTTTTTAAAATTCAACCTGTTTGAAATTTTTATAACATCCTATCTGTTAATACTGTATTCAATGTTTCACTTTTACAATCTTTTAAACAAGGAAAAAAATTACTATTATATCAACACAGGGATATTGATTTACCTTTTCGGAAGTACGGTTTTGTTTATTTCAGGAAACCTGATCAACACGCTGAAACTCGAATCCCGGAATATTGTCTGGTTGTTAAATGCCTTCCTGATAGTGGTATACCAGTTGTTTATTTTCATAGAATGGCGAAAAAGAGCCCGTCGTAATACTGAAGACTATGAATGATTTGAACGCACATGATTTAGAAATAATATCGGCTGTAATCTACACTTTTATAGCCTTTGTTTTAATGATTGTTGCTGTACTGATTTTTGTCTATTATTCCCGGAAGAAAATTGTTCAGAAGGAATTGGAAAAAAAAGACCTTGAAATTGACTATCAGAAGAAACTCCTGCAGGCCACCATCCTCACACAGGAAAAAGAAAGAGAAAGAATAGCGCAGGATTTGCATGACGATATCAGTTCAAAATTAAATATCATTTCCTTGAACAGCCATTTATTAACGGCTTCCGATCTTTCCGGTGAAGAAGTCAAAGAAATAACAACCGGTATCATTACAATTACCGCTAAGGTTCTGGAAAGTTCCCGGACAATAGCACACAATTTATTGCCGCCAATACTGGACAAGTTCGGACTGCATGCCGCTATTGAAGAATTGTGCCAGCAGTACAATAACTGTGAAGTACACATTAACTATCACAACGTACACAGGCAGCAAATTTTCGAAGAAATTAAGCATGAAAACCAACTGCACATCTTCAGGATTTTGCAGGAATTGATTAATAACTCATTACGGCATGGAAAAGCAACCGTTATCGACATCCGTTTTGACAAAGATTTTGGCGGGCGGTATTGTATTTATACCGACAATGGAAATGGTTTTGATACTAAAGTTATAAAGAAACAACCCGGACTTGGTATGAAAAATATTGAAAGCAGAGTTACGATGTTGAATGGACAACTCAATATTGAGAGTGAGATTAATAAGGGAATAAATGTGACTTTTAATTTTTAAAAATTAATCTGATGTCAGATACAATTAAAATTGTTTTAGCCGATGACGAAGCGCTTTTCAGAAAAGGAGTGGCTTTTATTTTACAGCGGGAAAGAAACTTTGAAATACTTTTTGAAGCCTCTAACGGAAGTGAATTGATCGATTATCTGGATGAGAATAAAGGCAATCTTCCGGATGTTATTTTAATGGACCTGAAAATGCCGCTGATAAGCGGAGTGGAAGCAACGAAAATAATCCATAAAGTTTTCCCCGACATTAAAATTATTGCCTTAACAAGCTACAATACCAAACCTTTTATTGCGAATATGATTCAGGTGGGTGCCTCTTCTTATTTAGTGAAGAATGCAACACCAAAAGAAATGCTCTTTACCATCAACGAGGTAATCAGCAAAGGATTTTATTATAATGATTTTGTAATGCAGGTAGTAAACGAAAGCATGATTGAATCTCAGAAAAAAGCAAAAAGTAACTTCGACGATGATTATTTGACCAATCGGGAGAAAGAAGTATTACAGTTAATCTGTGGACAGTTAAGTACCAATGAAATTGCGGAAAAACTGTTTATCAGTCCACGAACTGTGGAAGGACACCGGAACAACCTGTTGTTAAAAACAGACTCCAAAAACGTGGCTGGTCTGGTGGTCTATGCGATCCAGAACAGAATTATCAGCCTGGACAGTCTTTCCTTACAATAGAAACAGATAATTTCTGTTCTTGAAGACCAAAAAAGTATAATTTTGTGGCTTAATAATACCTCATTCGATCCGAATATATGAATTATACAGCCATCTTACAGGAAATATACCAACAAATCAGCAGATTACCGGTTACCGGAACGGTCGCAGCCACTATTCCCGAACTGGCAAAAGTAGATCCCGGTAAATTTGGCATTCACCTGACAACAATTGATGGAGAGGATTACGGCATTGGCGATAGCGAAGAAAAATTTTCGATCCAGAGTGTTTCCAAAGCACTCACTGTGGCCATGGCTTTTGCCTCATTGGGCGAGCGAATGTGGGAGCGCGTTGGTGTGGAACCTTCTGGAAATCCGTTTAATTCCTTAGTACAGCTGGAATATGAAAAAGGAATACCCAGAAACCCTTTTATCAATGCCGGAGCGATCGTTATTGCCGATATGCTGGTTTCCCAATTAAAAAATCCGAAACAGGACTTCCTGGAATTCGTCCGGACCATATCCGGAAGCCCCAATATAAATTATAACAGCAAAGTAGCCGAATCGGAAAAACAAACCGGTTTTCGTAATGCCGCTTTGGCAAACTTTATCAAATCATTCGGAAACATTGAAAATGATGTGGAAGAAGTTTTGGATTTTTACTTTTTTCAATGCGCCATTGAAATGACCTGTAAAGAACTGGCGCACTCTTTTTTCTTTTTTGCCAATGAAGGAATGACCCGATCCGGCAGGCAGATCTTAACCCAGAGTCAGGTAAAAAGACTAAATGCACTAATGCAGATGTGTGGTTTTTATGATGAATCCGGTGAGTTTACCTATAAAGTAGGTTTGCCCGGAAAAAGCGGTATTGGCGGTGGTATAGCAGCCTTATATCCCAAAAACTTTACCGTGACCACCTGGAGTCCGGGATTAAACGAAAAAGGAAATTCCGAATTGGGAATGAATGCGCTGGAATTACTGACAACCAAAACCGGGATGTCTATATTTTAGCATTAAAACCCTTATCTTTTTGCCGACCAGCTTTCCTGTTGTCGTTCTTCTAAGAATGTCCAGAGCAATATACGGCTCACCTTATTGCCTTGCTCCATAGTAACGGTTTTAACCTGTACTGCTTTTACCTTTTTAAGAATAGTGTAAAAGTTTTTTAAATGGTCATTTTTGGAAACCAGTGTCGAGAACCACAGGCATTGGGACTTAAAGTGAACACTTTCATAGATCATATTGGTAATAAAAGCCAGTTCGCCGCCTTCGTACCACAACTCATTATTCTGACCGCTGAAATTCAATACCGGTTTGCCTTCGGCAGCTTTGCCCAGGTTTTTCAGTTTGCGTTGTGAGCCTTGTGTTGCCGCTTCCCTGGAAGTGTGAAACGGAGGATTGCAAATAGTAATATCGAATGTTTCGCCCGGTTGTATGATATTCTTAAAAATATTGCGCTTGTTTTCCTGTAAGCGAATGCTAACCGTATCCTGCAGACCTGGATTGTTGCTGATAATTTTTTCTGCAGTAGCTTTGGACGGTTTGTCCAGTTCTGTTCCCACAAACGTCCAGCCATATTCCTGATGCCCGATAATCGGATAAATACAATTGGCACCTACGCCAATATCCAGGACACGAACGTTTTTACCGGTCGGTATTTTGTGATGATTACTTTCGGTTAATACATCAGCTATATAATGAATATAATCTGCCCGTCCCGGAATGGGCGGACACAGATTGGTCTTGGGAATATCCCAGTAGTCAATGCCGTAAAACTGTTTTAATAAAGCCACATTAAGCGCTTTTACAGCTTCGGGATTGGCAAAATCAATACTTTCACTGCCAAATTTATTTAAGGCAACAAAAGCCTTCAGTTCCGGATATACCGTTATGAGCTGGTTAAAATCATAGCGGTCATTATGTTTGTTTCGCGGATGCAGGCTTTTTGTCGTAGTATTGGTTGTTGCTTTTTTCATTAAAATGGAATTGACTTCAAAAGTAGTATAAAATTAAAAATAAACCTTTGAAAAAAGGAAGGAGTTAAGAACACTAGCGATATAAAACAAAAAACCCACTCTTTCGAATGGGTTTTATAATAAGTAAGATAAATATGTTTAACAAACGTTTATTTAACTCTATTTACAATAGCTGCAAAAGCTTCTGGATGATTCATTGCTAAATCGGCAAGAACTTTACGGTTCAATTCGATGTTGTTAGCTTTTACTTTACCCATGAATTGAGAATAACTCATTCCGTGTAAACGTGCACCAGCGTTAATACGCATAATCCATAATGCACGGAAATTTCTCTTTTTTTGCTTTCTGCCACGGTAAGCATATTGCATTGCTTTTTCTACCGCGTTTTTCGCTACTGTCCAAACGTTTTTACGTCTTCCAAAGAATCCTTTGGCTTGCTTCAATACTCTTTTTCTTCTAGCTCTTGAAGCAACTGAATTTACTGATCTTGGCATAATTTTAAATTGTTTTTGTAGCAGGCGACCTTTTCAGGTTCTTGTCGAAATAAATTTCGGGCACTACTCCAGGGTTATTAAATTGTTGTAACCGAAAGAACGATTAGATAATTCTTAATTGTTCTTTTACACTCTTAATGTCTGATTGGTGAACCAATGCAGAGTGCGTTAAAGCTAATTTACGCTTTTTCGATTTTTTAGTCAAAATGTGACTTTTAAAAGCGTGCTTTCTTTTGATTTTTCCAGAGCCAGTAACTTTAAAACGTTTCTTAGCACTAGATTTAGTTTTCATTTTAGGCATTTTCTTCCTAGGTATTAGATTTATCTTACTTACTATTTTTATTTGTCTTTACTTGTAAAAGTAAAAATCAATATCATATCAGGAGCATAACGCTCTTTGATTAATTGTCGGTTGTTCTGCTGCTTTACCCGAAGCTAAAGTTTTGGAACGGTGCTCTAAAAAGATTATTGTTTTTTCTTTTTAGGAGCGATAAACATAATCATACGTTTACCTTCAAGAACCGGAAGTGCTTCTACTTTTCCATACTCTTCAAGATCCTGAGCTAATCTTAATAATAAGATTTGTCCTTGTTCTTTATAGATAATCGAACGACCTTTAAAGAATACGAAAGCTTTTAATTTAGAACCTTCTTTTAGGAACTTTTCAGCATTCTTCTTCTTGAATTCATAATCATGTTCATCAGTTTGAGGACCAAAGCGAATTTCTTTTACAACAATTTGCGTTGACTTAGCTTTAAGCATTTTGTCACGTTTCTTTTGCTCGTAAAGAAACTTTTTGTAATCCATTATTTTACAAACAGGAGGAGCGGCATTGGGAGAGATTTCTACCAAATCCAATTCTTGCTCTTCAGCCATTTGTAAAGCCTGAGAAGTTTTGTAAACTCCAGGCTCAATGTTTTCTCCTACAAGACGAACTTCAGGAACTCGAATGGCATTGTTTGTTCTATGCGCATCCTTTTTTTCTACTCTGGGTTGGTAACCCCTGTTGTTTTTAATTGCTATGGCTCTAAAAATTTAAGTTAAACTTAGAATGATTTTAATGTCTTATTGATTTCTTCCTGTATTAAAGAAGCAAATTGATCGATAGTCATTGTTTGATTTGATTTTCCGGAATCACCGTGACGACGAACAGAAATCGTGCCGTTCTTTTCTTCTTCCTCACCAACAATCAACATAAACGGTAATTTCTGAACTTCAGCTTCTCTAATTTTCTTACCGATAGTTTCATTACGGTTATCAATTAGGGCGCGAATTTCGTGATTTTCTAGCAAATCTAAAACTTTTTTGGCATAATTTTCATATTTCTCGCTCAAAGACAGTATGATAGCTTGCTCCGGCATCAACCAAAGTGGGAAATTTCCTCCAGTATGTTCCAGTAATATGGCAATAAAACGTTCCATGGATCCGAAAGGAGCACGGTGAATCATTACCGGTCTATGTAATTCATTGTCAGAACCTTTATAAGTCAATTCAAAACGCTCCGGTAAATTGTAATCTACCTGAATTGTTCCCAATTGCCAGCTTCTTCCTAAAGCATCCTTCACCATGAAGTCTAATTTAGGACCGTAAAAAGCTGCTTCACCATACTCAACAACAGTGTTTAAGCCTTTTTCGGCTGCTGCATTGATAATAGCGCTTTCCGCTTTTTCCCAGTTTTCATCCGATCCGATGTATTTTTCCGGTTTTTCCGGGTCACGTAACGAAATCTGAGCGGTGAAATTTTCAAAACCTAACGATCCGAATACATATAATACAAGGTCAATTACGTTTTTAAATTCGGCATCCAGCTGATCCGGCGTACAGAAAATGTGTGCATCATCCTGAGTAAACCCTCTCACACGGGTTAAACCGTGTAATTCACCACTTTGTTCGTAACGGTACACCGTTCCGAATTCAGCATAACGTTTCGGAAGATCTTTATAACTCCAGGGTTTTGCATTGTATATTTCGCAGTGGTGCGGGCAGTTCATTGGTTTTAATAAAAATTCCTCACCTTCTGCCGGTGTGTGAATCGGCTGGAAGCTGTCTGCTCCGTATTTTGCATAGTGGCCGGAAGTAACATAAAGTTCTTTCTGTCCGATATGCGGTGTTACTACCTGCTCGTATCCGGCTTTTTTCTGAGCCTTTTTAAGGAATTGCTCCAAACGGTCTCTTAAAGCAGCTCCTTTTGGTAACCATAAAGGCAAACCTTGTCCTACTTTTTGAGAGAAATGGAACAAATCAAGTTCTTTTCCTAATTTTCTATGGTCACGACGCTTGGCCTCTTCCAGTAATTCCAGGTAATCCGTCAGATCTTTCTGTTTCGGGAATGAAATTCCGTAAACACGGGTTAACTGCTTGTTTTTCTCATCACCTCTCCAGTAAGCTCCGGCTACAGATAAAATTTTCATGGCTTTGATGATTCCGGTATTCGGAATATGGCCACCACGGCATAAATCGGTAAAAGTAGCGTGATCACAGAAAGTTATCGTACCGTCCTCTAAATTTTCAATTAATTCTGTTTTATAAGGATTGTTTTCTTTTGCATAGAAAGCCAATGCCTCTGCTTTTGAAGCAGAACGCATTTTAAATTCGTGCTTTTCTTTTGCGATCGCCAGCACTTTATCTTCGATAGCTTTGAAATCGCTGTCGGTTACTTTGTGATCACCAAAATCAACATCATAATAAAATCCGTTATCAATAGCAGGACCAATAGTTAATTTAATGCCCGGATACATTTCCTGTAAAGCCTGCGCCATTACGTGGGAAGTAGAATGCCAAAAAGCTTTTTTACCTTCTTTGTCGTTCCATGTATATAAGATAAGAGAACCATCCGTGGTTAACTCGGTGGTGGTTTCAACTGTTGTACCATTAAAAGAAGCAGAAATAACATTTCTGGCTAATCCTTCACTAATGCTTTTGGCAACATCCATCGGAGTTGCACCTTGTGCAAACTCTTTAACCGAACCATCGGGTAATGTAATCTTTATCATATGTTAAATTTATAAAGCGCAAATATAACGGTTTAAAGAAATACATACAATATATATATAAGGTATAATTGTAAAAGAATTTAATAAATGTTTGTTTTACTATATATAGGTGTATTGTGATGTGGTGATAAAGCCGGATTTGTGTTTTTCAATTGAATTTACTGAGATTGCAGTGTTTTTTAATGGTGTGGGTGATGCGGATGAAAAACCTCAAAAAATAATTTGTTATATTAAGGATTAGTAATCAGTTTGTTAAGTAATTGTTTTGTAGAAAGGCAAAAAATAGTTTGGAAATAGTTTGGAGAAGAGTAA
>NZ_DFUB01000001.1:0-176764 GCF_002379575.1 Flavobacterium sp. UBA4197
ATAATAATGTAAAAAGCCCGCTTGAAAGAGCGGGCTTTTTTATGTTTGTTAGCAAAGGGTATCACCATAAAAAAAGGCAACCATAACGGTTGCCTTTGAGCTAAAAAAAGCCTCACTTAAATGAGGCTTTTATATTATTTATTGTTGTAAGCCTGAAGTGCTTCTTTTAGAATTTTAACAGACTGAATTAAATCTTCTTTCTTTAAAACATAAGCAATTCGTACTTCGTCAAGTCCTACATTTGGTGTAGAGTAAAAACCAGCAGCTGGAGCAACCATAACGGTCTCTCCGTTTAAATCATAGCTTTCCAGTAACCATTGTGCAAAATCATCAGCGTTCTTAATCGGTAGTTTTGCAATGCAGTAAAAAGCTCCTTTTGGAGTTGCTACTTTTACACCTTCAATCTTATTCAATTCGGCAATTAAAGTGTCTCTGCGATCTTTATATTCCGTAATTACATCATCAAAGTAACTTTGAGGAGTTTCTAAAGCAGCTTCACTGGCAATTTGAGCAAAAGTTGGCGGGCTTAAACGCGCCTGTGCAAACTTCATCGCAGTTGCCATTACTTCTTTATTTTTAGAAACAATACAGCCGATTCTTGCTCCGCACATACTGTATCGTTTCGAAACAGAATCAATCATAATTGCATTCTCTTCTAATCCTTCAATATTCATTACCGAGTAATGTTTGTCTCCGTCATAAGTGAATTCACGGTAAACTTCATCAGCAATCAGGAAAAGATCATGTTTTTTAACCAATTCGGCTAACTGCATTATTTCTTCTTTAGAATACAGATAACCGGTTGGATTACCCGGATTACAGATTAAGATTGCTTTTGTTTTCGGAGTAATCAATTTTTCAAAATCACTGATCGGAGGTAAAGCAAACCCGGTATCTATAGTAGAAATCACAGGCACTACCTTTACGCCGGAAGCAGTAGAAAAACCATTGTAATTTGCATAAAAAGGCTCAGGGATAATGATTTCATCATTAGTATCCATAGTACTTCCCATTGCAAAAAGCAAGGCTTCAGAACCACCGGTAGTAATAATGATATCTGCCTGGTTAATGGGAAGACCGTGATCCTGATAATACTTTGAAAGTTTATTTCTGTAGCTTTCAAAACCAGCAGAGTGGCTGTATTCTAAAACAGTGATATCGGTGTTTTTTACAGCATTCAAAGCTACTTCCGGAGTTTTGATATCCGGTTGGCCAATATTTAAATGATATACTTTATGACCTTTCTTTTTAGCAATTTCTGCATAAGGAACCAATTTTCTAATTGGTGATTCAGGCATCTGTTGCCCTTTTAATGAAACTTTAGGCATGGTTAATATTTTTGATGCACAAATTTGCGACTTTTTTTAGGAAATTCATAAAAATATCGGGGCTAAAATCCTTTATTAATAGGAAATATCGGAACTATTTCTTAGATTTAAGAAAAATTTAATTTATGCGATTAATCTTTTTTCTTTTTTTGTTAATCACATATCCTAATTCCATCGCCGCTCAGGATGGATTTCAGTGGAAATCTTCAAAAGATAAAATCGCGATACCTTTTGTCTTTGTTGATAACCTGATTATTATTCCCGTTGAAATAAATAACACCAGGCTCAATATGTTACTGGATTCCGGATCGGAACCTTCCCTGATTTTCAGTTTTCCGCAAAATGATACCGTGCAGCTTTTCAATACTAAAAAAATAAAAATATCCGGTTTGGGAAATGAAGAAGAAGCGGAAGGATTATTATCACAGCGTAACAAAATGAATGTGAGTGATTATGTCGATACAAATTTTGAGATATTGGTGATCCTGGACGACAATCTGAATTTTTCCTCCAGAATAGGAATACCGGTTAATGGTATATTGGGGTACTCTTTTTTTAGAAACCACCTGGTAGAGATTAATTATATTAAAAAGAAGATTACCCTATACAAGAATAGGGATGTATTGAAAAAAAGGAGATTAAAATCGTTTACCAGTATTCCTTTGAGCATTGTTAACGGAAGACCTTATGTGGATGTTCATGCCCGGCTGGACCAGAAAGAAATGCAGCTAAAGCTGTTATTCGATACAGGACTTACAGACGGACTGTGGCTGTTTGAAGATGACAGGATAAAGTGTAATGATAAATATTTTGAAGATGTGCTCGGAGAAGGAATAGGCGGTACTATTCACGGTAAAAAATCACGTTTATCAGAAATCAAAACGGCACATTTCACCTTTAAAGACCCTTTGGTTTCTTATCCGGATACCACATCCTACAGGCAGCTGCGGATCATTAAAGACCGGAACGGCTCTTTGGGCGGGGAAATCATTAAGCGGTTTACGGTCATGGTGGATTATGAAGAATCCAGGATTCTTGTAAAGACAAATAATATGTATGAAGATCCGTTTAACTATAATATGAGCGGAATCGAAATACAGCACAATGGAGTAGAGTGGGTACAGGAATCTGCCAAAAGCCAGGTCGATAAAGCCTTACCGATGGGAGCGATCAATATGAATGATATTGTTTTTGATAATTCCAGTTTTAAATACAAATTCATTTTGAAGCCGGTATTTGAGATCGCCAGCGTCCGGAAAAAATCACCCGGAGAGGAGGCCGGTCTGAAAGCCGGAGACAAGGTTTTAAAAATCGATAAAAAGAATGTTCACAACCTTTCGAAACAGCGCATAAACGAGTTATTGCAGTCGGAAGAAAATAAAATAATAAAGATTCAGGTGGAGAGGGATGGAAAAATCCTGGATTATGAAATTAAGCTCAGAAAGCTCTTGTAATAAAAAAAGCCCTGTATTAACAGGGCTTTTGTATCAATAAGTAATGTTGTTACGATTGTGGAGTTGTTTTAGGTTTTTCAAGAACTCCAGCCTCTTGTTTTACGATTACTTCACCTTTAATTCTTAAAGCAACTTTACCACCTTCATAGTTAACAGCATTTGATTCTACAGTGATGGTTTTGCTGATTTTACCAGGATTCATGTTGTATTTTACATCAATTTTTCCGGTTTTACCAGGCATAATAGGCTCAGTCGGTTTAGATGGAACAGTACATCCGCAAGTAGATTGTACATTCGTAATAATTAGAGGAGCATCACCAGTGTTTTTGAACTCGAAAGATCTGATACCATTGTCAGAATCTTTAGATACTACACCATAATCAATAGTGTTGTCTTTTGCTTTAAATTCGATTTTTGGTCCTTTTTGAGCATATGAAGCAACACTAAATGCTAATACTGCAACTAATCCTAATAATTTTTTCATTTTTAATTTAGTTTTTTTTATTGTTATTGTAAAATTACATTGTTTTAATAAATGAACAAATATTTTAACGCTCTTTTTTTATTTGCTCAGATATAATTACTTTTGCGAGATAATTTGCAAAAAGTGTACCAAAAAAGCAATATCTTTTTTGGAATCGAAACGACAGTGCTTTTTAAAGCCATTTTCTTACTGTCCGTTTTCTATCTTTGAATTTGCGAAAAAGATTTTTATTGCCATCATTGCTAAGCGATTAGCCGATGGATTATTATAAACACAAGAAAAATAAACGAAGACTATATATGACAATTCCAGCTCAATTTGACGCCAAGGCAGTAGAACAGAAATGGTACGACTACTGGATGAAGAACAATTATTTTCACTCGGAACCTGACCACAGAACTCCGTACACAATTGTAATTCCGCCGCCAAACGTCACAGGAGTACTGCACATGGGACATATGCTGAACAATACTATCCAGGATGTATTGATTCGTAGAGCTCGTTTAAAAGGATTTAATGCCTGCTGGGTTCCCGGAACCGACCATGCTTCCATTGCTACTGAAGCTAAAGTAGTAGCCAAGCTAAAAGCAGAAGGGATTAATAAAAACGATTTATCCCGTGAAGAATTCCTGAAACATGCCTGGGAATGGACCGATAAATACGGTGGTGTAATCCTGGATCAGCTGAAAAAACTGGGTGCTTCCTGCGATTGGGAAAGAACCAAGTTTACAATGGATCCGGATATGTCGGCTTCCGTTATCCGTTCTTTTGTTGATTTATACAATAAAGGACTGATTTATCGTGGTTACCGAATGGTAAACTGGGATCCGGAAGCGAAAACAACGCTGTCGGATGAAGAAGTTATCTACGAAGAACGCCAGGGGAAATTATACCATTTACGATATCAGATTGAAGACAGCGAAGAGTATGTAACGATCGCGACAACACGTCCGGAAACTATTTTAGGCGATACAGCAATCTGTATTCACCCGGAAGATGAACGATATTTCCACTTAAAAGGGAAAAGAGTAATTGTGCCGATTTGCAACCGCGTTATTCCGATTATTTTCGACGAATATGTGGATATGGAATTTGGTACAGGCTGCTTAAAAGTTACACCGGCACACGATGTAAACGATAAAGAATTAGGTGAAAAACACAATCTGGAGATTATTGACATCTTCAATGATGATGCTACATTAAACGCTTTCGGATTACACTATCAGGGGAAAGACCGTTTCGTTGTTCGTGAGGAAATTGCTCAGGAACTGGAAACGCTTGGTGCTTTGGTAAAAGTGGAAACACATATTAATAAAGTAGGTACTTCCGAAAGAACCAAAGCGGTTATTGAACCGAGATTGTCAGATCAGTGGTTCCTTAAAATGGAAGATCTGGTAAAACCGGCAATAAAAGCTGTTTTGGAAACCGAGGATGTAAAACTATATCCAAGCCGTTTTAACAATACATACCGCCATTGGATGGAAAACATCCGTGACTGGAATATTTCCCGTCAGTTATGGTGGGGACAACAAATTCCGGCATACTATTATGGTGACGGAAAAGAAGATTTTGTTGTTGCAGAAACCAGAGAAGAAGCGTTGGCGCTGGCAATACAAAAAACAGGTAACCAGATTTTAACAGCCGATGATTTAAGACAGGATGTAGATGCTTTGGATACCTGGTTCTCGTCCTGGTTATGGCCGATATCCGTTTTCGGAGGCATCATGGATCCTGAAAATCCGGAGTATAAATACTATTATCCTACCAATGACCTGGTAACCGGACCGGACATTTTGTTCTTCTGGGTAGCCCGTATGATCATTGCCGGTTATGAATATGCCGGAGAAAAACCGTTTACGAATGTATATTTAACCGGATTGGTACGTGATAACCAGCGCCGGAAAATGTCGAAATCGCTTGGAAACTCACCGGATCCGTTGGATTTGATTGAGAAATTCGGAGCCGATGGTGTTCGTGCAGGATTATTGTTAAGTGCAGCTGCCGGGAATGATATCCTGTTTGATGAAGAACTGTGCAACCAGGGGAAAGCATTCAGTAATAAAATCTGGAATGCATTCCGTCTGATCAAAGGATGGGAAGTAAGCGAAAGCATTGCCCAGCCGGAATATGCTAAAGTTGCTGTAGAATGGTATGAAGCCAAATTACAGAAAACATTAGCTGAAATTGAAGACCATTTTGAGAAATACAGAATTTCCGATGCTTTAATGGCAACGTATAAGCTGGTTTGGGATGATTTCTGTTCGTGGTTCCTGGAAATGATTAAACCGGGTTACCAGCAGCCGATTGACAGTGTTACTTTTAACAGTGCGATTGAAATGCTGGAAGCGAACCTGAAATTATTACATCCGTTCATGCCGTTCCTGACCGAAGAAATCTGGCAGCACATTGCTGAACGATCAGAGAAAGAAGCCCTGATCATTGCAGAATGGCCGAAAGCACAAACCGTAAACGAAGCGCTTATTGCAGAATTCGACTTTGCTACGGAAGTAATTTCCGGTATTCGTACGATCAGAAAAGACAAAAACATTCCTTTCAAGGATACAATTGAATTGAAAGTAGTGAACAATGAAAATGCAACGACATTCTTTGATGTAATTATCACAAAGCTTGGAAACATCAGCGCTTTGGAATATGTTACGGACAAAGTTGACGGAGCGTTATCCTACCGTGTGAAATCCAATGAATATTTTATTCCGATTACCGGAAATATTAATGTGGAAGAAGAGATCACAAAATTAACGGAAGAACTTAACTACAATAAAGGATTCCTGAAATCGGTACAGGCGAAACTCGCAAATGAAAAATTTGTGAATTCGGCACCGGAAAAAGTTGTAGCGATCGAACGCCAGAAAGAAGCAGATGCTTTGGCTAAAATTGCAACGATAGAACAAAGCTTAGCCGGTTTGCAATAAAAATTGGCATAACCACATAAAAAGAGGTCTGAATTTTCAGGCCTCTTTTGTTTTTAGAAATAAAAGAAAAGACACTAAAAGCATCCTTTCATTTTATAATCGAATTAGTATTTTCCTTTGTACCTTTGTGTTTGTCAAATACTTCAAATTAACAGATGAAATTCCAAGTTGTTTCCGATTATAAGCCAACAGGTGATCAGCCGCAGGCTATAGATAAACTGAGTAAAGGAGTTGATAACGGAGAGCGTTTTCAGACTTTGTTAGGAGTAACGGGTTCCGGAAAAACGTTTACGGTAGCCAATGTTATCCAGGAAGTGCAGCGGCCTACATTGGTGCTGGCACACAACAAAACACTGGCCGCGCAGCTGTATTCGGAATTCAAGCAATTCTTCCCGAACAATGCTGTGGAATACTTTGTTTCTTACTACGACTACTATCAGCCGGAAGCTTTTATCCCGGTAACGGGAACCTATATTGAAAAGGATCTGTCCATTAATGAAGAACTGGAAAAAATGCGATTGAGTACCACTTCATCGCTGTTATCCGGTAGGAGGGACGTGTTGGTAGTGGCTTCGGTTTCCTGTTTATACGGTATTGGTAACCCGGTGGAATTCCAGAAAAATGTGGTTTCCATCGAACAGAATCAGACCATTTCCCGGACCAAATTATTGCACCGTTTGGTTCAGAGTCTGTATGCCCGTACCGAAGCAGAATTTACGCCCGGAACTTTCCGGATCAAAGGCGACACGGTAGAAGTTTTTCCAAGTTATGGTGATGAACCGTTCCGGATTCACTTCTTTGGCGATGAAATTGAAGAAATAGAAGCTTTTGATGCCAAAACAGCTCAGGTTTTGGAGAAATATGACAAACTGAATATCTACCCGGCCAATATGTTTGTAACCTCGCCGGATGTTTTGCAGAATGCTATCTGGGAAATCCAGCAGGATTTGGTAAAACAGGTCGATTATTTTAAAGAAATAGGCAAGCATCTTGAAGCAAAACGTTTGGAAGAACGTACGAATTTTGATTTGGAGATGATCCGTGAACTGGGTTATTGCTCCGGAATTGAAAACTACTCCCGTTATCTGGACGGAAGAGCGCCCGGAACACGTCCGTTCTGCTTACTGGATTACTTTCCGGATGATTTCCTAATGGTTGTGGACGAAAGCCACGTAACCATTTCGCAGGTTCATGCCATGTATGGCGGGGATCGTTCCCGTAAAGAAAACCTGGTGGAATACGGCTTCCGCCTTCCGGCAGCAATGGACAACCGACCGTTGAAGTTTGAAGAATTTGAAGGCATGCAAAACCAGGTAATTTATGTTTCGGCAACACCGGCAGATTATGAATTGCAAAAATCGGAAGGGATTTATGTAGAACAGATTATTCGTCCTACAGGATTACTCGATCCGATCATTGAGATACGGCCAAGCCAGAACCAGATTGACGATTTAATAGAAGAAATTCAATTGCGCTGTGAAGCCGATGAAAGGGTTTTAGTGACAACGCTGACCAAACGTATGGCGGAAGAACTGGCTAAATATTTAGCCAAAGTTTCAATACGCTGCCGTTATATTCATTCGGAGGTGGACACGCTGGAACGGGTGGAGATCATGCAGGATTTGCGAAAAGGACTGTTTGATGTGTTAATCGGGGTAAACCTGCTGCGTGAAGGACTGGACTTACCGGAAGTTTCCCTGGTTGCTATTCTGGACGCTGATAAGGAAGGATTCCTGAGAAGCCATCGTTCGCTGACGCAGACGGTGGGACGTGCTGCGCGTAATGTGAACGGGAAGGCAATAATGTATGCCGATAAGATCACGGCAAGTATGCAGAAAACAATTGATGAAACAAACTACCGCAGACAAAAACAGATTGATTATAACACCAAGCACAATCTGGTTCCGAAAGGACTGAATAAAAAGATTGAAAGCGCGCTGATGAAAAATTCGGCAGCCTCTTACGAACAGGAGAAGACCGCCGCACGTGCTGCAGAACCGGAAACTGCTTACCTGTCTAAACCGGAAATTGAAAAGATCATACGTGAAAAACGCAAAGCCATGGAAAAAGCGGCTAAAGATCTGGACTTTATGCAGGCTGCAAAATTAAGAGACGAAATAAAAGTATTACAGGAAAAAGTATAAGAGTTATGTGTTTTTAAAGAACAGCATTGTTTAATTATGCTGTTCTTCAAAGGCGCAGATCAAAAACTCCGCGGCCACCATTTTATTAGGAGAATCTTCCATTGCTTTTAATGTTTTGCGAATGCCCATTGGGTTCAATCCCATCTTAATCCCAATCTCATTAATCGCTCTTACTTCCCGTTCGTGCAAAACATCATCAACATGCATCAGCAACGCCAAACGGTAGAATTGCATAATGCGCTGGTGCTCGTCTTTTATAATGACAATCTCTTTCTGCTTGTCGAAAAGACTTAAAAAAACGGACTTCTCAATGCCAAGCTCTTCGGCAACGATGGCTAAAAAGTCGTATTCATTGTCGTGTAATTCCCCATCGACTATAGCAAAAGCAATCATTTCAGAGAGAAGACTGATTCTTTCTTCGTAAGTATTCATGATAATATTTTTTGCAAAAGTAAATTAAAATCGGAATCAAAAAAGGGACCGTTGATTTTATGTATCTTTGAAGGATAATTTTTCGACTAATGAACAATAATGATATCTTTAAAAAGCTTCGTGTAGCTTTACAATTACGGGATGATCAAATCGTAGCCATTTTAGAACTGGTGGATTTTAGAATTTCCAAAGGGGAAATCGGTAACTTTTTCCGTAATGAAGACCATCCTAAATTTATGGAGTGTGGTGATCAGGTTTTGCGTAACTTTTTGAACGGATTAGTTATCCATCTTAGAGGAACGAAAGAAAACCCTAAAAACCCGATGGAAGTTTTGGAGAAAAATAAAGAAGGCGTTAAAACGGCGGCAACAGCTGTGAAAAAACAGGAATTTACGCCAAAACCAAAACAGGAAGAGAAAAAGAAACCTGCGCCTAAAAAAGCACCGTTCAAGCAGAAAAAGCAACAGCCTATCGTAGAAAAAGTAAGGTTTAAAAACGGAAAGAATAAGAATTCATAAGCCTTTGGAGCAATTTGATACCCTTGACTATCTGAAAGCCGGAAACGAGCTGCAACGACGAAGTTATGATGTATTAACCACCCATACGGTTTTCGATAAGCTTGCCGGTTTTACACCCGTTCTGATAGGAACAATCCCGATTGATATTGCGATAGCTTCAAGCGATCTGGACATCGTTTGCTGCTGGAATGTAAAAGAAGGCTTTATTGAAGTGTTAAAGCATAGCTTTTCCGGATATCCCGGTTTTACATGGTGCAATACGGTCATTAATGGAGAAGATACGGTAATTGCGAATTTTTTTGCTGATGGCATTGAAATTGAAATCTTCGGACAGCATTTGCCGGTAAAAGAACAAAACGGCTACCGCCACATGCTAATCGAATACCAGATTCTTCAGGAAAAGGGGAGTGCTTTCAGAGATAAAATAATCGATTTGAAAAGCACAGGAATGAAAACAGAACCTGCTTTTGCAAAATTGCTGCATATTGAAGGAGATCCTTATCTTGGATTGCTGAATTATAAGAAATAAAAAAGCCTGAGTTTAACTCAGGCTTTTTGTATATAGAATGGTGTTTCTCAATTATGATAAAGCAGCTTTCACCTGGTCTGCAGCTTCCTGGAATTCAACAGCAGATAAGATTGGCATACCGGAATTGTCGATCAATTCTTTTGCAATCTCTGCATTAGTTCCTTGTAAACGAACAATGATTGGAACATTAATGTTGTCTCCCATGTTTTTGTAAGCGTCAACAACCCCTTGAGCAACACGGTCACAACGAACGATTCCTCCGAAGATGTTAATTAAGATCGCTTTTACATTCGGATCTTTTAAGATGATACGGAAAGCCGTTTCAACACGTTTCGCATCAGCAGTTCCACCCACGTCTAAGAAGTTAGCCGGCTCAAATCCTGCATGTTTGATTAAGTCCATAGTCGCCATAGCTAAACCGGCACCATTAACCATACAGCCAACATTACCATCTAAATCCACGTAGTTTAATCCTACTTCTTTCGCTTCTACTTCAATTGGATTCTCCTCACGGATATCACGCATTTCAGCATAGGTTTTTTGTCTGAATAAAGCATTGTCGTCAATAACAACTTTTGCATCAACAGCTAAAATTTTATTATCAGAAGTTTTTAATACCGGGTTGATTTCAAATAAAGAAGCGTCAGCACCAACATAAGCTTTGTATAAAGCGTCTACGAATTTGATCATTTCTTTAAAAGCATCTCCTGAAAGACCTAAGTTAAAAGCAATTCTTCTTGCCTGGAAACCTTGCAGTCCAACAGCAGGATCAATTTCTTCTGTAAAGATTAAATGAGGTGTTTTTTCAGCAACTTCTTCAATATCCATTCCACCTTCAGTAGAATACATGATCATGTTACGTCCTTTTCCTCTGTTTAATAAAACAGACATATAAAATTCTGAAGTTTCGCTTTCTCCAGGATAGTAAACATCTTCAGCAACAAGTACTTTGTGTACTTTTTTACCTTCTGGCGGAGTTTGTGGAGTTATTAAGTCCATTCCGATGATTTGTTCTGCTATCTCTTTTACCTGATCCAGGTTTTTAGCTAACTTAACACCACCACCTTTTCCACGCCCACCTGCGTGAATTTGAGCTTTGATTACGTGCCAACCTGTTCCGGTTTCAGCAGTCAGTTGTTTTGCTTTTGCTACAGCTTCCTCGGCATTGTTAGCAACATAACCACGTTGTACTCTTACCCCGTGACTGGCTAATATTTCTTTACCTTGATATTCGTGTAAATTCATAATTTGATACGTTTAGCTTTATTATAAAGTGCCACAAAAATAGCAAACTTGATTTAAAGTGCCTAATTAAATTTAGAGGAGTTTGTTATTATCCGCTTAAAAATAAAAGACTTTGTATTTTTTTAGTGCGATTTCAATTTTGCGGACACTTTTAACGCTGTTTTTTGATGATTTCCGGTTTGAAAAACAACTTCAAAATAAAAAAACGCTTTCCGTACGGAAAGCGTTTTTAGATTCCTTCTGGTAAAGGATTTATTTGTCGATGGATCCCAGAACACGTTTCATAAAGCTGTTTAAAGCTTCTTTTTTATCGGTTCCGTCTTTAACCATTTTGTTTACTTCAAGAGCACCGTACATATTGGAAATTAATTCCCCAATAACATCCAGTTCTTCATCTTTCAGGGAAGGCACTTCGGTTAGTGCTTCCAGTACTTCAATGGTTTCAATGATGTAATCCTGATCGTTTTCTTCAATAAACTGCGTTAACTGTTTAATTACCGGTAATTTCATAGTTAAGCGATTTCGTTTACTAATTCTGTTAACACCTCTGCTTTATTGGTTTGTGTCTGATTTACCAATCCGCCGTTTACAAAAGTTGCGAATGTAGGTAAGTTCGAAACATTAGCCAGTTTTCTTGATTCCGGAGAATTTTCCGCATCTACTAAAACAAAAGTGATGTTTTCTTTTTCGGAAGCCAGTTTTTTAAATTTTGGCTTCATGATACGGCAATTTCCACACCAGGAAGCAGAAAATTGTACAACTACTTTTTCATTAGTATTTACTAATTCCTGTAGTTTATCTTCATTTAATTCAATTAACATAGCAATTTTTTTTAATATTAGTTATTCAGGTAGTTAGCAACACCTTCTCTGGTAGCAAACATAGCCTCTTTTCCTTCTTCCCAGTTAGCAGGACATACTTCTCCTTTAGTTTGTACGTGTGTGTAAGCATCTACTAAACGTAAATACTCTGCAACATTTCTTCCTAACGGCATATCGTTAACACTTTCGTGGAAAATTTTTCCGGTCTCATCAATTAAGTAAGTAGCACGGTAAGTTACATTAGAACCTTCAATGATTACGGTATCCAACTCATCGTTGTAAGCAGCTGTTTCGATATCTAAAATACCTAAGATGTTTGCTAAGTTACGGGTTGTATCGGCTAAAATAGGGTAAGTAACACCTTCGATTCCTCCGTTTGCTTTTGGCGTGTTTAACCAGGCAAAGTGAACTTCGTTAGTATCACATGAAGCACCGATTACGATAGTGTTTCTTTTTTCAAATTCTGGTAAAGCAGCTTGAAAGGCGTGTAATTCTGTTGGACATACAAAAGTGAAATCTTTTGGATACCAAAATAATAATACTTTCTTGTTGTTTTTTGTAGCTTCTTCAAAAATGTTGATTTTTAAATTGTCTCCCATTTCAGAAATAGCGTCAATTGCAATGTTTGGAAATTTTTTACCTACTAATGACATAACTTGTATAAATTTTAAGATTATTATTTTTTTACAATGCAAAAGTAGCCAATATAATGTGTACTGAGTATTAAGTTTGATTATTATTATTTATTTTTAAATAGGTAATTTCTATTTGGAATAATGGCTTTCACTTTATTTAAATGGAAGAGATTGATTTAAGAATTGGTTTTATATATTTGTTTTTATTAGCAAATTGAATAAATAATATTTAATTTATTATTAATTAGCCTAAAACTAACCGATTACATGCAAAAATAATTTATGAGTTTTTCAAATTTATTTCGAAAAAAGTCTGTTGAAGACATCTTAAAACAAGTAAAACAAAACGCCGCCGATGGACATGGAGCATTAGGTAAGCATTTAACTACAAAGGATTTGACAGCTTTTGGTATTGCGGCCATCGTTGGTGCCGGAATTTTCAGTACTATCGGTAAAGCCAGTTCCGATGGTGGTCCGGCTGTAATATTCTTATTTTTATTTACTGCTGTAGCCTGTGGTTTTGCGGCTTTTGCCTATGCCGAATTTGCTTCAATGGTTCCGGTTTCCGGAAGTGCATACACCTATTCGTATGTGGCTTTTGGCGAATTGATTGCCTGGATAATAGGTTGGGCTTTAATTATGGAATACGCCATCGGTAATATTACCGTAGCCATATCGTGGAGTGATTATTTTACCGGACTGCTCGATAGCGGCGGGATTCATCTGCCGCAATGGATACAAATGGACTACCTGACGGCTTCCAATGGTTTTAAAGAAGCAACCGCTTTAATGCAGGGTGGAAAATCGTTTGAAAACCTGAGTGCTGCGCTTCAGGCAGCACATACGGCCTGGACTACCGCTCCTACAATCGGGGCATTTCACTTTGTAGCAGACTTACCCGCTTTATTCATTATTATCATTATTACCTGGTTGGTTTACAGAGGGATGAAAGAATCCCGAAATGCCAGTAACCTGATGGTAGTCGTGAAATTAGCGATCATTTTATTGGTTATTGCGGTGGGAGTATTTTATGTAGATGTTGAGAACTGGAGCCCTTTTGCACCCAACGGAATTAACGGAGTGCTGAAAGGTGTTTCTGCGGTTTTCTTTGCATATATCGGATTTGACGCAATTTCAACCACTGCAGAAGAATGTAAAAATCCACAGCGTGATTTACCGAGAGGGATGATGTGGGCGATTATTATCTGTACCGTTCTTTATATTGTTATTGCCTTGGTATTAACAGGTATGGTGAGCTATAAAGACCTGAATGTGGGTGACCCGCTGGCCTTTGTTTTTGATAAACTGAATTTAAAATGGCTTTCCGGAATTATTGCCGTGAGTGCCGTTGTCGCGATGGCGAGTGTATTGCTGGTTTTCCAGATGGGACAGCCTCGTATCTGGATGAGTATGAGCCGTGACGGATTGCTTCCGAAGCGTTTTTCTAAAGTACATCCGAAATATAAAACCCCTTCCTATGCAACCATCGTAACCGGTTTTGTAGTAGCCATTCCGGCTTTATTCCTGAACCTAACAATGGTAACCGATTTGTGCAGTATCGGAACCCTGTTTGCCTTCGTACTGGTTTGCGCCGGAGTTTTGGTATTACAGGACAGAAAAGATATTCCGAGAGGTAAATTTAAAACCCCTTATATCAATGCCCGATATATCGCACCGTTATTGCTGGTTGCCGGTTTGGTATTCGCCTTTACAGTGAATAAAAAACCGACGATGGATTTTATTACCAATGTAAAACAGGTAAACGAACCTTCGGCAATTGTAACCGCTTTATCAAAAACGGAAACCGAATTGGTTTACAATCATTTGTTAAAAGGAGAGAAGGCACATATTGCCAGTGAAACACAGGATCTGGAGCATATCCTGAGCAATTACAGAGAAGAGAATAAGGATAAATATGACGAAGTTGTTGCGGCTTTACCGATTGGTGAAAACGTAAAATACGAAAGCGGTCTGGCACTATTCAAACACAAAATTCCGATGTGGATCTTTTTAACGGTACTTGTTGGATTAGTGGTATGGGCGTATAAAAAACGACTTTCTTTAATTCCGCTGTTAGGACTGGTATGCTGTCTGTACATGATGGCAGAATTGAGTGTGTGGAACTGGATTTACTTCACCATTTGGTTGTTAATCGGTCTGGCTATTTATTTTGGTTACAGCCAGAAAAACAGTAAATTGAATTACAGTAAAATAGAACCGACCATACACGACTAAAGGTTCGCCGGAACAGCAGAAGTGTTTACCTCGTGATAGTTATTGATTTTAACAAGATAAAGGCAAATGAAATTAGTAGTAGATAGTGGCTCTACAAAAGCCGACTGGATTGCATTGGACGAAAACGGAAGTATTCAGTTTACGGCAACCACTTTAGGATTAAATCCGGAAGTACTGGAAAGAGAAGATGTATTATACCGGATCGATCAACGGTTTGACATCTTACATAACAAAGACAAGGTGACTCACCTGTATTTTTATGGAGCCGGCTGCGGAACCGACCGGATGAAAAACTTCCTGACCGGTGTTTTTAAAGAATACTTTACAAATGCCGAAATCGTAGTCCACGAAGATACCTACGCCGCCGTGTTTGCCACAACACCGCGCAATGAAAAAGCCATCGTTTGTATTCTGGGAACAGGTTCCAACTGCAGTTATTATGATGGTAAGGAACTGCACCAGAAAATACAGTCGTTAGGCTATCTGGCAATGGACGATTGCAGCGGTAACCAGTTTGGGCGCCACCTGATACGGGCGTACTATTTTGGAAAAATGCCGCAGGAACTGGCTAAAGAATTTGAAAAAGAGTATGATCTGGATGCCGATGTGCTGAAACATAACTTCTATAAAGTACCCAATCCGAATGCCTTTCTGGCAACCTTTGCCAAGTTTTTAATCAAGCATAAGGATCATGAATTCATCCGGAAGATCGTTTTGCATGACATGCAGGTTTTTGTGGACAATTACATCACCCAGTTTGAAGACTGCCGTGAAATCCCGGTGCACTTCATCGGTTCGATTGCCTACTATCTGAAAGAAGAACTGGAAATGGTCTTAAACGAGAACGGACTAACACTGGGGAATGTGTATCGCAAACCCATAGACGGATTAATTAATTATCACACAGTATAAAATGGAAATAGCTGTTATTGCCCATGATGGTATGAAAGCCGATCTGGTTCAGTTCCTGAACGAACACAAAGCTTTTCTGAAATCGGAAAACATTACTTTAATCGCAACGGGAACTACCGGAAACAAAGCGGAAAATGCGGGATTTAAGGTGTTGAAAATGCTGTCCGGACCATTGGGAGGAGATGCGCAGATTGCGGCCCGTGTGGCAGAAGGAAAATGCAATATGGTCCTGTTCTTTAAAGACCCTTTGGCAAAACACCCTCATGAGCCGGATATTAACATGCTCATAAGGGTGTGTGATGTGCATAATGTGCCGTTAGCAACCAATCAGGCAACTGCCGAATTGCTGCTGAAAGCTATTTCTCTGCAATCATAGAGATTTCTACATTAACGTTTTTTGGCAAACAAGCCACCTGAACCGTTTCACGAGCTGGAGCGGTTTTTTCATTAAAATAAGCACCGTAAACAGCATTTATTCTCGCAAAATCGTTCATGTCGCTAATAAAGATTGTGGTCTTTACGACGTTCTCAAAGGTCATTCCTGCCGCTTCAAGAACAGCGGTCATGTTTTCCATAACCTGTTTGGTTTCCACTTCTATGGAATCCATTACTAAATCTCCTGTAACCGGATCCAAAGCGATCTGGCCGGAAGTATATAATGTGCTGTCATTAACAAGGACTGCCTGGCTGTAAGGTCCGATAGGAGCCGGAGCCTTAGCTGTAAAAATGATTTTTTTCATACTATGTTAGGTAAATTTTTATCGTAAACGACGATCCGGAACACTACGTTTATCCCATTTAATATCGCTAAGAACAGAAGAGCGGATCCCGATAAAGAAGCCCCAATAGGAATAATCTCCGAAAGGAACCCAGTTAAAACTCATACGCCAGCTCAATAAATCCCTTTCAAAACGCAGCTGGGTAAAGGTAACCCCTTTTCGGGCAAAGTCATATCCGGAAGAAACACCCACTTTCCATTTTGGAGTCAGGTCTACGTTTCCGGAAACCATTAACGAGTTGGTTGAAATCTGACTTTCACGGTTGTTGTTCGCATAGGTCAGGGAATAAGCGAACTGTAAATCCCAGGGCAATTCCAGCTGGTAAAACCCTTTAAAATTGTCCTTTTTTTCTACGTCATCATCCTTAAACAAACTCTGACGGTTATCGCTCAAATCGGTAGAACGGCCAAATAAATCATCCGGACGCCCGCCGTTCATAACATTTTGATCGTTATCTTTTTTGTTTTTGTCGCTGCTTGGTCCGAAATCGGAACTGGAAACGCTATAGTTAATGGTAATGTTCGCACTCGTCATACGGAACAGGCTACCACCATTGTCGATGTTATAAGTGTTGATACGTTTTCCGGCATTGTCAATGGCATACATATCCAATGTGGTTCCGAAATTCACATTCATTTTATTGTTTAACAACTGTGTTCCTCCGGAAACCACTACCGGTGACCACGCAAGTGAATCGGCAGCAATATTATAGTTGGTCGAGAAGTTAAGGTTGTTTAACAGCATTACTTTTTTAGGCTCTGTTTTTGCCGGATCGGAATCGCGGACTTTGGCTTCAAAAGTATTACTTAAGCTAAGACCAATGTTGTTGGAATAGTTTTTACCCGGCGCACCGAATATTCCGTTTTCAAATCGGGAATAATCCTGGCGTGTTGCTCCGGTGGCATCAATAGCATAAGTATCGTAATATTTCTCAAAACTCGGTGTATAAGAGTAGGATACGCTCGGACGCATTACGTGGCGTATTGCCTGGATTTTTTTATCGTCACCAAAATTAAAAGTACCGTAAATAGTGGTACCCACATTCGAAGTGAAATTATAGGTTCTGTAAGAGTCGAAACCGTTTACATCGTTAGTGATCACTTTGTTTTGTGTGGCGTCAAACTCTTTGTTGATCGTTTTTAAATACCATACCTCGCTATAGTTTGTTCCGGCAGTTACACTGAAATATTTAAAAACTTTAAAGTTGGTACTAATCGGAATGCTATGTTGAAATCCGGATTTGGCATCGCGGAACATCTGCGACGTAAAAAACAGGGAATCTGTCGTTTTAATACGGTTTTCAGCTCTTAAATTATATTGGAAGTTGATATTTTTAAAAATACCTTTTTTGATTTCATCTTTTTTGGCAAAAGGGAAAATACGGTCAACACTTGCCTGGAAAGTCGGCAGGGTCATGTCGATTGCCTGTGTGTTGGTGTTTTGGGAGTGGGTTGCCGTAACGGAAAAATTTACCTGAGGAACCGTTTGCAACGTTTGCGAGTAGGAAACTGAGGAACTCATGTTGTTGTTCAGGGAAGAACCTACGTTGATCATGTTAAGCGAGTTTCTGAAATACTGGCTACTACCTAAGTTAACAGAAGCCGAAAACCGGGAATTGGGACTTGCTTTGGAATCCTGGGAGTGCGACCATTGGATATTGTACTCCCGCCTCTTGCTGTAATTCGGGAAACCACGCTCGTTCTGGATCTGATTCTCAAAACGGATGTTCACACGGCCGTTAAAATCATAACGCTTGGCATAGTTGCTTTCAAAACGCAGGGCATAACTTCCGTTCGTATAATAATCTCCTAAAACTGCCAGATCGTAATAATCGCTCAAAGCGAAATAATATCCTCCGTTTTGAAGGAAATAACCTTTGTCCCGGGTATCTCCGAATGAAGGAATGATAAAACCGGATGCCGCTTTTTCACTCATCGGGAAATAACCGAAAGGAAGTCCGATAGGCGTTGGAACATCGGCAATAACCATATTCGTTAACCCCACAACAACTTTTTTACCGGGTACGAACTTGATTTTTCGTGCCAGGAAATAATATTCGGGATCTTCAATGTTTTTAGAAGTTGTAAAACGGGCATTTTTCATGAAATAAACCGAATCACTCTCTTTTTTTGAAATTTCAGCCTTGATTCTAAAATCCTGCTGCTCTGTCCGGGAATTCCAGACCTTTGCTTTTTTGGTTTTGATATTAAAACGGATGGAATCCGGTTCAACCACATTCTGACCTTGCTTAAAAACCGGAAATTGTGAGTAATTTCCTAAACTATCTTTGATTCGTCCGGCATATACTTCGTCTTTTTCATAGTCTAAAACGATAATTCCGGACTTTAAATCGATGTCTTTATAGATAAGTTCCGCTTCATTGTATAGCGTTAACTGCTTCTTTTTTTGGTCAATTTTTTCATAGTCTTTCGCTTTTCTCTTCACAATTCCGTCAAGAGAAGACTTCTTTTTTTTGACAGAATCATTTTTTGTTTCTGCTGAAAGTTTTTTCATGCTTTCAGTGCCCAAATGAATGCTATCTTTCTGTTTTTCAGCAGGTATCTTTTTGGTTTGGGATTTGATTTCCTGGGAATAGATTTCATGTTTTCCGGCAAACAGAAAAAATGATAATAAAACGATATGAAATAAGTTTGTACGCAAAGGTTTTAATACTATTTTTGTAAAAATATGGCTCAATTTTTGACGGTTCAAACTTACATATATTTTTTCTCAAAAATAAGCATTTAATAAAATTATAACCATTATCGATAAATTACAAAGACTATGACAGGGAACATCAAGACTAATTTTATAAGCTCACTATTTTTGATACTGTTTTTTCAGGTCGCATTTGCTCAAAATAACTCGAAATTTAAAGTAGTTCTGGATCCCGGTCACGGAGGAAATGATTTCGGTGCGGTCTATCATGGATTTGTAGAAAAAAACAATGCTCTGAATGTAGCCTTAAAAGTAGGGAAGATCTTAGAGAAAGACCCGAATATCCAGGTTATTTACACCCGTAAGACCGACGTATTTATCGAATTGGATGAAAGAGCCAATATCGCAAACAGAAATGATGCGAATATTTTTGTGTCAATTCACTGTAATGCCAATAAAAATACGGTAGCTTCCGGAACGGAAACCTATGTAATGGGGGTTACCCGTAACGCTTCAAACTTGGAAGTTGCGAAAAAAGAGAATGCCGTAGTGACGATGGAGAGTGACTATAAGATGAAATATGACGGTTACGATCCGAATTCTCCGGAATCATTAATTGGAATGACACTTTTACAGGAAGAATACATCGAACAGAGTATTGACCTTGCTGCACGTATTCAGGACGGATTTGAAAACGGACTGGGCAGAAAGAGCAGAGGTGTAAAACAGGCCGGTTTCTTAGTATTGCGAAAAATCTACATGCCGCGTGTTTTGATCGAAATGGGATTCGTGTCCAATAAAGAAGAAGGCGCTTACCTGAGTTCGGATAACGGACAGGAAGATCTGGCAAAAGCCATTGGTGATGCTATCCTGAGCTATAAAAAAGAATACTTCGTACCGGGTGTTTCAGTTGGTCGTGAGGACAAACCAACACCATCTAAAGTAGCAGAAAAAGATACCAGAGAAACCAAAACAAAAGTAGACACTGCTAAAGTAACTAAGGAAATTAAAAAAGAAATAAAACCGGTAGCTTCTAATAAAGGAGTGGTTTTTAAAGTTCAGATCTCTGCCAGCGGAAAGAAATTGGATTTAGTACCCGGTAACTTTAAGGGACTAAACAATATTTCCATGGAAGAAGATAAGAACATTATTAAATATTTTTACGGACAAACCAAGGAGCATTCTGAGGCAAAAGAACTTTTAGCACAAGCTAAGGATAAAGGATTTACGTCGGCATTTATTGTTGCCTACAAAGACGGTAAAAAGATCACTATTCAGGAAGCCTTAAAATAAATCCCGTAATTGAAAATATTTATTTTTAATTTTGCTCATTAAATAATTGAATTTTGAAAATAACAAGAGAAATAAAAACGGCAATTTTAGTCATTACCTCAATCGTAGTATGTTTATGGGGGTACAGTTTTCTAAAAGGTAAAAACCTATTTGATTCCAATCGTAATTTTTATGTAGTATATGACAACGTGGAAGGATTATCACCTTCGGCACCCATTACGATCAACGGATTGGTGGTTGGTAAAATCAGCAGTATCGAAATTCAGAAAAATACCGGGAAATTATTGGTAGAAATGCAGATTAAAAATGATTTTGCCATTTCAAAATCCAGTATTGCCAGTATTTACGAACCGGGATTCATCGGTGGAAAACAAATTGCTATTATTCCTAACTTTAAAGATACTTCCATAGCACAATCCGGCGATTATTTACAAGGAGATGTAAAACAGGGATTAACAGCGAAACTGGAAGATAAATTAGCACCCATCCAGGAAAGACTGGATAAAGTTCTGGCAAATGCCGATGTAATGCTAACCAGTGTAAACAACGTTTTAGACCCGGCAACACAGGCTAACCTGAAAAGTACTATAGCGGAGCTAAACAAAACGCTGACCCATTTTAGTGCGGCTTCTGCTAATGTTGACAAATTATTAGCCGATAACAAAGGAAAACTGGATCATACCATTACCAATATTGATAAAGTGTCGACCAACTTTGCAAAAATGTCCGATACACTGGCTAAAGCAAACCTTGGAAAAACAATCAAAAATCTTGAAACCACATTGGCAAATGTAGACAAGATCATGCTGGATTTACAGGCAGGAAAAGGAACAATGGGTAAATTGTTAAAAGACGAAGCCATGTATAAAAACCTGGCAGGTGCTTCCAAACAATTGGAATTGTTGCTTGGCGATATGAAGTTGAACCCTAAACGATATGTACATTTCTCTTTATTTGGTAAAAAGGCAGCGCCTTATGTAGCCCCTGAAGAAGAAAAGGCTAATTCGGAAGATAAAAAATAATAGCATTAATTACTATTTATATGAGTTATTTAGACAATATACTATTTGCCATCATTCTTATATTAGGAATTGGTTATTTTGCTAAAAATGTAAAAAAACTGATTCGTAATATCAAATTAGGACAGGATGTAGACCGATATGATAATCCTAAAGAGCGATGGAGAAACATGGCAATGATTGCTTTAGGACAATCAAAAATGGTTAAAAGACCTATTGCCGGTGCACTGCATATAGTAGTTTATTTAGGCTTTATTATCATTAATATTGAAGTGCTGGAAATTCTGATTGACGGATTATTCGGAACACACCGGGTTTTCTCCTTTCTGGGTGTTTTCTATAACATCCTGATCGGCTCTTTTGAAGTACTGGCATTATTGGTAATCGTTGCCATTGTCACGTTCTGGATCAGAAGAAATATTGTTAAGCTAAAGCGATTCATTAGCAACGACTTAAAAGGCTGGCCAAAAAGCGATGCAAACAACATCCTGTATTTTGAAACCGTCTTAATGGTTTTATTTCTGGTTTTAAATGCGGCCGATCTGCATTTACAAACATTGGGAGTGGGGCATTACGGTCAGGCGGGAGCTTTCCCGGTATCGCAGTTTATTGCGCCAATATTCAACGGAATGTCAGAAGGAGCAGTAGTGGTAATCGAAAGAGCGGCCTGGTGGTTGCACATCGTTGGGATCCTGATCTTTCTGAACTACCTGTACTTTTCAAAACACTTGCACATCCTGTTGGCTTTCCCCAATACCTATTTTGCGAACTTAAAACCACAGGGGCAATTTGACAACCTGGAATCGGTTACCAAAGAAGTAAAATTAATGATGGACCCAAATGCCGATCCTTTTGCTGCACCGCCGGCAGACGAAACGGCAGTGCATTCTAAATTCGGGGCAAGTGATGTTCAGGATTTAAACTGGGTACAGCTAATGAACGCTTATACCTGTACGGAATGCGGACGTTGTACGTCTTCTTGTCCGGCAAATCAGACAGGTAAAAAACTATCACCAAGAAAGATCATGATGGATACGCGTGATCGTCTGGAAGAAGTTGGAAAAAATATTGATGCCAATAAAGGTGTTTTTATACCGGATGGCAGATCCTTATTGAATGATTACATCACTACAGAAGAATTATGGGCTTGTACGTCCTGTAATGCCTGTGTGGAAGAATGCCCGGTAAATATCAGTCCGCTTTCCATTATTATGGATATGAGAAGATATCTGGTGATGGAGCAAAGTGCGGCACCAACAGAGCTGAACAGTATGATGACCAACATCGAAAACAACGGAGCGCCTTGGCAGTACAACCAAATGGACCGTTTGAACTGGAAAGACGAAAATTAATTTAAAAACAACATTGCAAGTTTTGCAACTATTATAAAAGATATGTCAGCAAATTTAGTAGTTCCTACAATGGCCGAAATGATGGCCCAAGGCAAACAGCCGGAAGTGCTCTTCTGGGTTGGGTGTTCAGGAAGTTTTGACGATAGAGCTAAAAAAATTACAAAAGCATTTGTAAAGATATTAAACCAGGCGAATGTTCCTTTTGCTGTTTTAGGTACGGAAGAAAGCTGTACCGGCGATCCGGCAAAAAGAGCCGGAAACGAATTCCTGTTCCAGATGCAGGCAATGATGAATATCGAAGTCATGAATGCCTATGAAGTAAAGAAAGTCGTGACGGCTTGTCCGCATTGCTTCAATACGATTAAAAACGAATATCCGGGACTTGGAGGAACGTATGAAGTGGTTCACCACACGCAGTTTTTAAAATCCCTTCTGGACGACGGGCGTTTAACTATTGAAGGAGGACAATTCAAAGGAAAAAGAATTACGTTCCACGATCCGTGCTATTTAGGACGTGCCAATAATGTTTATGAAGCACCCCGTGAATTAATCCGGAAACTGGATGCCGAACTGGTAGAGATGAAACGTTCCCGTGCAAACGGACTATGTTGCGGAGCCGGTGGCGCACAGATGTTTAAAGAACCTGAAAAAGGAAACAAAGATATTAATGTGGAGCGTACGGAAGATGCTCTTGAAACCCAGCCTGAAATTATAGCAGCAGGTTGCCCGTTTTGTAATACAATGATGACCGATGGTGTGAAGTTTAAAGAAAAAGAACACGAAATCAAAGTTATGGACGTGGCAGAATTAATTGCTAATGCTAAAGACTTATAATTATGTATGTACCTTTTGATACCTTGCCGGAAGAATCCAAAATCTGGATTTATCAGGCAAACCGAAAATTCTCAGAAGAAGAAATTGCCGAAATAGAAGCTTCTCTTGAGGGTTTTATCAGCAATTGGGCTGCACACGGAACCGGACTGGAAGCTTCCTTTGTAACCAGATATAACCGTTTCATTATACTGGCCGTTAATCAGGAAAAACAATCCGCTACAGGATGCTCCATTGATGCTTCGGTTCAGTTCATCCAGGATTTAGAGAAAAAGTACAGCGTTGATCTTTTAGACAAGATGAATGTTACTTTTAAACTGGGCGAGCATATTGCTCACAAACCGTTGATCGAGTTTAAGAAAATGGCAAAGGAAAAAGCGGTTTCCGAAAACACTATTGTTTTTAATAATCTGGTTAATACCATTGGGGAATGGCAGGATTTTTGGGAAGTTCCTGCTAGCGAAAGCTGGCACAGCCGCTTCTTTTAAAACAAAAAATAAAATACTAATATTAAAAATCATCATGCGGCAATTTGTGCATGATGATTTTATTTATTTAAAAAATACGTTAATGAGATATTCGGTTTTTCTAATATTATTTTGCAGTCAGTTGCTCTTTGCTCAAAGCCCTAAACCTGTTTCAGACTTTTCTGAAGAGCGTGAGAAAACCTGGGTGGATAGTATCTACAATCAATTGACTTTTGAAGAAAAACTGGGACAACTTTTCATGGTAGCGGCTTATTCCAATAAAGATGCAGCACATGTGAAATCGGTTGAAAAACTCGTTACAGACTACAAAGTAGGCGGACTGATCTTTTTTCAGGGTGGCCCGGTGCGTCAGGCAAGACTGACGAACTTTTACCAATCCAAATCCAAAGTACCGCTGTTCATGGGTATTGATGCCGAATGGGGATTGAGCATGCGTCTGGACTCTACCTATCGTTATCCGTGGAATATGACCTTGGGTGCTATTCAGGATATAAAACTGATAGAGAAAATGGGACAGCAAATGGCCATACAGGCAAAACGTATGGGACTGCATTTCAATTTTGCACCGGTGCTGGATATCAATACAAATCCCCGTAACCCTATTATCGGTAACCGTTCATTCGGGGAAAACAAAGAAAATGTAACCAAACGGGCATTGGCGCTGATGAAAGGTATTCAAAGCGAAAATGTATACGCCACCGGAAAACACTTTCCCGGACACGGCGCTACCGAAAACGACTCACATTACACCCTGCCGCTCGTAAACTTTACAAAAGAACGACTGGAAGATGTTGAATTTTACCCATATAAAAAACTATTCAGGGAAGGACTTTCCAGCGTTATGGTCGCCCACTTAAATGTGCCGAGCCTGGAACCGCGTCCGAATTATCCGAGTTCTATTTCGTATGAAGTGGTAACAAACGTACTGAAGAAAGAACTGGGCTTCGACGGATTGATTTTTACCGATGCGCTGAACATGAAAGGCGCCAGCAATTTCAAACAGCCGGGCGATATTGATCTGGAAGCTTTTTTAGCCGGAAACGACGTTTTGTTATTTGCAGAAAACGTTCCGGTTGCCATCGAAAAATTTTGCCAGGCATACAACGACTCGATTTTATCGGATGACCGTATTGAATATTCGGTAAAAAAGATCCTGAAATACAAATACAGAATCGGGCTGAACAAATACAAACCGATTGATTTAAACAACCTGGTTAGCGATTTGAACGCGTCGGAATTTGACGATTTAAACTACCAGCTGTATGAAAATGCCATTACGGTTTTAAAAAATGCCGATAATGAACTGCCGATTGGCGCGCTGGAAAATGAAAACATCGCCTATATAAAACTGGGTGATGATAAGAACGAAACATTCCTGAATACGTTGCGAACCTATGCGCCGGTCACGGAAATCGCATTGGATTCTGTTCCGTTAATGCTGGATAAATTAAAAAACTACAACAAAATAATTGTCGGATTCCACAAAGCGGACGGTGCCTGGAAGAAACATGATTTCACGCCAAAGGAACTATCCCTGTTAAACCTGTTTGCCGGCAGTAATAATGTGATCCTGACCGTTTTTGCAAAGCCGTATACACTGCTGTCCATTGAAAGTTTTGATGTTTTTAAAGGGGTAGTGCTGGCGTATCAGAATAATGACATTGCGCAGACGGTAGCGGCAGAAGTGATTTTTGGCGGAATCGGAGCCAAAGGAAAACTTCCGGTTTCGATTAACAATGCATTTAAGGTTAACGACGGACTGAAAACCAACAAAATTAACCGTCTTGGATTTACAACACCGCAAAATGTGGGAATGAATCCGTACATCCTGGCTAAGATCGACAAGCTCGCTCAAAAAGCAATCGACGGAAAAATGACACCGGGATTACAGATAGTAGTAGCCAGAAAAGGAAAAATTTTCTATCAGAAATCGTTTGGATACCGCGACTATAAAAACACCGATAAGGTAACGAATCAGGATGTCTATGATCTGGCTTCATTAACGAAAATATTGTCGACATTGCCTAACGTTATGCAGTTGTACGATAAGAAAAAACTGGAAATGGATGCTAAACTGGGAACAATGCTGCCGGTTTTTGCCGATACCGATAAAAAGAACATCACTTTAAAAGACATGCTGACGCACCAGGCTCGTTTTCAGGCATGGATTCCTTTTTATCAGAGTACGCTGGACAGCACCAAACGCCCTTCCAAAAAATATTACCGTTTGACGTATTCCCCGGAATTTCCGCTTCAGGTTGATGAAAACCTGTATTTGAGAAAAGACTATTCGGACACGATCATCAAACGAATTGCGATGAGCAAATTGTTGCCGAAAAAAGAATACAAATACAGTGACTTTTCGTTTATCCTGCTTAAAGATTATTTGGAGAAAACCACCCATAAAACATTGGATGTGCTAAGTGATGCCGCTTTCTACAAACCGTTGGGAGCAAGCACTATGACCTATAACCCGTTGCGAAAAATGGATATGGATATTATTCCGCCAACAGAGATTGACAAATACTACCGTTACACCAAAGTTCAGGGCTATGTTCACGATATGGGTGCGGCAATGCAGGATGGTGTAGCCGGACATGCCGGATTGTTTGCCAATGCGGTTGATGTGGCCAAAATGATGCAGATGTACCTTCAAAAAGGAAACTACGGAAACCATCAGTATTTCTCTGAAAAAACCTTTGACGATTTTAATAACTGTGCTTTTTGCAAAGAAGGAAATAGAAGAGGAATAGGATTTGACAAACCGCAATTAGGAAAAGAAGGGCCAACCTGTGGCTGTGTATCGATGACCAGTTTCGGGCATACCGGATTTACCGGAACCATGGCATGGGCCGATCCGGATAAGGAAATTGTATATGTTTTCCTTTCAAACAGAACATTCCCGGAAAGTACGGTAAACAAACTTTCCAAAGAGAATATAAGAGAAGATATTCAGAAAGTGATTTATGAAGCGATAACCGATTAAGCAATCCGATTTCCGTTCTAAAAACAAGTTTTATGCAATCTAAAGCAACAACAGCAGACGCGTATTTTGATGCCTTACCGGACGACCGGAAAGCAGCAATGAATACATTGCGAAAAATTACCAAAGAAAATCTTCCGGAAGGTTTTGAAGAAACCATGAGCTATGGTATGGTAACCTATGTGGTTCCGCATAGTATCTACCCGAACGGTTATCATTGTGATCCCAAACAGGCTTTGCCGTTTTTGAGTATTGCTTCCCAAAAGAACTTTATTGCGGTGTACCACATGGGGATGTATATGGATAAAAACCTGCTGGATTGGTTTGTGGCCGAATATCCCAAACATGTTAAAACAAAACTGGATATGGGGAAAAGCTGTATCCGTTTTAAAAAGATGGAGGCAATTCCGTATGATTTACTGGCGGAACTTTTTACAAAAATGACGGTTGCCGAATGGATTTCAGGCTATGAGAAAGTCTTAAAACGATAACCTTTTTATTTCGTTAATTTTATCTAAAAATCGGTTTTACCTTACTTTTTTACTGTACTTTAGTTTCACTTTTAAAATTAAAAAATGAAAATTGCTATAGTATGTTATCCAACCTTTGGAGGTAGTGGAGTAGTGGCTACAGAGCTGGGCCTGGAACTGGCGCGGAGAGGACACGAAATACACTTTATAACTTACAGTCAGCCGGTTCGTCTGGCCTTATTAAATCACAATATACACTATCACGAAGTACACGTTCCGGAATATCCTTTATTTCATTACCAGCCTTATGAATTAGCGTTGTCGAGCAAGCTGGTGGATATGGTAAAACTGCACAAAATTGAATTGCTGCACGTTCATTATGCCATTCCTCATGCCTATGCCGGCTATATGGCTAAAAAAATGCTGGAAGATGAAGGAATCCGTATCCCGATGGTAACCACCTTACACGGAACGGATATTACTTTAGTGGGGAATCACCCTTTTTATAAGCCTGCTGTAAGTTTTAGTATCAATAAATCGGATGTGGTAACTTCGGTTTCCCAAAGCCTGAAAGACGAAACTTACCGGTTGTTTGATATTGAAAAAGAAATTCAGGTAATTCCCAACTTCATTGAAATTGACAAAAACAGGATAGATGTAAATTCTCCCTGCCATCGTTCTTTAATGGCAACTAAAGAAGAGAAAATCATTACCCATATCAGTAACTTCCGAAAAGTAAAACGCATTCCGGATGTGGTGAAAATCTTCAATGAAATTCAGAAACAGATTCCTTCCAAACTAATGATGGTTGGAGAAGGACCGGAAAAAGAAGTAGCCGAAAAACTATGTGAAGACCTGAACATTACCGATAAGGTTATTTTCTTCGGAAACAGTAATGAGATCGATAAGATATTGTGCTATTCCGATTTGTTCTTACTGCCGTCGGAAACGGAAAGTTTCGGATTAGCTGCTCTGGAAGCCATGGCTTGCGGCGTACCGGTTATTTCAAGTAATTCGGGAGGATTGCCGGAAGTGAACAAGCAGGGATTCTCCGGTTACCTGAGTGATGTGGGTGACGTTATGCAGATGTCTGAAAATGCCGTAAAAATATTGTCGGATGACGAAACCTTACTGCAGTTTAAGAAAAATGCCCTCGAAGTTTCCAAAGAATTTGATATCATGAATGTTTTACCGCTGTATGAGAATTTATACCTCAAGGCCGTAAAAGATTTTTCATAAAAAAAGTCCCGAATACTATTCGGGACTTTTTTATTTAGAAACGGTAACGAATACCTAATGCGATATCCGGACCAAAATTGTCTCCTCTGTAATCATCATTAAAATAAAGTTCAGGACGGAAGTCTAATGATAGCTGTAACGGAATATCGAATACATACTCAATTCCGATATCACCGGCTGCAAAAACGAAAGTACCGCTGTCTTTTACATCAACATGGTAATCGTTTTCATAACTCCAACTGCCCACTCCGGCACCAACACCAGCATACCAGTTAAAGCCACCATCAATGTTCCAAACCCATTGATATAAACCTGATAGTTTGAAAGCATCGGTGTGCTTGCTGTTTCTCCAGCCTAAATCCACTTCAAGACGATTGTTTTTTGAAAGACCTCTCTGATAAGATACTTCTCCACCAAAACCATCATTGTCTCCTAAACGCAGACCTAATGCATTTTTAGAAATTTCCTGAGCTTGTGCGCCAAATGCTAATCCGATTAGCATAAAGGCAGAGAAAAATAGTTTCTTCATAAATAAATAATTTAACAAATAATACCACTCTGCGGTTAGTTTTTAATAAAACCATTTGTAATTCTTTAACAAACGATTTTATGAAGTTACAGAGTGATTTTTCTTTTTAATTAATATGATAAACGTCTAAATATTCCTGTTGCGTTTGATTCGCCGAACTCGGTATTGGTAAAGAGATTCCCGGGGGAAGACCTGCTGCTAACTGATAACTTAAATTGGTATTCGTATGCACCACACCAATGTCTTTTGAAAAATACTGCGTAGAAATAAGAACGTCCTGCGACGGTAGTACTACAAAAGTTATGCCAAAAACCATAGTCGAAACTTTTAAATTAACAATTGTGTTAACAGCTTTTACATTGGTATACGGATCTCCGTTGGGAGAAATATAGTTGGAAAAAGAATTGCCTGCCTTTGAAGTAACCTTATATTCTATTGTTAAGGGATATTCCTGAACGGTTTGCTGCATCACGCCGGTAACCGTACTCAAGAGCTGATTGGGAGCAGCATTTTCTTTAAATATGATAAAATCACTCAGGTTTATATTAATGGGCAGCTGTGCGGCCGGAGTGATCCCTATGGTTCCCGATGCCAGTAACTGGTCACCGGATTTCCGGACACCGTTTTTGTTTAAAGAATTGGAATAAAATCCGGTTGGAAAATCTTTTGCTTTAAACTTCTTATAAGCAGTGCTGGCAATAAGGGTATCGTTAGAAATGTACAAGGAATCTTTTACAGTATTCCCGCTTGCATCGTTGATTTCGTAGGTCCAGTAATTACTGCTTCGCAATGGAAAATAATCGGAAGCCGACGGGTTATCTGTAGTGCTTTCTCCTTCAGAGGAAGAGGAACATGAAGCCAGAAATGCAACAGCAATCAGGGGCAGGTATCGTAATTTCATTTTAGTAAAATGTTTTAGCTAATTTACTAAAATTTGTTAAATAATTAACTTTTCATCAGTATTTTTAGAGAAAGGATTTCCTGGCTTAATTTTGTTTCCAGCTCGAAATAATCCTCTTCATCATCAGCAAAAGCCTCTTTGGTGTGCTGATACAGTTTCCATCGTTTCTTGTTGTATTCCAAAGCGGTTAAATTTTCAACCCAGTCACCGGAATTCAAATAAAGCGTTTTCCCTTTTTTATTTTCTTTGGCTTCGATCTTGGGTTCGTGTATGTGTCCGCAGATCACATAATCGTAATTCTTTTCAATGGCCAGATCGGTAGCGGTGGTTTCAAAATCCGAAATAAACTTCACGGCTTTTTTTACGCTGGCTTTTATCTTTTTGGATAACGAATACGGCTCTTTGCCCATTTTTATCAGGCACCAGTTGATAAAACGGTTCAGCAGGATTAAATAATCATAGCCAATCCCGCCCAGCTTGGCTATCCATTTGGCATGATGAACGGAATTGTCGAAAATATCACCGTGAAAGATCCACGCTTTTTTATCATGGAGCGGTAAGACCAGTTTGTCTACTATGGAAAAATTCCCCATAGTGGTATCGCTGAACTTCCGCAGCATTTCATCATGGTTTCCGGTAATATAATAAACTTTGGTTCCTTTGGAAGAGAAATCAAGTAACCTTTTGACAACCTTTAAATGGGATTTGGGAAAATAAGATTTTCTAAATTGCCAGATGTCAATAATATCGCCGTTTAAGATTAGTATTTTTGGCTTGATACTATTCAGATATTCCAATAATTCTTTGGCATGACAACCATAAGTACCTAAGTGCACATCGGAAATCACTACAATATCAACAATTCTCTTTTTCAATGAATTGAATTTTAAGTTTAACAAATAAACAGGTTTGTTGTTATTAAATATTTAGTGAAACATTAAATAATTATTAGTTTTTTGAGAAAAGTTTATTATTGATAAGCTAACGGAATACCTTATTTTTGTATAAAAATTATACTCATGGCAGGAAATACATTTGGAACACTATACAGGATCACAACTTTTGGAGAATCACATGGAGACGCATTAGGAGGTATTATCGATGGCTGTCCTGCCGGAATAGCTTTGGATTTTGATGCGATTCAACAGGAAATGCAAAGAAGAAAACCCGGTCAGTCGGCTATTGTTACCCAACGAAAAGAAGAAGACGAAGTACAGTTTTTATCCGGAATATTTGAAGGAAAAACAACAGGTACTTCCATCGGGTTTATAGTGCCGAATACCAACCAGAAATCAGACGATTATTCACATATTAAAGATACTTACCGTCCAAGCCATGCCGATTATGTGTATGAGCAGAAATACGGAATAAGAGATTACCGCGGCGGCGGAAGGAGCTCGGCAAGAGAAACCGTGAGCAGAGTAGTGGCAGGAGCTGTTGCAAAACAGGCAATGCCGGAAATTAAGATTAATGCTTTTGTTTCTTCTGTTGGCGATATCTTTATCGACAAACCCTACCAGGCTTTGGATTTTTCCTTAACGGAATCAAATGCGGTGCGTTGTCCGGATCTGGCAACGGCTCAGAAAATGGAAGACTATATTAAAGAAATCCGTAAAGACGGGGATACCGTTGGCGGTACGATTACCTGTGTGATCCAGAATGTGCCGATTGGCCTGGGAGAACCGGTTTTCGACAAGCTTCATGCCGAATTGGGTAAAGCCATGCTTTCCATTAATGCCGTTAAAGGATTTGAATACGGAAGCGGTTTCTGCGGGGCTAAAATGAGAGGAAGCGAACACAATGACCTGTACAATGCTGACGGGACAACAAAGAGCAATCTTTCCGGCGGAATCCAGGGAGGTATCAGCAATGGAATGGATATCTATTTCAGGGTCGCTTTTAAACCGGTAGCCACCATTATGCAAAAACAGGAAGTTCTTGATAATAAAGGCAATCTGATCGAACAGCAGGGGAAAGGACGTCATGATCCGTGTGTGGTGCCGCGTGCAGTACCTATCGTTGAAGCAATGGCAGCCATTGTTTTATTGGATTTTTACCTTAGAAAATAAGAAAATTAGTAAAAAAAATAGCTTTTATCCAAAACCTTAAGTTAATCTTAAGGTTTTTTTGTATGTATTAACGTTGCTGTAGGGATTTTCCGAATTAACATATTTGTAGTTTTTTACTTAAATTTTAGTCGTTAAATTTACTTTTATTAATCTAAAAATATATTTAATGAAAAGAACATTACTTTTTGCAGGTCTGCTATTTGGAACGCTATTTAGTGCGAATGCACAAACTACTATTTTTCAGGAAAATTTTGAAAACAATGCCACTTTAGCGGGATGGACACTTCATAATGTAGACGGATTAACGCCAAACGGAACCTATGCGGGAGTATTTGGAACAAATGCCTGGGCTGTTGTTTCCTGGACTTCAGAAGCGGGAAATAAAGTAGCCTCTACAACATCATGGTTTAATCCTGCCGGACAGGCAGACAGATGGTTAGTGTCGCCGCAAATTGCAGTGCCGGCTAATAATGTAGTTGAATTAAAATTCAATGCGAAATCCGGAGATACCGATCCTGCTTTCAGAGATGGTTATACCGTATATGTTTCTACCACCGGAACCAGTATTGCAAATTTCGGGACTACCGTTTATAATATCTCAGCAGAGGTGAATACCTGGCAAAATAAAACGATAGATCTATCCCAATTTGCCGGACAGAATATCTACATTGCCTGGAGAAATAATAATAGTGACAAGAATTTGCTGAGCATCGATAATGTTGCGATTACCGCTACAGCAACGGCTTCAACTGCCGATTTCTTAGCGTCTAAACTATCCGTTTTCCCTAACCCGGCTAATGATGTAGTTACGATTACGAACAATGCGAATCTTTTAATCAATGCTGTTCAGGTTAACGACATCAATGGCAGAACTGTAAAAGCTGTTAAACTGGATGCGGTATCTGAAGCTCAGGTAAATGTTTCGGAATTAAACGCAGGTGTTTATTTTATGAATATCACGACTAACGAAGGTGTTAGCACTAAAAAGATCGTTAAAAAATAATTTAATTTTTTTTCTGAATGTAAGAACGGGATTAGAAATTTTCTAATCCCGTTCTTTTTTCTTTTTATCGGTATTCATCATAAAGAATACAATCCCTATAAGACAAAATACAACCAGTGAAAAGATACCAATCATAATAAAGGCACCGTTTGACCAGGAATACAAAGGCATTGCCAGTTTTTCCATAAAGTATAAGATTTAAGTTTCAATCAAATATATACTTTAAAAAAAGATAAAATAATGATAATTATCAGTTTTACAGGAATTTAGCCTTTATTTCCGGAGTAGGCATCATACAGCTTTCTTTTTTGCCGTACCATTTGTAGCGGTTTCGGGCAACATAATCGTAAACGGCATTGGCAATGGCTTTCGGAACCAGTGAAAACACGCCCATAAGAGCATATACGCCACCTATTGTTTTAGCAATACTAATAGCCGCATCTGCCTTGTAATGATAGGCAATTCCCGGTTCGTATAAAATAATACTGTCGGTTTTGGCAGTATCAATACCGATATACCGGATCACCTGTTGTCCCAGTTCCGACTGTAGCGGAAGAAAGCGGAAAACATCATTCTTGTCATGCCTGATGATAAACTGCACAGAATTGTCACACAGGTTGCAGAAACCGTCAAAAAGCACAATCTTTTTATCTTTAGGTAAACCTTCCATTCGTTATTTTTTTCTTTCCACAAGCTCTAAACCGTCCAGATCCACTTTGGAAGTGAAAATCCCGTAGTTAACCGTTGCTTTATTCTTTTCAATAGCATCAATACTGCCCACGGCTTTACCGTCAAGCATACGCACGCGGTCGCCTACTTTTAAAGGAATCTTAGGTTTGTTGCTTTCCTCTTTGATGGCTTTTATTTTCTTTTCTTTCTTCTCTTTACGGATTTCTTCAACCTTGACTTTTACTTCTTCGATGATCTCTTTCTGAACTATTTCCTTCGCTTTTTTCTCTTTAACGGTAACTTTTTTACGCTTGGAATTTTCAATTTCCACCATTTTCAAAAACTCACCGATAAGCTCTTTTTTGTTCTTGTTGTTAAAGTACTTTTCCGAAATATCGTCCATCTTCTGACCCATATAGATCAAACGCTGGTTAGCATCATACAATTCCTGGTAGCTTTCCAGTTTTTGCTGGATCTTGGTATTGATGCCTTCCATTTTCTTGCTTTCCTCACGGGCTTTGCTCTCTTCTTCCTTCAAATTCTGAGAGGTTTTTTCAAGCTTGGAACGTTCTTTCTGTAAGTTGGCTATGGTTTTGTCAAAACGCACTTTATCGCCTTCAACTTTCTTCTTGGCACGATTGATCAATCCGTATGGAATACCGTTTTTCTGGGCTACTTCAAACGTAAAGGAACTTCCTGCCTGACCCAGATGCAGTTTGTACATCGGCTCTAAGGATTTCTCGTCAAAAAGCATGTTGGCATTTGTGGCAAACGGCAATTCGTTCGCCAGGATTTTTAAATTCGTATAATGCGTGGTAATGATTCCGAACGCTTCCCGGTGGTAGAACTCTTCCAGAAACGTTTCGGCCAAAGCTCCACCCAGTTCCGGATCGGAACCCGTTCCGAATTCGTCAATCAGGAATAAGGTCTTGGAATTACATTTTTTAAGGAAGTAATTCATATTCTTCAAACGGTAGCTATACGTACTCAAATGATTTTCAATCGACTGATTATCGCCGATATCGGTTAATATCCTGTCAAATAAGAACGTTTCACTGCGCTCGTGTACCGGAATTAAAATCCCGCTTTGCAGCATTAACTGCAGCAAACCGATGGTTTTTAAGGTAATACTCTTTCCGCCGGCATTAGGGCCGGAAATCACGATGATCCGGTTCTCATCATTCAGCTCAATGGTCTGCGGATAGGTAGGCGCATTTTTCTGCTTGTTGTTCAGGTATAAAATAGGATGGTAGGCCTCGCGGAAAAACAATCTTTTTTCATTGGTGATTGTAGGCAGGATACCGTTGATTCTATAGGCATATTTGGCTTTTCCGGCAACAATATCAATATCGCTCAGAAATTCCTGGTACTGTTTTAAAAGCTCCAGATACGGACGGATAGTGTTCGTCAGCTGTTTTAAAATACGCGTTATTTCCTCACGCTCTTCATATTCCAGGTTGCTTAATTCACGGGAATAGCGCAAAGTCGCTTCCGGTTCGATATAGGTAATGCTTCCGGTTTTGGAATTGCCCAGTATGGTTCCTTTTACTTTACGGCGGTACATGGCCAAAACGGCAAGAACACGGCGGTTGTCGACGATCGTTTCGCGGATGTCGTCCAGATATCCCAGGCTGTTATAACTGGAAAGTGCCGTTCCGAAACTCTGGTTGATTTTTCCGCGTACCAGGTTCATGTTACGGCGGATTTCCACCAGCGCCGGGGAGGCATTATCCTTAATTTCCCCGTATTTGTCAACAACCTCATCAATTTTCTGAACGATGAATTTTGTCAGTTCCACTTCCGAAGCCTTTTCGTTTAACTTGGGATAATAATCCTCAAATTTTCTGAAAAACAAAAGCAGCGTATTAACGGTTTCCGACAAAGCACTTATTTTTCTAAAGCTGCTCAGCTCCAGAAAACTGTCCTCAATGGCCAGAAACTTAAGCTCATTGGTAATAGTATCGAAATAATGATTCGGTATGGCGTTGTTATTGGTAAACGAAGAAACGTACTCGGATGTCTGTAATAATGCATCCATCAGGGTTTCCTGATCTTTATAGGGTATAATTTCAAGAGCTTTATTTTTCCCGATTTCGGTATTGCAAATATCCGAAATGGTATTCAGTATCGTTCTGAATTCTAAATCTTGAAGGGTTTTATCGGTAATTGAAATCATTTTAAAAAGTTGAATTGCAAATTTACAAAGAAGCCCAATCGCTAAGGCTAAATGTCTGCTAAAAATACTATTTTTGATAAAAAATAAAAAAATGCAAGTAAATATACATCCTTCCTGGGGAAATGTACTCGCTTCTGAGTTTGATAAGCCATATTTCGAAAAATTAATCGCCTTCGTAAAGAACGAATATTTGCAATTTAAATGTTATCCGAAAGGAAGCCGTATTTTTTCAGCTTTCGACCATTGTCCTTTCGATAATGTAAAAGTCGTTATCATTGGTCAGGATCCGTATCACGGACCCAATCAGGCAAACGGACTTTGCTTTTCGGTGAACGATGGTATTTCTTTCCCGCCGTCGCTGCAAAACATTTTCAAGGAAATTGAAAGTGATCTGGGCATCGGCACTCCGAAAACCGGAAACCTGGAACGCTGGGCAGACCAGGGTGTGCTGCTTTTAAACGCAACTTTAACCGTAAAAGAAAGCCTGGCAGGCAGCCATCAGAATCAGGGATGGGAAGAATTTACCGATGCTGTGATTCAGAAAATTTCCGATGAAAAAGAAGACGTTGTTTTCTTACTTTGGGGCGGATTCGCCAAGAAAAAAGGTGCCAAAATAAACCGGAACCGTCACTTTGTGCTGGAAACCGGACATCCTTCGCCATTGAGTGCGAACAGGGGATTATGGTTTGGAAACCGTCATTTTTCGAAAGCCAACGCCTTTCTGAAAGGAAAAGGAAAACCGGAAATTAACTGGTAATCAATTAAAGGTAAGCTCACCCAGAATTTCTTCCGACATAAACGGACCACCCGGATATTTGGCCGTATAATCAAGATTCAGCCAGATCTGACCGCGTTCGTCTATGTGGTAATTAATGTCTTTGCCTTTACTTTCCTCTTTAAAAAGAACCTCTTTGATCAGGTAAATCACGTTTTCAAGATCGGCTTTGGTACCAATGAGCATTTCCGGATACAAATGGCCTCCGGTATGGATCACTCTTGGCGTACCGCCAATGGCGCGTATCAATGCCGACATCAGGATGGCGTGGTCATCACAATCGCCGGAAAAGTGTTGCAGCGATTCACTGGCCGAAGCGATGTATTCCCGGCCTTTCGGATCGTTAACATAATTCCATCGTTTTTTAACCTCGGCAAAAACGGCAAAACACTGAATGATCTGGCGGTATTCCCGGAATCCTTTTACATCCTGAAAATGCAGGGTAGTGGCTTTTAAGGCAAAATTACGGACTTTAGGATTCGTATAATCTACAGCATCTATAATCTTGGATTTGTTGGGAAACGGCAGTAATTTAGAGATAATGATATCCTGCGGATTGGCATCTTCCGACATGGTGTAGATCATGGCACGATAATCTTCAAAAACGGAATTAAAACCGTAACCGCCAAATAAAGTCCCCCAGATCAAAGCCAGCAGGTACAGGAAAATACAGATAATGATAACCGTTTTGAGCAGGCGGAGTGCCAGCTGAACCAGTACCAGTATCACCACAAACAGCAATACTCTGTCGATATGTAAAAACCATTCCGGATCAATTAAATTCTGATGGGCAATAATAAAAATCGGAATGGTTATTAAGATATTCAGTAAAAAAATGACAATATTATCCCATGGCTTTGGCAAAGAAAGCTTTTCTTTTACTTTTTTTAAATTTGTTGCCGTGGGTGAAGTCATTTTAGCGTCAATAAAACTGTAAAATTATTTTACAACCATTTCATAACCAATTTTCGTACTGATAATGCCCAGATCGAATAATTGAGACTGTACTTTTTCGAACGTTTTTTTATCGAATTGTTTTTGTGACCATTGTGTCAGTTTCAGCCATTCCTGTATGTCTTCCGTTTTTTGATTAAAGCGGCTTGCCAGTGTCCGGTCAATACTCGGAATTTCTTTAAACTCACGGGTAGTTGTATTGATAATTTCCAGAATCTGGTCGATTACATGTTTGTCTTTTTCCAGAACTTCATTGCGCACGGCAATAACAAAGCAGGGCCATGGCGTCGGGCAATCGGCGATTCTTCGGAAGGTACCGTTATCGACAAGTGGCTTTGTCATAAAACGTTCCCACATAAAATAATCTGCAGTACCGTTTGTCAGGGCTTCTACCGCACCGTCAATGGTATTGACAATTTCAAAGGAAAGGGCATCGGTATTCCAGCCTTCGTTTTTAGCGTTTACGATAGCCATTAAATGCGAGCCCGAACCCATACGGCTGATGGCTGCTTTTTTTTGTTCTAAATCGGATAAGTGGTTGTAAGGAGCATTTGCGGCAACGTGAATACCCCAGATCAAAGGCGACTGCACATAGGTTTGCACGATACTGCTCGGATTGCCTCCGGCTATATCTTTTACAATTCCTTCCGTTAATAGTATCGCTATATCTGTTTGATTATCACGAAGCATCTGGCATAGCTTTCCGGTTCCTTCCGGAACATCAACCCATTGTAAGTCAATATCTACTTCGTTAAATTCGCCGTTTTCAATGCACAAATGCCAGGGTAAATTAAAATGCTCCGGCACTCCAGCAATTCGAATTGTTTTCATGTGAAAAAATTAATTGCTAAGATAGTAAGAGAAAATAGATTTTTAAGACAAGAAGGGGTTAAAAATAAACATTCCCCGTATAATAAATAAGATTTACTACCGGGGAAAGTTTTTCGCAAATAAACAAAGAAAACAACACAAATGTTATTGTTTTTAATAGGTTACGAGACAATTTTGCTTCATGGAGCCTGTTTCGGTATATCTGGTGTGAAAAAGAAATGATTCTTCCAGCAGGTGCGGGGTGTGGCCGCCTCTAAGGCAGGCTCTTTCAAAATAATCCTGCAGCTGGTCACGGTATTCCGGGTGTGCGCAGTTTTGAATGATTACCCGGGCTCTTTCTCTTGGAGCCAGGCCTCTCAAATCGGCTAATCCCTGTTCGGTTACCAGAATGTCCACATCGTGTTCCGTATGGTCCACATGCGAAACCATTGGCAGTACATGGGAAATGGCATTGAATTCTTTAGATGAGGACTGGGTTACAAAAATGCTCAGGTAGGCATTTCGGGCAAAATCGCCGGAACCGCCAATACCGTTCATCATTTTTGTTCCCGATATATGGGTGGAGTTTACATTACCGTAAATATCAAATTCAATGGCCGTATTAATCGCGATGATGCCCAGGCGGCGGATCACTTCGGCGGCATTGCTGATGTTTTGAGGACGTAAGATGATCTTGTCTTTGTAGTTGTCAAAATGCTTCAGTATATGCTTGTAGCAGTCTTCGGAAACGGTAATGGACGATGCCGAGGCAAAGGTCATTTTGCCGGTATCGATCAATTCGAAAGTACTGTCCTGAAGCACTTCGGAATACATAACCAGGTTTTCGAAGTTTCCTTTGGCAAGTCCCGACATTACAGCGTTGGCAACTTTTCCGATTCCGGCTTGTAACGGCATTAGCGAATTGGTTAAACGTCCGTTTTGAATTTCTTTTTCAAAAAAGGCCAGTAAATGATTGGCTATAGCGGTGGTTTTTACATCGGGAGCGGCGGTTTGTGCCGGGCTGTCCGGAATTTCCGTAAAAACAATTCCAACTACTTTTTCCGGGTTGATCGCAATCACATCAGAACCGATTCGTTCGTCGGAAGTAGTGATGTGGATCGGATTGCGGTGCGGATAGGCATCGGGAATAAAAATATCGTGTATTCCTTTAAATTCAAAAGGGATGGAGGTATTGATCTCAATAATGATCTGATCGGCTAAATGTGCAAAAGTGGCCGAGTTGCCAACGGAAGTAGTGGGAATGATATTTCCGTTTTCGTCAATATAAGCTGCTTCAATAATAGCGAAATCCAGCTTCGGAAGGTGTTTGTTTTCCAGTAATTCAGCAGTTTCGCTAAGATGCTGGTCAATAAAAAGAATGTCGCCGCTGTTGATTTTCCCCCGCATTACCGGATCTACCTGGAAAGGCATTCTTTTATAAAGGGCGTTGCTTCGGGCCAAATCGGCATCGGTAGTGTGTCCTAAAGAAGCGCCGGTAATCAGGGTAATGCCGATGTTTTCATGTTCTGCCCGAAGGGCAAAGGCGGGAAGTACCGCTTTGCTGTCGCCGGCTTTGGTGAATCCGCTGGAGCCAATAACCATTTTGTCTTTGAAAAAACCGGCGGCCTGATGTGCGGATATCACTTTGTCTTTGTAATTTTGAAATCGAATTCTATCTGAGTTCATAAATTGATATTTTGATAAAAAATAAAACCAAAAAATAAAGTTTTAATAACAAAAGCTTTTTATTAATTTTAATATTATTGGTTTAGATTACAATTTTAGAGAAATAATATAGCAGCTTATTATTGTTATAAGCCAAAAACATATTCATTTCAGACACTATGGAGCAAAACAATCTGGTCATTGAAAAATACTATACCAAAGATGTCGATACCGATAAGAGCAGTATTTACTGCCATCATGATTTGATGGGCGAATTGCTCATTCCAACGCACCGGCACGAAAAAGCACAGCTGTTGTATACGGAAGGCGGGATTGTATATGTGACCACCGAAACCAAAACCTATTTTCTTCCGGCACGCCATTTTATGTGGATACCGAACAATATCAGGCACAGTATTCATCCCAGTTCGGAAAATGTAATGATGCGGAATCTGTATTTTCCGATAGATAAGAATGAACATTCCTTTTATAATAATGAAGGAATTTACCCGGTAAATGATTTGCTATTGCAAATGATGCTTTTTACAAACCGGTGGAATGGCAATCTGAAAAAAGGCAGCCGGAATTTTGTGATAGCAAAAGCCATTAAAGCGATCTTGCCGGAAATATGTGAAACCAATCTGCCGCTGGCATTACCTTCGGCAAAAGACAAAAGGCTGATTAAAATTGTATCCTATCTGGATGAAAATTTAGACGAAACCATCTTTTTTTCGGATCTGGCAGCAAAATTCGGATTCAGTGAGCGTTCCTTATACCGCCTGTTTCAAAAAGACCTCGGCATGTCGTTTATCCAATTTTTTACAATCCGAAGAATGCTAAAAGCAATTGAGTTGCTTTTGGAAAAAAGACTTCCGGTAAACGAAGTGGCGCAGGCGGTTGGTTACAACAGTATCCCGACTTTCAGCAATACTTTTTATAAGCTGTTGGGGCAGCGTCCGTCCGATTATCTAAACGGTGTTGAAATTCTAAAAAAAAGCCAGCAAAGTTAATTGCCGGCTTTTTTATTGGTGTATTCAAACCAGATGCATTCATCCCCGTCATCCGAGAAAAATTCGGTATGCGACGGTTCCAGCTTTTGAAGAATAGCCCGCGATCCGGTATTGCCAATCATGGCATAAGCATAAATTTTATCCAGCTGCATGGTGTTGAATCCGTAGTTCAGACAGGCTGTTGCCGATTCCAGGCCATAGCCTTTTCGCCAATGTTCTTTAATAATGCGATAACCCAGATCGTAGAATTGAACATGCTGATTGAGAGGCTCGGTAATCAGTTTTAAACCTGTCCAGCCGATAAACTCATTGGTATCTTTTAAAACCATTGCCCAGCGGCCAATGCCATTCGTCTGATATTGGGTTCGGATATACGCAATGGCATTTTGGGCTTCTTCCAGTGTTTTTATGGGTTTTTTGCCTAAAAATTCATGCACGTCAGGATCGGAATCCAAACGGAAAATACCGGCAGCATCCTCAGGAACTAACTCCCGGATGTACAATCTTTCGGTTTCAATTATTGGCTTCATTTTTTATTGCTTTAAGATGGTGTTCCAGATGTACAACATAATCGGTCATTAAAAAACGGAGATCCCGCTGCTGATTATCCGGTAATAATAGCGGATAAGCGAGGGTGTCTTCTGTCTGATTGAGCATCACAAAGGCAATCTGCCTGTTTAGCTGTACCCAAAGCAGCAGTAAATCGGAACTGTCTTTTTCCTGATAGCGATTTGCTTTTACCAGTTCATCCGGATTGTATGGCCTTACGGAATATGGTTTCTCCAGGTACTGAATTTCTGTAAAACGCTGTAGGTTATTAATAGCCGAATCAATCAAATGGCCTAAAATTTCTTTTTTAGACCATTTGGTACCGGAAATTTTACGATCGAAATCAACAAGCTGTTTACGGTGAAATAAATCCTCAATCTCCTGAATATTCTTTTGCAGCTTCGCGGCAACGGTGTTCATTTATTCTGCCAGTTTGTTCAGGGTGTATAGGATGAGCTCATCCACCGCTTTATACGGATCTTCACTAAAAGTTCCGTTGGCTCTGTTGGCAATAATGGCATTTAGCGATAAGGCTTCGTGACCCAGTAAGCGGGCTAAGCCGTAAATTGCTCCGGTTTCCATTTCAAGATTGGTCATTCGGGTGCCGTTATAGTTAAAGCTGTCCATTTTGGCATTCAGCTGTTCGTCCTGGATCGGTAAGCGCAGTACGCGCCCCTGCGGGCCGTAAAAACCACCTGCCGTCCCGGTAAAGCCTTTGTGGATCTGGCTGCTTTCTACTTTTTTTGATAGCGCAGCACTTCCTTTTACAACATAAGGTCTTCCTTTTCTCAGATCCCAGTCGGTATGTTTGATAAAAGCCTCTTCAATTTCTTTTTCGGAAATGGTGTCTATAATATAGGAGCGAAGCATATTGTCCAGTCCTAAACCGTATTCCGACATTACAAAACTGTCTACCGGAATATCAGCCTGTAAGGAACCGGAAGTCCCGATGCGGATAATATTAAGGGAAGTCAGCTGTTTTTTAATCGTACGGGTTTCCAGGTCAATATTAACCAGGGCATCCAGTTCATTCATAACAATATCGATATTGTCGGGACCGATTCCTGTAGACATTACTGTTAATCGTTTGCCTTTGTAGGTACCGGTTTCGGTTTTGAATTCTCTTTTTTGAGTCGAAAATTCAACGGTATCAAAATGTTTGGTGATTTTAGAGACCCGGTTCTGGTCTCCCACAAATATAATATCTGTAGCGATGTTTTCCGGTTTAAGGTTTAAGTGGTAAACACTACCGTCCGGATTCAGGATTAATTCTGATGATTCAATTGTTGTCATTCGTTTTAATTTTATTAACCGCCTACGCGTTTTACTTTATAGCCTTCTTTTACAAGGAAATCCATGATTTTATCACGGAAATTACCCTGAATGATGATTTCTCCGTCTTTGGCAGCCCCGCCCACACCACACAGTGTTTTTAATTGCTTGGCCAATGTTTTTAAATCGTCTTCACTACCTGCAAACCCTTTGATGATGGTTGCTGTTTTACCGCCTCTGTTTTTTTTATCCAGATGGGCTTCCAGTTGTTGTTTGTCAGGCGCTAATGTTTCTTCCTGTTCCTGCTCGTCATGGAACTCAAAATCTTTATTGGTGGAAAATACAAATCCGCCAAGGTCTTCTAAACTGCTTATTTTCTTTGCCATAAAAAAATTATAGAGGTGATGCTAAGCCGGTATAACCGTTTGCATCACCGATATTGTAAAACATAAAAGACATTAAGTATCGAACTTAATGTCTTTTACAATACTATAAAAATAGCGATTATTTTTTAATTAACCCTAAATCTACCAAACGTTCGTATAAGAAATCACCGGCGGTAATATCGTCATAGCGTTTCGGATTTTCGGCATCAATGCAGTTTTCCAGGCAGTCCAAAGGCATTTCGCTTATCGGGTGCATAAAAAACGGGATCGAATAGCGGGAAGTTCCCCATAATTCTCTTGGCGGGTTCACCACCTGGTGAATAGTGGATTTCAGTTTGTTATTCGTGTGACGGGATAACATATCGCCCACATTAATAACCAGTTCATCATCCTGGGCAATGGCATCAATCCATTCGCCGTTGTGATTCTGAACCTGTAATCCTTTCCCTTGTGCTCCCATTAATAAGGTAATCAGGTTGATATCGCCATGTGCTGCTGCACGAACGGCATTTTCCGGTTCTGACGTGATAGGAGGATAGTGAATAGGTCTTAAAATACTGTTTCCGTTTTTGATGTAATTATCAAAATAGAACTCGTCAAGCCCTAAGTATAAAGCCAGTGCTCTTAACACGTATACACCTGTTTTTTCAAGCATCTGATAGGCTTCTTTACCTACAGTATTAAATTTCGGAAGCTCATCCACAACTACATTAGCAGGATATTCCGCTTCTAATTTCGGGTCATTTTCAACGTATTGGCCAAAGTGCCAAAACTCTTTTAAATCGCCTTCTTTTCTGCCTTTGGCATGTTCTTTTCCAAAAGAAACATAGCCACGCTGTCCACCAATACCCGGAATTTCGTACTTTTCTTTAACCTCAAGAGGCTGGCTGAAAAAGTTACGAACTTCCCCATAAAGTTCATCAACTAATCGGTCATCTAAAAAATGACCTTTTAATGCTACGAAGCCGATGTCTTCGTAGGCTTTTCCGATTTCATTTACAAATTTTTGTTTACGTACCGGGTCACCCGATAGGAAATCACGCAAGTCAACACTGGGAATGTTTTGCATCTTGAAAAATTTTGTTAATAACTTTTTGGTCGTGAAACCATTATAAAACAAAAGTAAATAATAATTTTTAGATAAAATTCATAAAGTTATTAACAATCGGATCCGCTGTAAAAGTATTCCGGAAACACGGTAAATTTTGGGAAAATATTTTGATAACAAATAAATGTGTGACTGTTATTTTTTTATACTTTTGGGAGCGTTTAATCAAAGCAAAACAACATGAATTTTGATAAAAAAAATCTAAGTGACGACAAATTATTAGATTTATATAAAAAATTAATAAAACCAAGATTGATAGAGGAAAAAATGCTGATTCTGATCCGCCAGGGAAAAGTATCAAAATGGTTTTCCGGAATAGGACAGGAAGCAATTTCTGTTGGTATTACCTCGGTTTTGGACAAAGACGAATACATACTGCCGATGCACCGTAATTTAGGTGTGTTTACAACAAGAGAAATCCCTTTATACCGTTTATTTTCACAATGGCAGGGTAAAGCCGATGGTTTTACCAAAGGACGTGACCGTTCTTTCCATTTTGGAACACAGGAATACAAGATTATCGGAATGATTTCCCATTTGGGACCACAATTAGGGGTTGCCGATGGTATTGCTTTGGCGAACAAATTAAAGAAAAACGGAAAAGTTACAGCGGTATTTACCGGTGAAGGAGCAACTTCTGAAGGTGATTTTCACGAAGCTTTAAATATTGCTGCCGTTTGGGACTTACCGGTATTGTTTGTTATTGAAAATAACGGCTACGGTTTGTCTACACCAACAAATGAACAATACCGTTGCGAGAACCTTGCCGATAAAGGCGTGGGTTACGGAATGGAAAGCCATATTATTGACGGTAATAACATACTGGAAGTTTATACCAAAATAGACGAACTGGTAGCTTCGATGCGCACCAACCCGCGTCCGGTTTTACTGGAATTCAAAACATTCCGTATGCGCGGACACGAAGAGGCGAGCGGTACAAAATATGTTCCGCAGGAATTAATGGACATGTGGGCAATTAAAGATCCGGTTGATAATTTCAGAAAATACCTGACAGAGTTAGGAGTACTGACGCCGGATTTGGATGAAGCATACCGTGCGGAAATCAAAAAAGAAATAGACGAACACTGGGCTAAAGTTCAGAAAGAACCTGAAATTGAAGCAAGTCTGAGCGAGGAATTGAACGATGTTTACAGACCGTATGCGTTTGAAGCGTTCGACCATTCCGATGCGGTAGAGAATATCCGTGTGGTAGATGCTATTTCGCAGGGACTAAAACAATCAATGGAGCGTCATGATAACCTGGTTATTATGGGGCAGGATATAGCCGAATACGGTGGAGCCTTTAAAATAACGGATGGCTTTGTAGCGCAATTCGGGAAAGACCGCGTACGCAATACGCCAATCTGCGAAAGTGCTGTTGTTTCAGCCGGAATGGGATTGTCGATTAACGGACATAAAGCGGTTGTGGAAATGCAGTTTGCCGATTTCGTTTCTACAGGATTCAACCCGATTGTAAACTACCTGGCAAAAGTGCATTACAGATGGCAGGAAAATGCCGATGTGGTGGTACGTATGCCTTGCGGCGGCGGAACACAGGCAGGTCCTTTCCATTCGCAGACAAATGAAGCCTGGTTTACCAAAACACCGGGATTAAAAGTGGTTTATCCGGCATTTCCTTATGATGCTAAAGGCTTACTGAATACAGCGATTAACGACCCGAATCCGGTAATGTTTTTTGAGCACAAACAATTGTACAGAAGTGTTTACCAGGATGTGCCTAAAGATTATTACACCATTCCGTTTGGAAAGGCTTCTTTAATAAAAGAAGGCGATCAGGTAACGATCATTTCTTTTGGAGCCGGAGTACACTGGGCCTTGGAAACATTATCGAAACATCCGGAAATTAAAGCGGATTTAATCGATTTGCGTACGTTACAACCGCTGGATACGGAAACAATCTACCAGTCGGCTAAGAAAACCGGTAAAGTGATTATTTTACAGGAAGATTCACTGTTTGGCGGAATTGCAAGTGATGTTTCTGCGATGATTATGGAAAACTGTTTTGAATATCTTGACGGTCCTGTAAAACGCGTGGGAAGTCTGGAAAGTGCTATTCCTTTTGTAAAAGCACTGGAAGATCAATATTTGCCAAAACAACGTTTTGAAAAAGACTTATTGGAATTAATAGCCTATTAACAGGTAAAGTATTATAATTATAAAGCCTCATTTTAATGGGGCTTTTTTTATGGTCTGAAAATAACTTTGATAGCAGTGTAATTATTTTTTTGTTAATGCAAACAAGATGTAGGTTTTGTTTGTAATTTTATGTGAAAATTAAATGTATTTTTAATATAACTGTTAAATTTAATATTAATTGTAAAACGTAATTGTATGAAAAAAGTAATTTATCTTAGTTTGGCATTATTGGTTTCATTAGGTGTTTTTGCCCAGGAAACAGCAGCAAAAAAAGCCGCCAAAAAAACCGATACGGAAATGGCTAAAGCAAAGAAAAATGCGGCTGATGCAAAAAAAGAAGCTAAGGACGATACCAAAGCGGTAAAAGACAAAACAGCTAAAGCCGTAAAAGATACTAAAAAGGATGCTACAGCAGTAAAGGATAAAACAGACAAAGCTGTAAAAGACACTAAAGCGGAAGCAAAAGAAGTGGCTAAAAAAGCAGAGAAAAAAATGGATAAAGCAGTAGCCGATACCAAAGAAAAAGCTGCCACAGCGAAAAAAGACGTTAAGAGTAAAGCGGTAACAACCAAAGCAGCTGTTACAGAAGACAAGGTAACCGGTACCTATAACGGTAAAAAAGTATATACTGGACCAAGAGGCGGTAAATATTACATTAACGATAACGGAAATAAAACATATATAAAATAATCGAAATCAGACAGATAAAAAAGCCATACGGAAGTATGGCTTTTTTTAATACTTTTTTAGGAAAACTGTAAGGATTTTTTTTTAATTTAGTTAATATATGTGAGTATTATTTAAATGAAATGAATTTATGGATGCAAATTTTGAAATAGTTGACAAAGAACTAATAGAGGCCTTATCATTCCCGGAAAGTGATGTTTTAGATGATGATAAAGCAGCCATTACAAGAAGAATGGAAGATTTGAACAGAGCTTTAACCTTAGGTAATTTAGAGCATCTGAAAATTAAGATTTACTTTGAGGATAATGTTTCTAAAAAAATGGTGGAAACTACTATTTGGGGTGTAACGGATGAACGTATTATTTTGAAGCAAGGAGTCGTAATCCCTGTAAGAAGAATTTACAAAACAATATAGTATTACCCTTATATTATGGCACTAGAGTAGTCAATAAAAAAAGAAGTTTTTTAAGCTTCTTTTTTTATTGTAAAAACTATCGAGATTGTATATAAACAAATTATAAGATAACTTTTTTCATACAAACACTACTCTCTATACCTTCATATTGTCCGAAATTCGGGATAATATGATAACCGGATCTTTCATAAAGGCGAATGGCTTCAGGTTGTTTTTTTCCGGTTTCTAAAATGCATTCGGAAAAAAATAATTCAGTAGCCCATCGTTCTAATTCCTTTAGAATTTCACCGGCAATTCCTTGACCACGAAAATCAGGATGAACATACATTCGTTTAATCTCAGTAATATCGTCAGAATACTGCTTTATAGCACCGCAACCAACAATTTTGTCTTCTTTGTACGCTAAAACGACATGTTTAATTTTGTCGATTTTATTAAACTGAGCAAAAAACAAATGCTCCTTCCCATCTCTTATTTTAAGGTCCTGGTCAAGTAACACAACAAGATTTTTAAAATCATTATTGTTTGAAGTCGTTCTAATTAAAACTGGCATAATTTAAATTATTTGGTCAGAATTTTAAAAAGACGTGAGGCTTGGTAAAGATACGAATGTTTACCAAAAAGGAATATATTTTATTTATTTACTTTCTAATAATGTATTATAAATTTAAAAAAAAGTTAAAAAAATAGTATTTTAAGTCAAATAAACACATTTTACGGGGTGTAAAATGTAAGAAATATGCGAATATTTATAGTGATTTTCACTTTATGTGAATTTTTTCAAATAAAAGGATTTCTTCTTTTAAATAGCCTGTACTTTTATAAATAATGTTATTTATTTGACTGCTGTAGCATCAATTTCAATCTGCATTTCCGTGAGTGCCAGTCTGGGAACGGGAATCAGCGTGTTTACCGGGAATTTTTTATCGGTCCATATCTTTGCCGATTCTTCAATAAGGATTTGGTGTTTCTTCTCATCATAGTCAACGACAAGCGTGGTCAGTTTTACAATATTTTTAAGGCTTAATCCTTTCGATTGCAATGCCAGTTCCAGGTTTTTAAAGGATTGCTGTACCTGCTTGCGGAAATCATGGCTAATAACGCCCTCTTTAGTATGGCCGCCCTGTCCGGCAACAAAAACCTGCACACTGTTTGCAGGAACTACGGCAACGTGGGAATACCCGTGTATCGTTGGGTCATAAAGGGTTTCGGGATTGGATATTTCCTGAGAAAAGCTGTTGTGCAGACTCAGCGATAGAAAAATCGGGGTCAGTATTCCGGGTTTCATGATAACTTTTTTAGAATTAGAAAACAAAATTCGGTATAAAAATTAGCGGGAATGTTTACATATGTTGATGTTTTACAGCCTATAATTCCGTAAAGAAGAGGATGTAAGAATAAAATCATTTTAATTTTCCGGAAAGCTCTTCTAATGATTTCCAGTCTTCCCGGAGGATCTTTGCATAATCGTTGTACAGCGTGGCCAGCCATAACAGCTTTAATTTTTCTTCATCAATGTTATAGAGGTACATCTTGAGGGGCAGCGAAGAATACCGCATTTCATCCAGTTCTTTATTTTCAAAAATAACAAGGCCGGATATACTGGCAGCAATGGCCCATCGTTTATTGTAAATAGTAACTTTAAATTCTGCATTTTCCCGGTCTATAGCATACTTTTCGCTCTTTAATTCGTCAATCAGCAAGGTCATGATATCGTTGATGGTATAGGGGCCGACAGCGCCAAAATCATGATAGTTGGATTGGTAAAACGCCATGGGTACCGGCTCCAAAAGCGCCTTCTCGGCACTGTCAAAAGCGTGTTTTCCCGTTTTGGACAGAATAGTGTTTTCGATAATCGGGATAATATGGTTTAGCTTGAGGGTTTTGTTATCCGGTTCATAATAATTAATAATAATATTGAAGCTGTTGGTCAGTAAATTGCGGATAATGCCCACAAAGTAATTATTCGTGGTATGATGCTGTCCCACCACCTGATAGGTCCTGCCGTTGTAATTTTTGATTAAATAACGACACAAAACCAGCTGACCGTCCGCTGCGATAGTGTGGGAATTCTCGCCGGATTGCTTTAGAAAATTAAAAATAACATCAAACCGCTTGGTGATCGTTACAGGAAAGCCGGAGTAGTTGGGATTATAATCGGGATGCAGTAACGAAAGACCGTTTTTGATCCGGGATATTATTTTAGATACATTTTTCAATGCCATCGGCGCGTTGAAAAGAGTAGCATGAAGGATGTTTTTCAGGTAATGGGTATCGGGAAAGCTATAGTATTTTAAAAGGACTTTGTTGTTTTCTTCAACGACGATTTTTGAAAATTTGATCATTCCGTTTCCAATTAGCGCGGCTACATACAAATCGGAAGTATAAACGGTCATTTCTTCTGAAAGTAGGCATTTTGCGGCCAGTTTGCCATTTACATAAAAGGAACCTTTATACCCCAGGCCGATAAAAAATTCACAATTGAGATTCCCTTGTATATAGTGTGTCTGGCTGTCCAGCAAGATGTTTTTGGTATTCAGGTTGCCCAATACGATTAACGGCTTTGTATAGCAAAAATCGTCAGATAGGATATAGGAAGCCACATTCAGATCTTTAAGGAAAATAAAGCCCAGGATATTCAGTTCGTCTTGATAATCCGATAGAATCTCTTTAAAATTCAGATAGCTGAGATGGACATTTTTTTCGGCAAGTATAAACACATCCGGAACAACACTGTCTTTGCGGATCGGAAATTGCAACGAATCGGAGAGCTCATACAATTTACCGGAATAATCGGCATTCATAATATTTTCCAGATACCGTTGTGCCTGTCCCGGATCGATCAGCCGCAATTTGTTTCCCTGGATAGAAACATAATTGTTCTTTAAAACCGGTTTGGATATGGGAATCGTATTCCCGTGCTGCGCGGCAGCTTTTTGCAGGTATAGGTCGTTTTCGGCCGTAATGCAGACTTCCATAGCCTGCCATAATTCCAGTGCTTTTTTCAGATAATCAGTTTCAAAGAAATCAATTGCCCGCGACTCGGATTCTATACCGTTATGATGCTGTAACTGCAGGCTGATGGTTTTGTCTTGTAGCTGCGTTGTTTCATATACAAAAAGAAAGGAATACCGTTTCGGGTTGTTGTGCAGCTCCGTAATGGTAATGGTACTTTTGCTCCCGTTATCGGTACAGAAGCAGTCAAACTGAAAAGAAAGATTGCTGCCGGTAATTGTTTTTTTGCAGTTTGATATAAAAGGACCGGAAGCATTAAATACAACGGGAAGGGAGCAGTAATGGGCTATTTTTTCAACAGTGATCTTTCGGGAAATGATAGTACGCCAGTAGGAAATGATTTCCGGGGTGAGGGTATCCCTGTGTGCCAGTTCCCGGATCAGTTTCGGCCAGTATTGGTTTAAAAAACGGATTATACTTTCCGGCGGAACACTGTTCATTTCATTCCAGACCGTACTGTTTACAGTCTTATAGGTATATGTTATTCTGGAAGTGGTCCAGAACAGGTACTTTCTTTTCTGAATGGAAATAAACAAGCTAAAATCGCCGCTTTTGTTGATATAAATGCTTTTGGATTTATGGATCACAAAATATGCCGTATCAAGATATAAACTATAGGTTTCTTTGGTGGCAAACAATGGAAAGTCAAACAATTCTTCCAGTTTTTCCAGGGGTAATAATGTCGTTATTTTCATAGGCAATCATTTTAAAAAAGCATTCCGTAAAATAGGCAACAGGTACAGGATGTGTAGTCGTAAAGACAAATAAAATAAAGATTTACAGAAAATGCTAAAAAAGAACTACTCATAGCTACACAGAACAGCAAAATGCAGTTTTTGAGTAACTATGAGTAGTAATAATGGGTAATCGAAACGATTTGGGTACTATAAATAATCGTGTTCTCTGTTTAAATCGGTAATCAGCAGCGGATTGGTTTCCTTTGCTTTATTGATCAGTTCTTTGGGGGTATATTGCCCGTCGAGAATTTTTTGATATTCGGTTTCGGTAATGCCGACCATCTGTAAGAACTGAAGCTTTCCGTATAGGGTGTCAATCTCACCAAGTTCCGGATCCATAACAAAAAGCAATGCTTTAATCTTGGTGTCGCTGTCCAGCCGGATACTGCTGTTAAGCGGTATATAATGATACGGTTCAAACCAGCGTTCACTTTCATAGACATAACGTGCCAGATTTTGCATTACATTACCGGCATAAAAAGGGAGTTCTTTGTCCAGATGATATGGAAAGGTACGGTAAGTGAGTTCAAATCCCCATTTGCTGAATTCGCCACCAAGGGCTTTTTCATCGTAGTACAGGTTGGAAAAACCATAACTGACCGCGTGATAATGGGGTAAATGGGTGTCACTATGATAATAACTGATGCCGTCTAAAGGGTCATTGCCGCCCAACATATATTTGATCATTGGAGCGTAGTGACTGGGTTCCTGCTCCGGATAAAACGATTCTAATTTGCTGTCAATTTCCATCCATCCGACAGCATCTTCCTCAGAAAATTTTTGCCTGAATTCTTCTAATGTCATAGTGTGTTCTTTTTAGCTGTTATTACTTTAAAACCGACAGCATGAGACTAAGGCATGTAGTACTGTATAGGAATGGATTTCTCAGTACTGCCGGTTTTTTTTAAATTATCAGCTTTCAAATTACTAAGTAAAAATGAATGAAAATAATGTTTTAACAGTATCTTTAGATTTCAAAGAATACCGTCTTTAGTTTCTGAAAAGAAAACTCAAAAAACACAAAATGACAAAGTATACTGCTTTAAAAATGACAGGCAGTATTGATAAACAGCTTAAAAATAGACAGTCAAAAAGTGTTAGGGGTATTTCATTGCTCCTGAACAACTGTTCTGACTGTCCGGCATTCATGGTATATAAAAAAGCACATTATATGTAAAAAAAAACAGGCGTATAAAATTCAAATCGACACTGAAAATCCGGGTAAATAACAAATCCGGAAATTGTTGTTTCGAATTGTTGAAACAAATTAAAAACATAGTCTGAAGAAAAACTAATATTTTACTACGCACATCTACGCACGTGGCTAATTATGTATTAATGCGTATTAAAAAACAAAAAATGAGGTGTAAAAAGGGCAGAAAAGTAATGGATTTATCGAAAAATAGTATCCAATAAGTCCTGATGCAGAGAAAGTATGTATCTTTAATTGAGTGATAAAAACAGAATATCGGTATGAATAAGCATATCTTATCCGGATTAAACCTGCAGGATATTATCGCCGGCTTATCAATTGCCGGACTTTTACTGCCCGAAGCCGTTGCCTACTCCGGATTGGCGAATATGCCGCCGCAGTCGGGTATCATAGCCCTTTTTGCCGGTTTATTGTGTTATGCGCTGTTTGGAACAAGCCGTTTTGCCATTGTTTCGGCAACCTCTTCATCGGCTGTAGTAATGGCAGCTGCTTTAGCCGCTTACGGAAGTAATGCTTCCAGCCTCACTTTTGCCATTGGTTTGGTATTCATTACCGGGCTGTTTTTCTTAATCGCATCATTGATTCGTATCGGTACAATCACCGATTTTATAGCAAAGCCGGTATTAAGAGGCTTTACATTCGGTTTGGTTATTACGATAATTGTCAAACAATGGAGTGGTATAACCGGAATTAACACATCACATTCCAATTTTTTCCGGTATTTGCCCGATGTTTTTTTACAGTATAAAGAATGGAATTACTGGAGCATCTTAACAGCCGTTATCGCCTTATTGCTGTTAACGGTCTTTTCCCGGATTAAATATTTTCCCGGCGGTCTGGTCGTCATCGGATTAAGTATTATCATCGGGAAGGGGATTGACTTTCCGGCTTATGGGATAGCAAATGTAGGAACGATTCACTTAAAACCGGAGCTGCCGGATTTACCGGAGCTGTCCTATAATGACTGGCTGCGCCTGGTAGAACTGGGACTGGCTTTGGTAATGGTCTTATATTCGGAATCTTACGGATCAATCAGGAGTTTTGCCCTGAAACATGGCGATAGCATACAGCCCAACAGGGATTTATGGGTATTGGGTGTGTCCAATATCGTTTCGGCTTTATTTCACGGCATGCCGGTGGGCGCCGGATATTCTGCAACTTCTGCCAATGAAGCCGCCGGGGCAACATCAAAAACAGCCGGTATGGTTGCTGCCATAACACTACTCCTTATTATTGTCGGGATGTTACCGCTCATCGGATATACACCTCAGCCCGTTCTGGCGGCGATTGTTATTCATGCTGTGGGACATAACCTGAATCCTGCCGTATTAAAACCGTATTTTGTATGGAAAAGAGACCGTTTTCTGCTTGTCTTTTCCATTATGAGTGTTCTTTTATTAGGCGTATTGGACGGCTTGTTAGTAGCTATCGGAACCAGCGTGATTTTATTGCTGAAACAGTTTTCAGAATCCACCATATCTATTTTAGGACGTCTGGACAACAGCCACGATTTTGTGGATATTAAAAAACATCCCGTTGCACTTCCCGTTGCCGGGATTCTGATTCTCCGACCGGATCAGCCTTTGTTTTTTGCAAATACCGAACGCATACTGAATCAGGCGAGAGCGCTGATAATAGCCGACAGGAACAGTATTCATACCGTTATTATCAGCCTGGAAGAATCCCCGGATCTGGACGGTACGGCTCTGGAAACGATAAAAGATTTCTGGGAATTCATGACAAAAGAAGAAAAGAAACTCGTTTTAACACGCCTTAAAGATCCGGTTTACCGGGTGCTGAGCCAGTTGCTCTCACCGGAATATCCAACGGTTTTCTTAAGCTTTCTGAGTGTTGACGATGCCGTAAATATTGCCGGAAAAAGCTATAAATAAGAATAATCCGATTGAGTTTTAAAAAATATTCAGGAAGAAAACCGTAAATTTGAAAGATGAAGTACGTCTTTTTGTTAATCGCCATCTTCTTTGAAGTGATTGCGACCAGTGCGCTCAAATCATCCGAACAGTTTACAAAATTATGGCCGTCGCTGATTGCTGTTGCTGGGTATGCTTTTGCCTTTTATTTCCTGTCGTTAACCTTAAAAACAATCCCCATCGGAATAGCCTATGCGATCTGGTCCGGATTGGGAATCGTGTTAATATCGGCAATAGGGTATTTCGCGTATAAGCAAACACTGGATTTTCCGGCGCTGATCGGGATTATCTTTATTATTATCGGTGTCCTGATTATCAACCTGTTTTCAAAAAGTGTTTCCCACTAAAATTACAGCACCAGTTCGGTAAACAGGCGTTCGATTGTTCCCTCCAGGTTGCCGCAAAAACCGGGATGCGGTCTTGACGTTTGTATAACGGAACTTCTCACGGCAGTTAACCAGCGAAAACGGGAAGGGATATCCATTTGCGCAATAGGGCCACCGTCTTTATCACCACGGGCAATTTTTTCAAAAGATTCCATATTCAGGCGCAGCTGATCCACATCCAGATCGTCAGCAAACAATCTGAGCTTTTCTTCATCAATGGTATACAATACTTTGATGAATTTAGCGCCTTTTGAAAATAAAATAATGCCGACATTCAAAAATTCTTCACGCTCAACCCTCGGCAAAACGCGAATCACAGCATATTCATATAAGTGTTTCTCTTGCATTTTGAGCTTCTTTTATAAAAATTTCGGAATGACTTTTTCGTAATAATAAAAACTGAACATATACTTCTCTTAAATCTTCCGGACTGTCCCGGTTATCATCCCATAATAACCATTCGTCCGGTATTAAAGCAACTATTTCGCGGATCTTTTCCTCGGTTAACAGAGCTTTGTATGCGGTGTCTACGGTTTCCAGTAACGTTGCCTTTGGCAGTAGAACATGATCTTTTATCAGTGCAAAAGGGCTTTTGGCATGATGCTCCCAGTTGTTCCAGGAATGATGAAAATAGAAAGAAGCACCATGATCGATTAACCATAACTCTTTGTGCCAGATTAGCATATTCGTATTTCGGAAAGTCCGGTCAACATTAGTGATAAAAGCATCCAGCCACACAATCTGTGACGCCAGTTCGGCATCAACATCTGTAACCACCGGATCGAAAGTAATGGCACCCGATAAGAAATGCAGCGCCAGATTCAATCCCTGGCTGAACTGTAACAGGTCCTGGATTTCTTCATCGGCTTCGGTACGCCCGAAAGCCTCATCCAGATTGGCAAATACAATTTCGGGCAGGCGAAGCCCCAAAGCACGGGCAATTTCACCGCCAAGCAGTTCTGCTATCAGTGCTTTCGTACCGTGGCCGGCACCTTTAAATTTCAGAACGTATTTAAAATCATCATCAGCTTCTGCCAGGGCCGGGAGAGAACCTCCTTCCCGAAGCGGAGTGATATATCGTGTTACATTTACTGTTCGTAGTTTCATGGATGCATTGAATTTTTAATTTCAACAGCTACAAATGTACTATTCCGGATTTAATTGGAACGATTTGAAGCTGCAAAATCTAAAGGCAGGACGGAAATAAATTCCGGAACCGGCCGGAGATCTGGATTAGCGGTTTTGAGAATTTTTCCGGTATGCTTTTGGCGATAACTGATGCCGGCCGGAGAAAACTTTATTAAAGTGGCTCACATCGTTAAAGGCTAAGGTATTGGCTATTTCCGTTATGCTGCTGTCACTTTGTTTTAAAAGGCGTTCGGCTATTTTTAGTTTGGACTGTATCAGAAACTGCTGCAGGGATTCTCCGGTATGTTTTTTAAAAAATTCACTGACATAAGTGGGAGACAGGCCAAAAACCACGGCCAGATTTTCAATACTGGTTTTCTCTTTATCGGTAAGATGTTCCCGCAGATAAGCCAGGATAGCGTGGATTTTATCCCCGGTAGCGGTGGTGATTTTTTTGCCGGCGTCGTCTCTGATAATGCTGTTCCGGTTGATAATAAGCAGCATGGCGCTGAATAGATCCAGTAAAATAAGCCTGTTGGATAATTTGTTTTCCCGGTATTCCTGCTGCATTAGCCGTAACAATACAAACATTTTACTGCGGTCGCTTTCCTCGCCGATAATTTCCTGCCCCATAAAATTAAAATGCTGCAGGGCGGTCTTCATTCTCTTTTGCCAGACGGCATCGGCACGCTCCTGTAATAAGATCTCTGTGAACTTGATATAAGAAAACAATGTGGTTTCTTCAATGATAAACTCATGCTCATCATCCGGCGTCATCAAAAAGCACGATTGTGGATCGTAGGGCGCAGTGATTCCGTTAACAATGTGCAGACCGGAACCTTTTTCTATAAAGATCAATTCAAAGAAATTGTGCTTGTGCAGCGGATATTCCCATTTTTCCCCGACATGGCTTCAGGAATAAGGAGCAGCTTATGGACAGCGTGATAACAACAATAAAGAAAGAATCTTCTCTTTTTGATGTTGATAATTAGCATGTTGTGGTTTTATATATAAGAAAAATAATATATTTGAAATGTAAAATAACCGGCAACCACATGAAGCAGCTATTACTCGTTTTGGGAATCATCCCGTTTTTTTCATTGGCACAGCAAAACCCGCAGTTACAATGGGGAACAAGTGGCGGAAGTGCAGACGGCGGACAGATTTCGCTGACGGAACGCGTGGAAGAAATGGATACGGATGCCGAAGGGAATGTCTATTTGTTTTCTCCGGTTTTTCGGAACAATATCAAATTCGGGGAAGCGGCACCGGGTGACGGGCATGATGCGTTGCACACCGATATACTTTTCGGAAGCCTTAACTGTAACGGCGAACACCGGTGGAGTAAAATAATTGGCGGAACAGCCGGCGATCAGGCCAAAACGCTGCGCGTTTCAAAACAGGGAAAAGTCTACCTTACCGGTATGGTGAACAGAAACGGCTATGCAGTTGATTTTGGTAATGATCTGCAACTGCCGGCAGCCGGATTTCAAACCTTGTTCCTGAGCCAGTATGAAACAAACGGTACAATGAACTGGACAAAAATGATACAGTCGGATACCGTTTCCGGATGGTCCTATAGCCGTACGGCCATTATTGATATGGATCTGGATGAACAGGGTAATGTTTACCTGTTTTCGCTGTTTCCGCCGGGCAGTAAGCTGGCAGAAAGTAATATTAAGATTCCGGACGGCAGCGGGGAAAATAAAATATATGTACTCCAATACAATACGGCAGGTGTGTTGCAGCAGGTACAGCAACTGGATATTAATTTTTCTGGAAACGACCAGGCATTTATTGTATACGGTATGCATTTCAGACGGCATCCGCTCACCGGGAATTATTATGTGAACGGAAGCCTTGTTCCACCGCAAACGGGCGTTGGCAACGATGTTTTGTATTTAGGGAATCAATTGGTCAGTTCGAAAATGTATGTTGGCTGTTTTAGCCAGTCGGGGCAATACCTCTGGCACAAACAGAGCGATCTGTCTGGTGTTATGAATAATACGATGACGCAGTCTCCGGTTAATATAGATGAGGATGGCAATCTTTATTTTTTTGGTCAGGGATCGTTAGGAGATAGTTTTAACGGTTTTATTTTTGAAAACCCTTTGGGGCTTAATTTTACGAATGTTGCCAATTTTGTCATGAAAATGGATGCCTCAGGTAACCGTTTGTGGGCAAAAAGCGGCTATTCGATGCCGGTTAATTTTACACAAACCGGAACGGTCAATCACAATAAAGTGGCAATAGGCGGCTATTTTGCAACCGAAATGCATTGGGATAACGAATCCATCAGCAGTACGGGGCAGGATGGCTGGTTTGCGATCCTGAATAAAAATACCGGAACACTGGAAAAACTGGGTAGGGTGGAAGGAACGGGATTCTACGACGGGATTACAGCAATGCGCTTCTATAAAAAGGACTTGTTTTTGGGCGGTTATTTCGCGAATGAACTGCTGATAGGCAATCAGACCATCAATAATTTAGGTGGTTCTTCCGATTTTTTTGTTGCCAAATACGGCTACGACTGTGATTGTCCTCTGCCAACTGCTTCCTTTACCCAGCAGACAACCGCACAGCAGGTTGCTTTTACAAACCTTTCCGATACATCGGTTCTCAGCCAGGAATGGGATTTCGGAGACGGACAAACCGGTACCGGGATTCATCCGGTACACCACTATGCCGCTAATGGTACCTATACGGTTTGTCTGGAAACGACCAACAATTGCGGAACGGATACGACCTGTAAAACCGTTACGATAGGACCACTTTCGGCAACCGACTGGAACAGCATTTTCCCGAATATAAAAGTGTATCCTAATCCTGTAAAAGATACCTTTTATATGGATAACGCCAGTCCGGGCATGGTACTATCCTGCTATACCCTGACCGGGCAGAAAATCATGCAGCACACGTTATCAAGCGGACAATACCGCTGGGATACGTCCGGTCTGGCTTCCGGTGTGTATATCATAAACCTGCAGCATACTGATGGCAGTAGCGCCCAACAGAAATTATTGAAATTATAGCCATTAAAAAAACGCACAACAGACCGAAATCCATCGTGCGTTTCCACCATTAAAAAATCTGAAATCAGATTATAATTTTTGAAGTTCTGCCAAAACTTTTTTACCAACAGCTTCTGCAGAAGCCGGATTTTGTCCGGTTACCAGACGTTGGTCGGCAACGGCATGTGACTGCCATAAGCCTGTTTTTTCAAATTTAGCACCCCGTTCAATTAATTTGTCTTCCAGCATAAAAGGAACTACTTTTTCCAGTCCCACAGCAATTTCTTCTTCATTGGTAAAACCGTTTACTTTTTTACCGTCAACAAGGTATTTGCCGTTTGTTAGCTTGATGTTCACCAATCCCGCAGGACCGTGGCAGACAGCGCTTACAATACCGTTGTTTTCATAGATTTTGGCAGCCAGTGCCGCAATCTCTTTGTTTTCCGGTAAATCCCACATTGCTCCGTGTCCGCCGGCAAAATGAATGGCAACATAATCCTTCGGATTGACTTCGGAAGGTTTCATGGTATTTTCAACTTTTGCATGATAGGTTTTATCGTCCCAGAATTTTTTGTTGATCGGATCTTTTAAATCAAATCCGTCCACAGGGGCTTTACCGCCTTTCGGGCTCACGAAATCAATTTCATAACCGGCATTGTGCAGTACTTCCCACGGATGGGAAACCTCGCTCAGGTAGTAACCGGTAGGTTCGCCGGTGCTGCCTTTCTGACCATGACTGGTAACTACAAATAAGATTTTCTTTTTCATTGGTACTGATTTTTTAGTTTGTGCGGTTGCTTCATTTCCTGTCAATAGGATGGTGCAGCCCGCGAATACCATCATACTTAATGCCAATAGGTGTTTTAATTTCTTCATCATTATATAAAAATAGTTAGTTCCTGATTAATAAGATTTAATTCGTCTGCTGTCAGTTCAAAATGCAGTGCCTGTGCATTGGAAACTGCCTGTTCGGCATTTCTGGCTCCGGCTAAAACTACTGTAATTCCCGGTTGTTGTACCGTCCAGCGTAGAACCAGTTGTGCCAGCGTGACATTTTTACTGTCGGCTATCGGTGTGATTTTGTCAAGGAAGCTCTTTACCTTTTCCAGATCATATTGCCCGAAGTAGCCGTTTCGATGATCGCTTTCTGACAATTTACCGTCTTTAAAGTATTTACCGGTTAACAGACCTCTTTCCATAGGGCTGTATGCAATGATACCGATGTTGTTTTCAAGGGTATAGGGTACCAGCTCTTTTTCAATCGTGCGGTTCAACATGCTGTAAGCAACCTGATTGGAAGCTAAAGTTACGGTTTTTTTAGCTTCTTCTAATTGGGAAGCGCTGTAATTGGAAACTCCGGCAGTTTTAATTTTTCCCTGCTGTATCAACAATTCCAAAGCTTCCATGGTTTCGTCAATTGGAGTAGTACTGTCCGGCCAGTGCAGTTGCAGCAGGTCGATATAATCGGTTTTCAAACGTTGCAGGCTTTCTTCTACCTCTTTGATCACATTGGCTTTGGAGGCATATTTGTATATCGGGGTACCGTCGGCATCAAAGAAGTATTCACCTTTTCCGTTATTGCTGCCATCCCATACTAACCCGAATTTTGTCAGGATTTGTACGCTGCTTCTGTCTCTGCCTTTTAAAGCTTCGCCAATCATTTCTTCACTGAGTCCGAAACCGTAAAACGGAGCCGTATCAATACTGGTAACACCATTATCAATAGAAGCGCGGATGGCTGCGATGGAATCGTTTTTTTCATTTCCGCCCCACATCGTTCCGCCAATGGCAAAGGCACCAAGCGTGATAGGGGATACTTTAAGGTCTGTTTTTCCTAAATTTCTCATAGCTATAATTAAAGTGTATGTATTGTTGTTGGGGTATAAAACGGATAATCGGTATATCCGGCTGCATTACCGCCAAAGAACTGTTCGCGGATGGGTTCGTTGAGCGGCAGGTTGTTTTCCAGGCGGTATGGCAAATCGGGATTGGCAATAAACGGCCTGCCAAAACCAATTAAGTCAGTCCAGCCTTCCTGTAACGCTTTTTCGGCTCTTTCTTTGGTGTATTTTCCGGAATAGATGAGTGTTCCGGAAAAATGACTGCGGATAGCCTTTTTAAAAGCAACCGGCATTAGCGGAGCATCTTCCCAGTCGGCTTCGGCAATATGAATATAAGCGACCTTTAAGGCTTCCAGTACTTTTACTGCTTCCGTATAGGTTTCCTCCGGATTATCGTCAACGGCACCTTGCAGTGTGGTTAGCGGTGCTAAACGAACGCCGGTTTTTTCACTGCCTATAGCTGCGGTAACAGCGGTAACCACTTCTTTCAGGAAACGCAGCCTGTTTGCTAACGAACCGCCGTATTCATCCGTACGGTTATTAGCCTGCGAATCGATAAACTGGTTAATCAGATAACCGTTGGCACCGTGTATTTCAATACCGTCAAATCCGGCTTCCAATGCATTTTTAGCCGCCTGTGCATATTCGGAAACGATGTCCTTGATTTCCGGAACCGTTAAGGCTCTCGGTCTGGAGTGCTGAACCATTTCGCCCACACCGTTCTCAGGACCTTTTCCTTCGGCATCCACAAAAACTTTAACCCCTTCGGCAACCAGTTCGCTGGACGAAACCGGAGGCTGGTTGTTTTCCTGCAGCGCAATGTGCGACACACGGCCCACATGCCATAGCTGGGCAAAAATGATCCCGTTATGCTGGTGAACAGCATCGGTAACCTGCTGCCATCCTTTGATTTGTTCCGGGGTATAAATTCCGGGTGTCCAGGCATAACCCTGTCCCTGGCGGCTAATCTGGGTTCCTTCGGAAATGATCAATCCGGCTGAGGTTCTTTGTTTATAGTATTCTGCCATAAGCGGAGTGGCGACATCACCTTTTCCGGCTCTGGAGCGGGTCATCGGCGGCATCACAATCCGGTTTTTCAATACAATGTTTCCGAGGGTATGATTTTTAAACAACATGTTGATATTCTTTATAATTAAAATGGGGGATTACTTTTTGAGCTATTTTTTCCAGTGCTTCCTGAACCGGAGTTTCCGATTTGCGCAAGTGCAATGCCATGTGGTTGACACCTGCTTCTTCATATTGTTTGAGCAGCGGCAACAAACCGTTTATACCGACTGATCCGCCAAAACGATGCGGTTTGAACGGGGCATCATCATCGGCTGAAAGATTCAGGTGAAAAGCCGTGATATACGGTTTGGATGCCTGGTCGTTATCGTATAGAACGTTGCGCCAGTCGATTACCATTTGTGCCGTTTCTTCCACCGGACGCGGGTAGTTGAACCAGCCCTGCATGTTTCGGGCAATCCAGTCCATATTTTGCTGTGCCCTTCCGGCAATAATCCACGGAATCGGGTTTTCCGGTTTCGGATAAATTTGGATCCGGTTGTCCAGGTTTTTATAGAACCGGTTCAGTTCGCTATGCTCTTTCCAGGCTTCCAGCATGATCTGGTGGTTTTCGATAAAGCGTTCCGCCCTGTTTTCAAAGTCATAACCGAATAACGGAAATTCAACAGGTCGGTCGCCTAAACCCACTCCTAAAAGCAACCGGCTTCCGGACAGGTTTTCTATCGTAGCGACAGCTTTTGCGAGTTGCAGCGGGTCGTGCAGCGGTAAAACTACCGCAGCGGTTCCCAATACGATCGATTTAGTAATTCCGGCGATATAGCCCAGGTAGGCCATAGTGTCAAATAACTGAGCACCGTCACCAAAATCCGGATCATAAACAGGGACTTCGCGCATCCATAAGGCTGCAAATCCCAGTTGGTCAGCCAGTTTGATGTATTCGGTATGCCGGCTGATGTCCGGTATACCGAAAGGACGTCCTGCTGCATTGCGTTTCTTTTCTCCGGCCAGTGACCAATCGTTATCTAAAGGAAATTCGAGTCCGATGGTCATTTTTCCGGGAACGTGTATTTTACAGATTGTTTCACATATCGTTTCCATAATCAATTCTTTTTTTCTCTTTTAAAACTGATAAAGCTTACCACAAAACCAATAGCAACCAGAATAGCGCCTACCCATGGAGTAGCCTGGATACCTAAAGAAGATTCCACAATGGTTCCGCCAATAAAGGCACCGATGGCGATTCCGACATTAAAAGCGGCAATGTTCAGTGCCGAAGCGACATCTTCCGTTCCGGGTAAATATTTTTCGGCCATCTGAACTACATATAGCTGTAATCCGGGTACATTTGAAAAGGCAAGGATTCCCATAGCAAACAGGGTCATTACCGCAGCTGTTTTGTTGTAAACGGTAAAGGATAATACCAGTAAAACAATGGCCTGTAGTATAAACATGATCATTAAGGCTTTGGCAGGCTTATGATTTGATACTTTACCGCCAATGACATTTCCCAAAGCAATCGCAATTCCGTAGATCAGTAACAATAAACCGGTTACATCGGCAGAAAATCCGGTAATGTTTTCCAGTAAGGGCGCCATATAGGTAAAGGTTACAAAAGTCCCGCCATATCCTAAGGCTGTTATTGCCAATACTAAAAGAATGGACGGATTTTTCAATACTTTAAGCTGATCGCTCAGTTTTAAGGCTTTGCTTTTCTGAATGGTGTTTGGTACCAGCAGGCTGCTGGCTATAAACCCGATGATTCCTAATAATGCCACACCAATAAAAGTAGCTCTCCATCCGAAATGCTGTCCGATATAAGTTCCTAACGGTACTCCGGTTACGATGGCAACGGTTAATCCGGCAAACATAATGGCGATGGCACTGGCTCTTTTATCTTCCGGAACCAATCCGGCGGCGATGGTTGCCCCGATGGAGAAAAAGACTCCGTGTGCAAATCCGGTTAATATCCGGGCGAGTACTAAGGTGATAAATGATGGTGCTACCGATGCCAGACCGTTCCCAATGATAAACAGTATCATAATCCCTAAAAGCAGTTTTTTACGGTTGATATGACCGGTTAAGGCGGTTAAAATGGGTGCGCCAATGGCTACTCCTAAAGCATATAAGCTAACCAGTAGTCCGGCTGAAGCAATAGATGTTCCTAAATCTTTGGCAACTGTGGGTAATAAGCCCACAATTACGAATTCGGTGGTTCCGATACCAAAAGCACTAATGGTCAGTGCCCACAAGGCAGCGGGAAGTTTTGTTGATTTTGCCGGTACTGCTGCAACAGCGGCAGTACTGTTGTTATGTATTGTTTTCATATAATGTTATTATCGTATTAATTACTAAAGAAATAAAGTGGTATTCCTGCCGCGTAAAGGGTACAGGCAGCACTTGATCCTAATAATAATTAGTACACAATAACTTGTAAAAACAACGGGTAAAACAATTTCCTACGGTCATATTTATATTGCTAAAAATAACAGTACAAATGTCTGAACAGGCAGGGAACTGTGCGAGGAGTTAGGTCACCGTTTTTTGGTGATGTATATCACACTTTTCAGCTCTTTAACCGGCTGAGGGTTTCCCGGGTTACGCCCAGGTAGGACGCCAGTAATTTTTTAGGAACGCGCTGGATTAATCGCGGCAGTTTCTTGATCAGGTTGTTATAACGTTCTTCGGCTGTTTCGGTGAGCAGCGACATGATGCGTTGCTGCAGGGCGATATACCCGTAATTGGCTTTGATCCGGAAGAAGTTTGCCATAGCCGGAATTTCGCAGCATATTTTCTCACGATCTTCCAGTTTTAAGCAAAAGAATTCGGAATCTTCAATACAATCCATAAACATTCCTGCCGGAACCTGGTTCTGGAAGGCGTGGAAATCGCTGGTCCAGTATTCTTCCATAGCAAACTGCAGGATGTGTTCTTTGCCGTCGGTATCGATGGCATAGGTTTTAACCAGGCCTTTGATAATCCAGAATTCGCAGGGAACCATTTCGCCTTTTTGAACCAAAAACTGGTGTTTGCGCAGTTTCCGGTGTGTAAAATACTGGGAAACATATTCCCATTCACTATCCGATAGCGGGCAAATGGCAGCGATATGTTGGCGTAGGAGGTCGTATTGGTTCATGAGAAAATAATTGTCTTACAAAAATAGCTAAAACAGATGAATTCCGCTTTGCCTGACCGGTAGGAACGAAGTCCGGTTTTAATAAGGATCAGGATGCTCGGGATTACTGTTTGTTTGTACTGGTTTCCGCTTTTCAATATTGTTAAAAAGTGAAAGGGATAAAGACAACAAATTGGTCATTACAATTTCATTATTTTTTGCCTTACTGTGGAATTGTCGTACAGGATCTCTATCGTATACATTCCTTTTGCTAAAGGATTTAAAGATAATACAGCTGTATTTCCGGAATAGTTACGGATTAATTTTCCGGACAGGTCATAGATGTTGATTTTGTTTACAGGCTGATTATTGTCAGGAATATTTATGATGTCCGATGTTGGATTGGGATACACTAAAACGTTCATTGGCTGATGATCCTTTATACTGAGTGACGTACACGGGATTATCACGGGGATATTGGTGTTTGTTGCGGTTCCGTTACCCAATTCCCCTTCGGCATTAATGCCAAAACCGAATAAGGTACCATCATTTTTTAAAGCAAAACTGTAATGCCATCCGGCACTGATTGCCGACCAATTATTTGGAATGCCAACCGTTACGGGTATTGAGGAATTTTGATTATTGCCGTTTCCTAATTCCCCGTAATAATTATTGCCCCAGGTCCATAATGTACCGTCGCTTCGGAAGGCGATTGTTTGTGTGCCGCCGCATTCGATGCCCTGCCAGTTATTTGCCGAGCCTATCTGAGCCGGAATATTGGTGTCGTTTGTTGTTCCGTTTCCTAACTGACCGGAAATATTATATCCCCATGTCCACAAAGTACCATCCTGTTTTATTGCTAAGGAGTGTGCATTGCCGGCTGCAATAGTCTTCCAGTTATTGGCATTGCCTATTTGTGTCGGAATATATTTGTGAATTACTGTTCCGTCGCCTAATCCACCTTTGGTATTAGCGCCCCATGCCCATAAAGTACCGTCTTTTTTAATGCCTAAATTATACCAGTGCCCGGCAGCTATCTCTTTCCAGTTATTATCAGTGCCAATTTGCACGGGAGCAGTGCGGGAAGTGGTCGTTCCGTCTCCTAATTGCCCGTAAAAATTGCTGCCCCACGACCATAGGGTACCGTCTTTTTTTAAGGCAATGGCATGACTGTTTCCAGCTGCTATTTTTTCCCAGTCGTTATGAGTGCCTATCTGGTGCGGTGTTGGGACATTATCTTCGGAAGTATTGGTTCCCAATTGCCCAAAATAATTATTACCCCAGGACCATAAGGTATGGTCTTGGCGGATCGCAAGGGAGAATTGTTCGCCGGCCGCTACAGCTTTCCATTGGTTCTGACTGTTTACGAGGGTGAACAGACTGTAGTATACCTGATAATTGCCGACACCGATCTGTCCGTTTGCATTAAATCCCGATGCCCAAAGACTTCCGTCCTGCCGAATAGCTAAAGTATGATTCCCGCCTGCCGAAACAGATTGCCAGCATTGGGCAAATAGGGAGGAGGTTAATAATAAGAAGGATAAGAAAAAAAGGGATGAAATTTTTTGCATAAGTAAAGAGGATAGGAACGAAGTAAGGATTGCTCTTACATTTTACAAAAGTAATATTTTAGTGGTTATTTTAGATAAGCTGGGGTGCGATATAAATAAAAAACACCCCGGTTTCCCGGGGCGCCTTTCACCACTTTTTTTAAAACGATTATTCCTGAACCATTTTTTGATGGAACGGACAGCCTTTTGCGGCATTTTTGTCTTTTTTGACTTCCACCGGAGTTGAAACCGGGCGGCGGCGGTGCTGATCCTGGATGATCGGGAATACCGAAGTAAAGAAGTTTGTCCAGCCTCCGGTACGCACACGAAGTAAATCGTATTGTTCCGGTGAATCTACTGCTTCACTAAACGTATCCGGATTGGCTACCGTAACCGTTAGTATATTTGAGGATTGTCCCTGGGCAAACTGCTGCATTACCTGCACCAGTTTTTCTACAGGGAAGTCTTCGTCAATGTTGAAATCTGTCGGCGCACCGTCTGTCATCATTTCGGCTCCTTTTCCGTCAAATCCGGCCAGGGCTTCTTCAAATCCGGCAAACTGATGTTCGATTGGTAAATCGGCAGGACTTGGCGCTGCACTCAAATCGGAAGCAACGGTAGTTCCCAAACGACGGCCATCGGCACTGGCACCATTCCAGGCACCCATTTCTACATGGTTTTCAAAGGTTCCCACACCCGGCTGTATCTGGATTCCGAATGGAAACTCTTCCGAGCCAAAGCGGGAAGCCATATTTTTAAGCGTATCGCGTAACTGCGTCCAGGGCTGGGTGAAGGTTTCTACCGAGATTCGGGCAATGCCTTCCAGGATAGTGTTTCCGAAAGCATCGATGTCTTCGTAGCCTCTTCCGTAACGCGGTAAGGATAAGGCTATTTCACGCAAACGTTTGAAACGGTCCGAACGGCTGGCAATACGGGATTCACCTGCCAGGTTACTGATAAACGGTTCGGTCATTTTATAACCCCAGTCACAGCACAGGCATTCCAGTAATTCCGGTAAGGTTGTTACTGCATTTTTATCGTCAAATACCATCGATTTAATGGCATAAAGCGAGTTGATCGTACTGCTCAGGGAAATATAGCACGGTCCGTAAATATTGTATTTGGTTCCGCCGCTGTAAAAATCCTGTCCTTTAGCCAGACAGTCATCCATCAATACATTCAGTATCGGGGAAGGGCAGAATTTGGTGTTGGCACCATAACCCATTAACTGACCGTTAAAGGCTTTTCGGTTTAAAAGGTTGAAATGCTCAAAATAAATTTTTACCAGTTCGTCAAAGCTTTTGATCTGATCGGCCGGTTTTGAGGTTAAAGAAACCACCTGCCCGAATAAATAGGACTGACCGGCAGAAGAGTAGGTTCTGCCCTGGTTTAAGGCACATTCTAACGGTTGTAAGGTAGAGAATCCGCCCAGAGAGAACCAGTTTTCACCCGGAAACTGCGGTTCGTAGCAACCGTCGCAGGCATAATTTTGTGCCGATTGCAAGCTCACTCTGGAATCCCAGTTTTTGTTTTCATCACCTAAGGATCCGCCTACGTTGTCACCGCTGCGGTATAAACCGTCAATAATTTTTTCGTCGTTTAACAATATCGGATGCGCACCTCCGGAAAGCAGAGCATGCGCCGCTTCTTCCAGGATTTCACGCGGAATATCTTTACGCGTTCTCAGCGACAGACATGGCGCATTGAGCGGCAAACGTCCGGAAGAACGGATAAACAGTTTGGTCATGTAATTATAAGCCGGTTTGGAATCGTCAAAAGGAGTTCCGTCGGCAACAGTTCCACCCACGGTGATCTGCTGGATCCATTGTCCTAAAGAAGCACCTTGCGGATAAGGACCGGAACTTCCGCCCATGGCAAGGTTACCAAACGGCTGATGATCTTCCATAAAGATACGGTTCTGTTGTACTTTTTCGTCCAGTTTGATATAGAATGCATCGATTATTTCCTGTGCTTCTGTTTCCGAAACATCATCTTTTTCATAGAAAGGCTGTAACAGCTGATCCATTCTTCCGATCGCTGTAGGCTCACCGTTTAAGTGCAGACAGCTGTGCAGGGTGAAGATGAACTGAACGGCTTCTACCAGAGTATCCGGTTTTTCTGTTGCCAGTTTCGTCATACGATATGCAATAGATTCCAGGTTTTGTCTTTCCCATTCCTGGCCGGCAGTCATTTTTGCTGCTGTTTTACGAGCCAGATCGGCATAGTTTAAGCAGTATTCGGAAATACCTTTTAAAGACAGGTAAGCAGAACGGTACAGTTCTTTTTTCTCGGTATTGTCGGTTTGTTTTTCATAGGCAAGGATTTCTTCCTGCATGGTCAGCAAACCTTTCTGTAAGGCTTTTTCATAATGTGGAATCACGTGTCCCACACCGGAAGCTTCGCTCAGGTTGCTCAGGAAACCGTCCAGACGTTCTGCATCCGAAAGGTATTTCATCACATAGCGGCCTTCACCCAAAGATAAATTCGGCATGGCGCCCACAATGATCTCTTCGGGAGAAATACGGTAAGTGTCGGAACCGTAAACGATTTCGCCTTCTTTTTCACGGAAAGAAGAATACGGAATCAGGGTACCGTCGCTCAAACGGATTCTGCGTCCTCTAAAGCCATAATCGGCAGAGCTGAATAATTGCAGGCTCAAACGAATCGCCCAGCCTTTACGAATCATGATGGATTCGCTCATAATGTCGGCAGGTTTGTCGGTTCCGTTATACTGGTCGATATAATGGCGGATGTCTTCTTTGATTTCTTCCTGTTTGCGGTTAAAGTACCAGTTATCCTGCCAAAGGGAGAAAATATTCTCTAACAGGCTTAAAATACGGTTGGAAGGAACATTGAAATATTTGTTGTCGCGGTTGATTTCGGTCGACATTGTAAACAGGTAATTCTGATGGCTGTAATACATCAGCCCGTTTTTGGACGCATTGCGATAATGGCGGTCCAGACGGGTCCAGTCTACACCCGGAAAACGGGTCCAGTCGCCTTTTTCCATATAGGAAAAGTTGTTTTTGTAATCTTTCATCATGTCCAGATCCAGGTCATCCACACTCGGGATATAGAAGAAACCGCCCAAATCGGATTTTAAGTGATTGAACAAACGGTCGTTCATAAAACCACTGTCTGGACCAATCTGATTGAACATGATGTTTTCCAGTATGCCCACTTCTCTGGAGAAACCGGCAAAGTAGATTCCTTCTTCATCCGAAACGGTAACCGATTTCGGCGTACGGAATCCGCTTCCGGTTTGTTTGGCTCTGCCAAAAGGCAGTCCTAACCGCAGTACCGGGGTTGTATTTCCGTTTTCGTCCTGGATTCGCGCCGATTTAATATGGGAACGGGAATCGCGGTCCGGAATGATCGTATCGTCTGTTTTGCGGCCGATCAAGTCTTCGATCTGGTCTTCCGTCATCATGTTGATCTGATTCCAGTTGATCAGAAAGCGTTGTGCCAGAACAAAGGAACCTCCAAAGTGTTCCATGTCGTCACAGCCGATTAATGTATGTTTTGCAATGGTAATAGGATCGGAAGGATTGTTGAGGTTTTCCGAAAAACGACAGCCTAACACTTTCCCGCGATGTCCGTCTTCTTCATTGGATTTTGAAGCGGCAGCCTGTGCATAGTAATCGGAAGTGTCTTTCTCCAAAGCTTCTATCAGCATTTGTAGTACAATGTCGCAAGCCTCTTCCTTGTCACTTTTAATGTGAAACCAGATATCGCCGTGAGAATCGTCGAAAACATCGTTGGATGTTTTAAAAACGCTCGAATTATAGGGATTGCCACTTTCCGGATAGTTGAATTGCATTCCCTTAGGTAATGTCATCCCTTCATGTTCGCAGATTTCCGCCCAGTTTTTAAACGAAACCCCTAATACAACCGTAGTGTTCTTGTCCTTTAACGCTTCATGCGTGTTGATTGTTGCACGGACAGAAGCCATTAAAATGGACAACTGTAATTTGCTCACCGGCTTATTAAGCCAGAAAGTTGCGAAAATTGCAAACGGAGACGGATACACCAGACCTCGTTGGCAATGTTTCCAAACTTCGTCAAATCTTTCTTCGTAGTTTAGTGTTTTCATGTTGTTTTGTTTGTTGGTTAATGCCTTTATAGTTGTTATTTTAGAAAGCAACGGCGATCCTTTAAGAACATAACGATGCAGTCTTAATAACAGAGAATCTGTCTTCAAAATAAGATATAGAGGATTATAGTGGGAAATCGCTGACTTCAAAAGTATTGAAAAGGACGGTCAGGGCTATACGTACAAACACCTGTTTTTTTGGAGGGATGAGGTGAGAGGTGAAGGGGCAAGGAGCAAAAGGCAAGGGGCAAAAGGCAAGGGGCAAAGGCAAGGGGCAAAGGCAAGGAGGAAGGGGTAAAGAGCAATTGGCAAAAGCAAGAAGAAAGAGGCAAGGGATAAAGGGGAAGAAGCAATTGGTAAAAGGCAAGGAGCAATGTGCAAGAGGTAAAATGTGCTTTCTATTTATTGAGGATGTTGTAGTATTTGACAATATCATATATCGAATATCAACCTTCATAGATCAAAAATCAACCTTCAAATATCATATTTCATACCTCGTATATCAAATATCGTAAATCTCCCTTCTAAAGTTCTCTAAGGCGTTCGTTGAGTTCGCGTCGGAAAGTGATGCCCAAAGGGATTTTCTCGTCCTGGATAACGATGTGTTCTTTTTCGTGCAGGTCGATTTTGTTGATGGCAATGATATAGGATTTGTGGACTCTCATAAAGTTGTCCGATGGGAGCTCCTGTACCAGCTGGTTGGTTGTGATTGCAGTTACAAATGTCCGCTGTTTGGTGAATATCTTCACATAGTTTCCGTAACTCTGGACGTAAAGGATATCTTCCATGCGGATGTCTATGTTTTTTCCGTTCACTTTAACCGATAGTGAAGTAGGGGTAACCGTTTCTTTTTCGGGCATTTGTAAAGAAAGGTAGCGCTCTATGGATTTTAAAAAGCGCGGGAAATAAATCGGTTTTAGAAGATAATCAATCACACCGTAGTCATAGCTTTCCAGTGCAAACTCCGAATAGGCTGTGGTGAGGATCGTTTTGGGCGGCTGTTGCAGGGTTTGCAGCAATTCCAGTCCGCTGATCTCGGGCATGTCGATATCCAGGAACATCAGGTCAACCGGATGCAGGCGCAGGTATTGCAGGGCTTCCACGCCGTTATAGCATTGGGCAACCAATTCCAGCTGCGGATTCTGGTTGATATAGTTCGTCAGTACATAATGTGCTGCCGGTTCATCGTCAACGATAATACACTTTTTAGGGGCTGTCATATCAAATCCATTTCCAAAATTACACGATATTGTTTTTCTTCCTGTTTGATCTGTAAATGATGTTTTTTAGGGTAGAGGATCCGCAAACGTTCGGTGGTATTGCTCAGGCCTATTTTGGTGGAAATTATTTTTCGTTTTTTATCCGGTATCGAATTTAAGGTTTCCAGACGGAGTTTTCCTTCGGTTACCGATAATTTTATTTTTACAAAACAGTTTTCAATCGCACAGGTGCCGTGTTTGAAGGTGTTTTCAATAAACGGAATCAGCAGCATGGGTGCAATCATATAGTTGGTGTCGGCATCGGTTTTATAGTCGAATTCGATCTCACAGCGATAGCCTACACGTTCTTTTTCCAGTTCGATATAGCTGGTGATAAAGTCAACCTCATCCTCCAGCGATACATATTCTTTCTGGGTGTTTTCCACCTGGTAACGCATTAACTGGGAAACACGCATGATCATGTCGGATGTGCGTTCCGGATATTGCAGACTGATGCCGTAAAGCGTATTGAAGGTGTTGAACAGAAAATGCGGGTTTAACTGTCCTTTCAACGCGTTTAACTGTATCTGGTTGTAGAGTAATTCTTTGTTGGTTTTTCTCTTTTGTTCCCGGTAATGTTCGATAAGCTGGAAGCCTCCCAAAATACAGATCAGTGTTCCGGCAAGGGTGCCTAACTGGAAGTGATAGGTTTTTTGTAAAGACGTTTTATAGAGGAAACAGTTTTTATAAAGTATCTCATTTGATGCTTCATGTAAAATAACGGAAAATATTAATATTAAGACAATTGTCGAAAAAATATAGGTGAGTGGCTGGTGTTTTTTAAGCAGGATGGGCAGCAGGAAAAAACGGTTTACCTGGGCATGGCTGTACAAAATCATAAAGTACAGTATGCCGGTCCAAAAGCCTCTCCAGCTCAGGATAAGGATCCAGTCGTTTAGGGTGAAAAGAATAAATGAAAATACCAATATGGCAAATTCCTGCAACCATTTGTTCTCTAAAATCTTCTTCATGCTCATTCCGGATATATAGCTGGCAAAATAAGGATAAAAATATGAATAAATAGGGAGATTAAATGACCAATGCAATTGGTCATTTTTTGTGCGGAATTAGTCATTTTTTAAGACTTCATCTTCGGGATGTGTTGTAGTTTCGCATGATCAAAAATCTTACTACACTAATGATATCACGAAAAATGCCTTTATTATTCCTGTTATTGTGCTTTTCCGGCGGATTTTCCCAATCCCTCACGCTGAAAGAAGCTATCGATAAAGGAGTTGAAAATTACGGCACCATCAAAGCCAAGCAAAAGTATGCGCAGGCTTCGCAAGAGACCGTGAAACAGAGCCAGCGGGACTATTGGCCCAATCTGACTCTGGCGGCTCAGCAGGATTATGGAACGGTAAACGGACAAAACGGTCCCTTATACGGTTTCGGAGGATTGGGAGTGGCTTCTTCCGGATTACCCTTGCCGGAACAAAACTGGAATGCTGCCTTCGGGGCTTTGTACCTGGTGAATATGAACTGGGACTTTTACAGTTTCGGGCGTATCAGGCAGCGGATCGCGGTGTCTAAAGCGGATGCCGACCGTTTTGAAAAAGACCTGGAGCAGGAGAAATTCCAGCATAAAATCAAAATCGCAGGCGCTTACCTGAACTTATTAGCAGGGCAGCGTCTTGAAATATCCCAACAGAAAAATCTGGACCGGGCGATCGTTTTTCAAAGACTCGCCGCCGCGCGCGTGAAGAACGGATTGCTTCCCGGAGTGGATTCTACTCTGGCTTCGGCTGAGGTTTCCCGGGCGCGGATTGCTTTAAATCAGATCAAAGATCAGATTAAAGATCAGAACAACAAACTGACTACGCTGATGGGTATAGCGATTATCGATATTAAAACCGATACGACACTGGTAATCAAATCACCCAATAAAATAATCGGAAGTGATACTTCAATAAATAATACTAATCCGATACTGCAATATTACAAGAGCCGGATGGATTACGGACAGCAGCAGCTGAAGCTTTTCAGAAAGGAATATTACCCAACGTTCAGTTTGTTTGGGGTGTACCAGACGAGGGCTTCCGGATTCAATTCCGATTATGCTGTCGATCAGCATTCGTTTACCCATAACTATTGGGATGGTGTTGACCCTACCCGTCAAAACTACCTGTTTGGAGTGGGCGTAAGCTGGAATCTGACCAGTATTGCCCGTGCAGCCAAAAAAGTAAGCGCCCAGAAATTTGTTTCCGAAGCATTACAGGAGGAATACACCGTTATGGAACAGCAATTTAAAGCACAGTCGGATGCGGCAAATGTAAAAATGCAGCTGGCTATGGAAAGCGACAAAGAAGCGCCAAGACAGGTAAAAGCAGCCGCTCAGGCTTATTTGCAGAAAATGACGCTGTATAAAAACGGACTGACCAATCTGGTTGATGTAACCCAGACACTGTATACTTTAAACCGTGCAGAAACCGACCGTGATATTGTTCGCGTGAACGTTTGGCAGTCCTTGTTGCTCAAAGCAGCTGCTACAGGTGATCTGGATCTTTTTATTAACGAATTATAACCCAATAAGAAATGAATTTAATACGATTTGCACTTCGTAAACCGATTTCGATTATCGTTTTGGTATTGGGGCTTATCATCTTTGGTATTGGTGCCGTAAAAAGCATTAAAGTGGATATTTTACCCAAAATGAACCTGCCGGTAATTTACCTGGCACACCCTTTTGGAGGCTATACACCCAACCAGATGGAGTCCTATTTTGCCAAAAACTACGTGAATATAATGCTGTTTGCCAACGGCGTTAAGTCCATAGAAACAAAGAATATACAGGGACTTACCTTAATGAAAATTTCGTATTATGAAGATACGAATATGGCACAGGCAGCGGCAGAGCTGAGTGCTTTGTCCAATAGAATCCAGGCGGCTTTCCCACCCGGATCGCAGCCGCCGTTTATTATTCGTTTTGACGCGTCTTCACTTCCGGTAGGACAGCTGGTATTGAGCAGTGCGACGCGTTCCAACAATGAATTGCAGGATTTGGCGAATGTGTATGTAAGGGCTTCTTTTACGTCCATTCCGGGACTATTGTCGCCGCCGCCATTTGGAGGAAGCCCGAGAACCGTAGAGGTAAATGTGGATCCCGATTTACTGCGTTCACACAATTTAACTCCGGACCAGATCGTGGAAGCCATCCGTTTAAATAACCAGACGGCACCGTCAGGAAATGTGAGGGTAGGCGATAAAAATTATATTACGCCAACGAATAATACAATCAAGGAGATCAGGGATTTTGAAAAGATCCCGTTGTTTAAAGGTGGTGTTCAGAATTTATATTTAGGAGATGTTGCCACGGTTAAAGACGGTGCAGATATTACTGCCGGTTATGCTTTGGTAAACGGAAAACGTTCGGTATATGTGAGTATTGCCAAAGCCGGTGATGCCTCTACCTGGGATGTGGTACAAAAGCTGAAAGCCGAATTGCCGCGTATTCAGAGTACGCTTCCGGAAGATGTGAAACTATCCTACGAATTTGACCAGTCGGTTTATGTGATCAATTCTGTAAAAAGTTTGATTACCGAAGGGCTTATCGGAGCGATATTAACCGGATTGATGGTGCTTTTGTTCTTAGGTGACAGAAGAGCGGCTTTGATTGTGATCCTGACGATTCCGATTTCGATTATTTCCGGGGTATTGTTCCTGAAGTTATTCGGACAGACAATCAACCTGATGTCGTTGAGCGGATTAGCGCTGGCTATTGGTATCCTGGTTGATGAAAGTACGGTAACGATTGAAAATATCCACCAGCATCTCGATATGGGGAAACCCAAGGCACTCGCCATCTGGGATGCCTGTAAGGAAATAGCCTTGCCGAAATTATTGATTTTGCTGTGTATCCTTGCCGTATTTGCACCGGCGTTTACCATGACCGGAATACCGGGATCGTTATTCCTGCCATTGGCCTTATCCATTGGTTTTTCGATGATTGTTTCGTTTTTGCTGTCGCAGACCTTTGTGCCGATTATGGCAAACTGGTTAATGAAAGATCATGCAAAAGTGCCGCATCCGGAAACAATATCCGATGATGAAGCTGTATTTATGGCTTCGGGACTGACTCCGGAATCGGAAAAAGACACGATGGATCAGAAGAAAATACTGGTTAGCCGTAAAGATTTTAATAATGATGGAAAAATCAGTCCGTTTGAGAAGTTCCGTAACCGATTTATGAGGCTAATCAACCGCCTGTTCCATTTTAAAAAGCCAATTACGATTGCTTACCTTGTTGGGGTAACCGCTTTAGCGATATTGCTGCTAAACATTATCGGGCAGGATGTATTCCCGAAAGTGAATTCCAGTCAGTTCCAGATGCGTTTAAAAGCACCGGACGGAACCCGTTTGGAGCGCACGGAGGAAAAGGCCAAAATAGCTTTAGCCGAACTGGAAAAGATTGTCGGAAAAGAGCATGTATCGATTTCCTCGGTTTATGTAGGGCAGCACCCTTCGCTGTTTTCCGTATCGCCCATATACCTGTTTATGGCAGGACCGCACGAAGCAGTATTCCAGGTAGCCTTAAAAGACTACCACCGGGATATGGATGATTTTAAAGACGAATACCGCCAGCATCTTAAAAAGCTGTTGCCGGATGTAAAAGTGTCTTTTGAGCCTATTGAATTAACAGATAAAGTATTGAGTCAGGGATCGCCAACGCCGGTTGAGATTCGTATTGCCGGAAAAAACAAAAAGAAAAACGAGGAGTATGCGAACAAGATCATGGCACAGCTGGAAGAGAAATCGTATTTCAGGGATATACAATTGGCACAGCCTATTAAATATCCGGCACTGGATATTAATATTGACAGGGTAAGAGCAGCACAATTGGGTGTGGATATGAGTGAAATATCCCGTTCCTTGATTGCGTCAACATCGTCTTCCCGATATACCGAAAAGAATACCTGGATAGACGAAAAGGCAGGTTTGTCCTATAATGTACAGGTTCAGGTGCCTTTGGATAAAATGACGGATGTTAAGGAAATAGGGGAAATTCCGTTGCTTAAAAATACGGCACGTCCGGTATTGAGCGATGTGGCGACCATTACGCCATCTTTTACTTATGGTGAGAATGACAACTTAGGAGCGATGCCGTATATTTCGGTTACGGCGAATATTGATCATACCGATCTGGGTACTGCTTCAAAAGACGTACAGCAGGTAATTGGTTCGCTGGGCGAATTGCCAAGAGGTATGTTTATTGAGCAGATCGGATTGGGTAAAGTACTTAAAGAAACAATGGGCAGTCTGGAATCCGGATTACTGGTAGCGGTAATCGTGATCTTCCTGATGCTGTCGGCCAACTTCCAGTCATTCCGTATTTCCTTAGTGATTTTAACTGCGGTTCCGGCGGTGGTATTGGGTTCCTTGCTGTTGCTTTTGGCAACCGGATCCACGCTTAACCTGCAGTCCTATATGGGAATCATCATGTCGGTGGGAGTATCCATTGCCAATGCCGTATTGCTGGTCACCAATGCAGAACAATTGCGAAAGCACAATAATAATGCCCTGGCATCGGCAAGAGAAGCAGCTTCTTTGCGATTACGGCCTATCATTATGACGAGTATCGCAATGATTGCCGGGATGCTGCCAATGGCAATCGGACACGGAGAAAGCGGTGAGCAGGTTTCGCCGTTGGGAAGAGCGGTAATCGGAGGATTATTATTCTCTACTTTTACGGTATTGGTTATTTTACCGGTTATTTTTGCCTGGGTTATGGGTAAAACAGGAATACAGTCGGTATCGTTAGATCCGGAAGACAAAGAAAGTAAACATTATATAGCGGCATTAGCACAAACAGATGAGAAATAATTTAGCAAAAGCAATCGTATTTTTAGGAACGACAGCACTGGTAGCAGGCTGTCAGACTTCGGCAAAGCAAAATGACGCGGTAGCAGAAAAACTACCGGTTATAGAAACCTTTGCTCCTAAAAAAGAAATATTAACTACAGAACTTCGTATGCCGGCAGAAATTACAGGATTTCAGCAGGTGGATATTTATGCGAAAGTGAGCAGTTATGTAAAAGAGTTAAAAGCCGACATTGGTTCGCAGGTTAAAAAAGGGCAGCTTTTAATGCTGCTGGAAGCACCCGAGCTGAGTTCGCAGCTTGCGGCCGCCCAATCGCGTTTGCGTTCGCAGGAAGCGGTTTATACGGCCAGCAGAAGTACCTATAACCGTTTGTTTGAAACCAGCAAGGTGGAAGGAACGGTTTCCCGTAACGACCTGGAAGTGGCCGAGGCACGAAAGAATTCCGATTTTGCCCAATATCAGGCCGCAAAAGCGGCTTATACGGAGATACAGACCTTATTGGGGTATTTGCAGATCAGAGCGCCGTTTGACGGAGTAGTGGCGACGCGTAACGTAAACCACGGAGCTTACGTTGGTCCGGCAGGGAAAGGTTCGGAAGCGCCGTTGATGACGATTCAGCAGCAAAACAAACTGCGTCTTTCGGTATATGTTCCGGAACAGTATTCCGGGTATTTAAAGAACGGAAGTGCGTTGCAGTTTTCGGTTAAATCGCTGCCGGGACAAACCTTTTCGGCAACGATTGCGCGTATGTCCGGTGCTCTGGACAGCAAGCTGCGCTCCGAAAGAGTGGAAATGGATGTGATCAATGCCGGCAACAAGCTGCTTCCGGGTATGGTTGCCGAAGTACAGCTGCCGTTAACGGCAAAAGACAGTACGTATGTAGTGCCTAAAACTGCTGTGGTAACTTCCAGTGAAGGTACTTTTGTGATTGTTGTAGCAGATCATAAAACCAGCCGTTTACCGGTTCAGAAAGGACGTGTCCTGGAAGATCGGGTAGAGGTATTCGGAGCGATTTCGGATAGTACGCAGCTGGTGAAACTGGCAACAGAAGAAATACCGGACGGAACTTCGGTTAAATAATAAAAAAAGGGAACGTTAATGTTCCCTTTTTTGTTGAATTACGAATTATGAATTACGATTGAAGCCCCTAATTCATAATTCTTAATTACTTTCCGCATATTTTTTAAAGTTGTCGAGTATTGCCTGCCATCCGCCTCGCTGCATGTCCAGAGGATTGGTATTTTCGGCTTCAAACGTTTCGGTTATTTTGGTTGTATTTCCTGAACCGGAAAACGTAATGGTTACTTTACGGCCGTCGGCAATGGTGTATGCGATGTGTTCGTGCAGGTTAACAGCATCATAGCTGCCGTTGAAGTCAAAACCGAAGCTGCCGTCTTTTGCTTCCATTCGGGATGAAAAGCTGCCGCCGGCACGTAAATCGTTTTCGGCATGGGTTGTATGCCAGTCTTCGGAAGCCGTATTCCAGTTTTTGATGTGTTCCGGGCTTGTCCAAAGTGTCCAGACCTGTGCTACAGGAACATTGATCGTACTTTCAACTGTGATTGTCTGCATGGTGATGTGTGTTTAGAGGTTAACAGATGTTAAAAATAACAAATAAATGCTGTGGAATGAGCAGTGCTTTGCGTCTTTTTACAGCTGAAATACCGATGTGGTTTTCGGATATTTCAAACAATACACAGGAACCGGACAGCTATTATCCGGAAAGTTGAGGGTAAAAAAAAGGAACTATTAGATCATTGGCAGGTCTTCTACCGTGATATAGTTGTTCTGGATGGCATAGATAACCAATCCGGCGATGTTTTTTGCCCCGGTTTTTACAAAGAGATTGTTTTTGTGCCCTTCAACAGTTCTTGCGGTAATAAAAAGAGTGTCGCCAATTTCTTTGGCTGTTTTTTGCTGACTTATTAGCTGCAGGACTTCAATTTCGCGTTTTGATAATTCCGATCCGTTGTCAAAGATTGATTTTTGGGTGGATTTGGTTGCGATCTGTTCCCGGATGGCTTCCATCTGGTCTTCCATAAAAAAGACGCCTTTTTCATGAACAACCGGGATGATTTCGGTTAACAGTGTAGGGGAAACGCCTTTTGGTAAAAAAGCGGAAGCACCGGTTTTCAGCATGAAATTCATAAAGGATCGCTGGTAATGGGACGAAACGATAATGACTTTTATACTGGAAAAGTTGGTTTTAAGATGGCGGGTTACTTCCACACCGTCCATGCCTTTCATCTTTAAATCCAGTAACAGGACATCGGGCAGTACCGAAGCCGATTCGAGGAATGCTATCAGGTCGTCGCCGCTTTCTGCTGTAAAAATAACCTCAAAGCCTTTTTGAGTGCTCAGGTAGCTTTCCAGCAGTTTTACAATCAGTCCGTCGTCATCTGTTATGGCAATTCGAATCGTATCCATTTTATGTCTTATAGTTTTAGCAGCAATAAGGCTGTTGTTCCTTTTTGATGTGGTTTAATGTGGTGGTGCCCGTTCAGGTATACCATCCGCAGTTCAATATTTTGCAGGCCAAGCCCTTTTTTACCGGTTTTAGGGTCAAATCCTTTTCCGTCGTCACTAACCTGAAGCGCTAACCACTGGTCGGTTTGACGCAGGTGGATCGAAATGGTTGTGGCTCCGGCATGTTTGTAAATATTCGTAATGAGCTCCTGAAGGATACGTGTAAACTGAATTTTGATGTTGTTCGGCAAAGCAGCATCTGTTCGCACATCATGAAAGAAAACGACCTGGATATTTTTCTTCCACGGGTTAATGATTCCATCAATAAGCTCGTACAAAGATATAAATTCCAGCATAGGTGGACTCAAATCGTGGGAAATTCTTCGCGCTTCGGCTATACTTTCTCCTAAAAGATGGTCCACTTCGTCATAATTGTATGCTAATTGGTTCTTGAGTTTCAGGGAAGTTAGTTTTCCGATCAGGGAATCGTGTAAATCTGCGGCAATCCGCGTGCGTTCCTGTTCCTGAACCAGTATGCCGGTTTCCAGCAATTTTTTCTGATGTTCGAGTTTGAGGCGGGATTCTTCCAGCTGGGCTTCTGCCATCTGTTTGAAATTGAGGTATGCAAGTCGTATAAATGAAAAAACCAGTATAAAAACTACCGAAATAGCAATTATTATCCAGAGCATAATGGTTTTCGGCTCAATCCATTTTTCCATATTTCCCAGTTTAAAAAGGCGTAAAATAAAAGTGTGATTACCAAATTGGCACACCAAAAGTAAAACTTAAGTTCGGAACTTACATTAATCAGGAAGTTAATTGGCAGAAAAAATAAAAGATGGAGTGAAAAAAAGATCAAAATCACCGCATTCATCCGTAAAACATCTTTTGGGGTTTCTTTATTCCTGCCGACTTTCTGGAAAAAATAGGTAATGGCCAGGAGTATGATCACAAAGGCGTCCATTACTTTGGAGTAGGACTGAAACTGCTGCGGGGAAATGGTTTGCAATGAGAAAAGCTCCCAAATGATAAAACCGATTGCGACAGCGATTAAGGCAAAAAGAGTTCTGCTTTTCTTTTCAAAAAAGCAGAACTGATATAGTATCGAAAAAACGATAAGTTCCAGTAAACTGAATACGATTATGAATATCAGGTTGTTACCAAAAAGCTGCCCGTAAATACGGCTTACCAGATCGGTACATAGCGCGGTGGCAAAATACAGCATTATTAATTTGTGTGAGATATCCAACGATTTGTAACGGAATAATCCAATTCCGATTCCGGACAGTAATAAAGCCGGAGACAAATAGGTTAAATAATCCAATACCTGATAAAAAGTCATAGTTTAAGCAGTAACTGTAGCAAGTTGTAATAAATAGAATTCTCCTTCAAGCGGTGCGAACGGCGGAACCGGTCTTACCGTGTCGTAATAAACGGTTTTCTGATCTGCCTGGTCAACAATAACAAGGTCGGCAGTGAAACCGGATGCTTTTTCAGGGCTTGTTCTCAAAGCAAAATTCGCATTGTAAGGTATTTTCGTATCATCAACAAGATAATCGGTTGGCATTGCAAAAGCCTGGAAAATTCCTTCCGGAGCATCAATCTGCGTTTTGATCCATTTGTTTAGGTTTTCATCCCAGTTTTCAATTCGTTGCTTAGCTTCTTTTTCCGGAAGTTCCTGACCGTTTCCTAATCCGTTTTCTACAGGGAAAGCATTGATATACTCTGTAATCGGCACAGCAGATTTTTGTTCCGTATCAAATTCCGACGGGATTAAGAAGAAGAAAAGTTTGTCATTCATGATACCCGGATAAGCATGCAGGTATTTTGAAGCACCTTTGTTAACACATTCGAAAGGGAAAAATTTTCCTTGATTTAAATAGAAAGTTACTAATTCACGATCTTTACGTACTCTGTTCCATTCTGCGATACTATCAAGAACTGTTTGTAGTGGTAATGGCATAATTTTGGATGTTTTTAGTTAATAAATAAACTGTTTGAGTCGTTCAAAATTAGATTTTTGATGCATAAAAAGCAAATTATATCCACTTATTAGTAACAATACTTTAATAGGATTATTTTTATTTTGAGAATATGGTTGATAATCCTGCTATTAGCACAGAATAAGAGAAGTTTTACAACAAGTGGAAACGCAGCAACAGGAGCGAAATATGGGGTGCTGAGGCTGTTTTTTGACCGCTAAAACAGGGAACGGATCGTTTGCTGTTTTTTTATTTGGACGATTGCTGCTAATTTGCAGTCAAAACAGGCACTCTAATTTATCAAAAGCTGTTAAAAAAAAGGAATCCATGATACTTTATTCTTTTCCATCCATATCCGATGTTAATGCGAAAATCCTGATCTTAGGAACCATGCCCGGCGTACAGTCTTTACAGGCCGGGGAATATTACGGAAACAACCGGAATCATTTCTGGAAAATACTTTTTACGCTTTTTGAGGAGCCTTTCTCTACCGATTATACCGCTAAAAAGGAATTGCTGCTGCAACATAAAATAGCGCTTTGGGATGTTTTGCAGGCCTGTAAAAGGGAAGGCAGCCTGGACAGTGCGATAGAAGAAGAGGTTCCCAACGATTTTACCGGTTTTTTAGCCGCTCATCCCGCAATAGAACATATTTTTTTTAACGGACAGAAAGCGGCAGCCTATTTTAAAAAATATGTCAAAACAGCAAAAGCATACCAATTACATACATTACCCTCAACCAGTCCTGCCAATGCCGGTAAAAATTTTGAAGCAAAACTGGAAGAGTGGAAGGTGGTGAAGGGAGACCTTTATTAAAAATTATCAGTTCATAATGTTCTCATTGAGCTTTTTTGCTATTGGGATGTCAGCAGGAGCGAGGTTGTATTTATTTAGATCTTGAACCTCAACCCATTCATAGGCATCATGGTCAGACATATTAAAAAGGGATTCTTGAAAATCACATTTAAAAGAAATCAGTTCTATCGTAAATTTGGCATAGGTATGAATAACGGTCATAAAATGGTCATTAACAATAACACTCATACCAAGTTCTTCACTAAGTTCACGGGTTAAAGAATCTTTTTGTTGCTCACCAGCTTCAATTTTGCCACCAGGAAATTCCCAATAACCGCCTAATGATTTATCAGGATTTCTACGACAAATAAAAACAAGATTGTTTTTATAAATAATACCACAAACAACTTTAATCATCATAACCATGACTTTTACGATGGTATTGTACATTTACCATATTGAGTTTGTGGTTCTCATGAATCGTTAATTTGCCGGTTACTGCGCCGGTTAATTCTAAATTGTCAAGTATTGAGAATAATCCTTTATCGAACATAACATGGTGATTAGGGCAAAGGCAAAGTAAGTTATCAGGATTATCATCACCTTCATGTGGTCTGCCTAATGGTTTTATATGAGCTCCTTCTGCATATCGACTAAATTGGGTTATAATAGTAAACATACATACCTGGCATTGAAAATTATAGAGCTTTTTGATGTCAAGTGCTATTTTAGAATCACGAACGTATCGTGTGATACTAGTATCTCTTTTTCTTTTCTCCCTTTTACGATAATTTAGTTCGATATCTCTAAGTACAGTTTGATTATCATTTTGTCCGCAATATTCAAGACGAAAACGACAAATTTTAAAACCACTTTTGCCAACCTCTACCCAAGCATCAACGACACTGTAGAGTCCAGCATAAGTATATCCTTTTTTGGGAGAAAATTCCGATTTATGAGTGGAACCACGAATGACTCGTACAGGTAAACCTTGGTCCATACTAATAAGTAATCCTGCATTACCATGGTTATTCCAAGTTTGATCTTCAATTTGTTTTTTAGTTTTTGGATCATTTCCTCCAGCTCCGGTATAAATAATCTCATTACCCAGATCTAAATCGTCTTCGTAACCTCCAGAAAGTACTATGGCAGCAGTACCTTCGTTTTTGTTTCCGTCAATTCCGGATCCCCACTTTCTATGAAAGCTTGTAGGCATCATTTCCTTTCTGTTTGAAAACCCAAAGCCTTCTTCTATACCAGGAATTGTGCCAAATATTATCGGTTTAGCCATTGTTTATGTTGCTTAATCAAATATACAAAAAGTAGTTTCGATTTTGCTAAGTCGCATTTGTAAAATGGTAAGATATTCCTTAAAATAACTGTTAGTAATGTTTTTTGGTCATTTCCAAAATTTCCACCACGACCTTGTAACCTTTAATTCCGGTTGATGATCTTCAATTTTTTGAAGCATTGTTTTGATTCTTCTTTCGGCTTCTTTTTTAGTAATTCCATTGTAGTAATCTCTTACAAACGGATGATCGAAATTTTTATGTGGAACAATTTCGGGGCGTTGATTTCCTTTTTTTGTGTAGACTGTTGTAGGGATGCTTTCGGAGAACTCATATCCTGGAATATTATTACAAAGCCAACCAAAATATTGTGTTTCATGATTTTGATCATCGAAGTTTTCCATATAGTCTTGGAAACTTTTATCACTCAAAGAAACCCAAAGGCCATAATCTAAATCTTCACAATGGTCAGTGACTGTTTGTATTAGTATGCAGCGAATAAATCGATCAATTTGATCGGGATAATTAATGATACAAGTATCACTTTTTAATTCGGCAATATTGTCTTTATCTTGTTGCGGAAGGCAATTGTAATTATCTGGAGAGATAAATGTTAAGGCAGGCCAACTTTCGTGTGACTTTCCACAGCATTCACAAGTGTATTTGATTGAATTATCCATTTATTATTTTGTATATTTTCAAGAAATAATTCTATGGTAAAAACAGCTCTCTAATTACGATTCTATTATCGATTCCATTTTTTAGATTCTCGATACTAATCCATGGAATTAAGCCATTTTCAAAGTTTTAAATCATTAGCCGTCATTTTAATACCAAATTCAATAGTTGAAATTAATTTGCCAAAATGATTTTGGTTTTTACCTTGTTGTTCTGCTTCTTTTTTATTCAGAACAGTAATATAGTTTTCTGCATCCTGTTCCATTGAATTTTTAAAGTCACAACTTGCTAGTGAAATAAAAGATAATAGTATGATGAAGATTTTCATTTTTGCTATTAATTTGTTTGGATGAATGACAAAATAAATAAAAGTATTAAAATTTGTTGATGTATATGGTTTAGATACAAAAAAGTATAAAGGATACCTTTTTTATAATAGAGCAATTTTGCGGTACGTTTTATGAACCAATACTTTTCTTTAATTGCCTTTTTCTGATTACCAGGGCAATTATCCAAACAGACAATAATGTTACCAGTACCATTGTTTTTGTTGTATTCATTTCCTGGAAAAAGTTATTAAGCGAATGGATAGCGGCTACCGCTAATAAAGAGTGGGTATTGTCTGCTACTTTTCCGATTCCCCAGGTTCCAAGAAGTAATATCCCGAAAAACAGCAGGTTTGCGCTTGTAAAATCAAAGTTTAAATGCCAGATAAACCACAATGCAGCAACAATTACGATATTCAGAAATGCGGGTAAGGTTTTTAGTTCCTGTTGTAAAAAGCCACGCCATCCGATTTCTTCCAAAAGGCCGTAAATTAAAATTGCGGTAACGGCTGTAAATGAAATTGTTCCTTTTGTACAATATTCAACACCTAAGATTAAAGCAATTGGAAGTCCCCAATACAGCAGGAAAGGAATAAGTGTTTTTTTATAATTCCCTTTTAGGGTAAGTGTGGGTTTTATCTTAAAAACAGAAAATGCGACAACAGCGCCAACAGCCGGACCAATACCCTGTAAAATTACTTTTAGAAAATCACTGGACACACCGTTTAACAAGTCGGTTTTGTTTGTGAGATAACGCAGTAGTATTGCAATGACGTAAAAGGTAAGGATAGCGAAATAGTTGATTTTAGTTTTCATTTTTATCGGTTTGAATTATACTCCAAAAGTATAAAGATGGTTTCGCTAAAAAATTGACGATGGGTAAGAAATGATATTGTCAGATAATTTTTTTCCGGATCCTGCTCAGGCTTTCGGCTGTAATGCCAAGATAGGAGCAGAGTATCTTTAAAGATGTTCTCTGGAAAATTTCAGGGCGCTCTTTTATTAATTTCAAATACCGTTCTGTTGGGGAAAGGGTCAGTAGATTTATCTGTTCGGATTGTTTCCGGATAAACATTGCATCGGAAATTGCCTTGCCGATAAAAAGGCCTGTCTGGGATTTGGAATATAATTCGTTCAGATCATGATGGCTTATTGACCAAATGACTGCGTCTTCCAAAGCCTGGGTTTTAATAACCGTTGCCGATTGCGTTAAAAATGACAGATAGTCGCTAAAGATTTGATTCTCATAATACAGGTTAATACAAACATCTTTTTCGTTAGCTAAAACAAAGTGAGCCGCCGAACCTGAAATTAAGATGTTGATGTATTTTTCGGTTTTATCGTAATCTTTTATGATTTCATTCTTTTCAAAAGTGCGTATGTGTAGGAACTTTGTAAATGCGGTCCATAGATTGATATCGGCTTTATAAAACGGATCAAATATTTCTTTTATTCTTTCGGGTGTTGGTTGTTCCATACAATAGTGGCTAATATAGAGCGGTGTGTTATACGACAAATATAATGATTTAAAATGTGGGCTCAAGGATAGTGAAGTTTAGCCTGATAATTAAAAAGCTACAGCATCACACTGTAGCTTTTTTAAATAGTACTTCTTTGCATCTGTTAATTAAGTATCAAGTCTTATTTCTGCTTCATTGACAACTACCGTATTCGAGCTAAAAGCTACTGTATAAAGCCATTTTCGGATGTATTTATGGTACTTTACAAAGGTTATGGTCCCTTTTCCGTAAACGGCATGAATGACCTTGTCGTTTTCCTTATATTTTGCCGGTTCGATAGCAAGCAGCGTTTTTGCGGCAAGCAGATTCTGAAATTCATTTTCTTCCATCTGATAATGACCGTTCAGGTTTTTTAATTTGATATTGACGATAGTCGGTAGTTCTTTATCCGTTTCGTCAAAAAGATTGCTGATCTTTAGCAGGTTTCCCTTTTTGACCATCAGGTTGTCTTCTTTTAAATCCAGGTTTTTGTTCAGGATATAAATACTGTCTTTTTTCATGATTGCAGGTTTTAAGTTATTCGTTGAGTTTTGCTTTTAAGGTTGTCCAGAATTCAGTTACTCGTCCTAAAGCGGCTTTTTTATCGTCACTGTCTTTTCTGCCGGTCACATTTTCAAGCTGAATTTTAGCCAGCAGCAAGGCTTTACTGTCTGCTATGAGCTGTTGCTTCTGAGCCAGTTTTGCCCTGTCGGAATGAATGTTTTGAATGATTGTATCTTCAGTACTGGTGGTGGTAGTCGTTGTTGTTGTGGCTTCAGAACCGGATTGTCCGAGCGGTAATCCGTAAGTGCTGGCAATAAAATGCATGGTTTGTGTCAGTCCGTTAAAGGTCGCATTTGTGGCATCGGCAGCATCCATCCGGACCCCTTTTATCGTAAAATTGTTATTGTAATCGCCGCTTTTTAATTCCCGTTCGGTAGGATTGGAGCGCAATATCACGGCAACATCCGAATTGCCTAAAAGATTAAATGAAACCGTTTTATTGAATACACCTTTCCACAGATCATGATCTTTGTCTTTCCTTGCAGTAATAAAAGAGGTCATTTCGTCGCCCAATAGCGGGAAACGGGTACGCTCTGTGCCGCTTAATGGTTCTTTTGCCTGACTGATCTGTTGCAGGCTTTCATTGATAACCGGGATTTTTTCGTCAGCGACAGCCTTTTTGGATTCTTTTAAAAACTGCTCGAATTCCGTAACAACCAGATAAGCTTGTTTAATCAGTTTTTTGGCTTCCGGATTGTTATGGTTCAGATAGGCAATATTGGCTTGATCCTGCAGGTTCGCTATTGTATTGATGGTAGTATCGATATAGTTTTTAATGTCTTTTTGAACTTCCGGGCTGACTTCAGCAGCACGCATATCCTTTTTCAGGGTCGTTAAGGCTGTGATCAATGCGGCATTACTGTTTTCACTATGTTTGGCTGTAAAGTTTTGCAAAGCCGCAATGGCGTTTAGAATTTTCCGGTCACCGGTACTGTTCTTTTCCTGTTGCAGCTCTTTGTGTTTGGCTAAAACAGCATCCCTGTTTGCTGCTTCCACAGTTACTTTTAACCTGCTCATACAGCCTGTTAGCAGCATACAGCCTAAAAGGAGAATTAGAATAGGTTTCATCTTTTATTTTTTTAAGGTTTCTGTAAGTTCACGTATGGCTTTGTTGATATCGGCATCCGATTTTGTATCGATTTTATCCAGGTACATATCCGTTGTGGCTATCAGTTTTTTTATTGCCTGATCTGTACTGGCGATATCGGTTTTAACGGTGTGCGCCTCAAGGATCTTTTCTTTTTTTACAACCTGGCTTATCGAGTTTAAAATGGTCTGACTTTTGGTGACATTGCCCAGCTGATCGGTAATTGCCTTGGCATTCGTCGACAGGATCAGTATGAGTTCATTTCCGTCTTCATTGGTCACTAACGGAGTAAAGAGCTTACCGTTTTCCGGCTGTGGAATTTCATTAAAATACATGTTAACGGCATTCTGGTTAAAATAACCCGATACATAACGGGAACTGGACAGAAACGAAAAACCCCTGACTTTGACTCGATAGTAATTGGAAACAGTTTCTCCTTCATCTGAAAGAAAGTAGTCATCGTCTTTTGGTTTGAGCTTAGTGCCCACCTCATCTTTAAAATAGTGCTCTTCAGATATCGTGGAGCAGGAGCATAATGTGGCTGCTAACAGCACAAGATGCAGATAATACGTTTTCATAATTTAATTTTTAGTGTTTGGTTGTAGTGTTGCAAGCATATTGCCGGAATTATTTTTTGTATCCGCTTTATAGTGGGTGAATTGTATGGAATGGGCATTCCAGTACACGAATGCTTTTTTATCGTCACTTCCGTTGATACGGAAAACAATGGGTTTAAAAGGGATTGTAACCGCATCTATCCCATATTTGCCTTTGGTTTTTCCCATTAAAATCAACTCCTGTTCCGGGGCAAGTTTTATCATGTCTAAAAAGTTTGCCACGGCAGCACCGGCAGCAATAGCTCCTATCAGACTGCTTATCGGGCATTGAACGGCAAAGCGCGGATCGGATAACAGGCTGTGTAAAGGACTCGGATTGATCGAAGCGGTATAGTCTATTTTTTCCGGTTTTATGGTCAGCAATACGTTTTCCAGATCTCTTGAAGTGCCAATTGCTATAGCATTGGTAGCCTGTGGAATATTGAGGGAAACATTACTGCTCGTGTTTTTGCCATAGTTGCTGTAGCAGAAAAAAACATATCCTAAATCGGTTGGATTCAGTTCGAGTTGCGATTGCAGTTTTGCATTGACATCGCCGGAATACTGTAAGGTCAGTTCGGACAGATCCTCATTAAACCGGAAGGAATTAAAATTTACTGTCGCTGCTCCGCTGCCGGAAACGTTGCCTTTAAATTTACCCAGCGACATAAAATCCATCGCTTCACGCTGTACATTGCAGGCAGCTACTTTTGCTTCATTTTCAACCTGATGGGCTATCCGGGCAGTTTCCCTGGCGGCCTGCCAGGCAATCCTTTCGGCTTCTACACGTAGTCGGCAGGCTCTTCGGGTAGCGGCACAAACCGGATCTTCAAAGCGGACGCCAAGTACTCTGCGCATACAGTTCCAATTACAACTGGCACCATTAAAATCCGGATATTTAAAATTGGTTCGCACCTTTTGGCAGTCAATATCCCCGCGTTTAACCTCCAGTTTTTCATTAAAAGCCATTTCGGGCAGTGTAAACTGTTGTTTCAGAACAATAGGAGCAGAAAGTGCCTCGTTAAAAATACCGGCTATTTCCGCTTTACTGATCTGCACGCTGATAGAGCTGTTTTCAGGAACAGGTTCAAAAACGTGCTGCCACTTTTTAGTAAAAGCGGTGTTGTAAACCGCAAACAATTTAGAAACCTGTGAAGCAGTTGCAGCAGCCGTTTGTGTTTTGGGTAACGTTACCGGAGCGGACTTTTTTGCCGTTAATTCGGCTAATACCGAAATCCCTTCAGTAGTAATCAGAACGGCATTTCCTTTGATGGCGCGGGAAATCGTTTTTGGCTCGGCAATAACTTCGGTATTAGGATCTTTAAACAGTTCTTTGGGATCTAAAGAATAGCCTTTTTCCCAATTGGTCTGGAATACAACCGGATTTTTAAACAGCATCCCGTTAATATTGTCAATATAATGCTTTAATATCGGGCTTATCAGCTTGGCTAAAGCGCGTTTGTGCAATCCGGTTTTTTGCGTAAACGTAATGTTCTTGATTTTCAGGGATTGTAAAGCACTTCTCAGATAAACCGTGTCACCGCGGGTAGCGACAGCGGTTAAACCGGCCAGTGTTCCTTTGATTTCTGCATGATATTCCGGAATATCGATTAAAAAATCAGCATTTGTTAAAATGCCCTGCTTGTCTAAAAGTATTTCTGGCGTAATACTTTTAATGACAATGTTTTGATCTGAAGCATTTTCAGCCGCTTTTTTCAACGCATCAGGAAGGTATTCCTGAACCATTCCTTTGTGGATATAAACACCTATATGCGGATTCAGGGTATCCATACTGCGAAGATTATCGGTAATGGAAGCATATTGCTGATCTGTTGCCGATATGGGTGGGAACTGCTTGTTTACCAGTGTTCGTACAGATTCACAACTTATAAAAAGCAATGAAACGGTCCCTAATAAAAATAGTTTGTAACGATTTTTCATGATATGAATGTTTAGCAGGTTAATGATTGAAGTAGTTTGGTCATTTCAAAGCTAGGTCAGCTATATACCGGAAACAATGGGGGAAACCCTATAAAGAAGCTGTTTTTTGCCTAATTGGTTATAAATGAGGCGGATTGATAAATTATTAAGAAAAAAGTGATATTTTAGTAGTGTCTTATAAATTAGGGTATTATCCCGGGCTGATTAGGGGTTTACCTATTGATTGGAGATAAAGAATAGTTAACCTTTGATGCAAACCAAGTAACCTCTAAATCTACATAGCCATGAAAAAAACGACACTATTATTAGTCCTGCTTATTGCTTTTTACAGTTGTACCGAAAAAAAGACAACTGATCGCAGTGTAGCAACTACTGAAGCGACGGCTTCCAAGCGAACAACATTTCAAGATTCTGTTCCGCAAATCATCAGAGATTTACAGTTTTTAGCCTGTAAGGCGAATGATTATTCCGTTATTGAAAAGTATCACAAGATCGATATGGGACTGTTTGAAAGCATGCTGGTTAATTACTGGGGAGATGTTAATGCTGCAAAATACAAGGCTGTATCGTGGGAAGAAATTAAAAAAAAGCTGGACAGCGTTAGCTGTAATGAAAAGTATCTGTCATTCAAATATAATAACAGCGGAATGAGTAATGCCGATGATATTGAACCGGTCCTGGTGAGTACCTTCAGTGATAAGACAACCTGTTTTTCGGTACCGCTTTTTAGAAGCATCATGCAAAATCACGATGTTATGGCATCGAAACATACTATTGAGTTTACCAAAGGAAAAATGGATCCGGGTGCCGATGTGAATATTATTTTCAGAATAAAAGGCAGTGGCTTTACCGGATATTACGATATCTCCCTTGATCCGACTTTTATAGGTTTAAAAGAAAAATGAGTAATATACTGGCAACCATAAACAGTATCAAGCTGCTTGTACTGGCAACATTTATTTATGCCTGTTTTAACCTTAAATTGAAAAAGCATAATATACTGTTGTTTCTGATCATCACGGTGAGCTTTTGTACAGAAGTGCTGACCTCCATATTGCTGTATGGAGGTATCAGTTTTTCTTTTTTAACAACGCTGAGTATCATTATCCACCATGCCTTATGGCTGTATCTGATAACGGTGATCTGCGGCAATACTGTAAAAGGGTATATACCGCTTTTCTTTTTCCTGGTTTTTGCTTTTGTAAACCTGTTTTTTATTGAAGGCGTGCAGACCTTCAATGCCCGGACATTTATCTGTGGTGCCTTACTGTATGTGCTGCTTTTTTTATACTGGAGCTATTACCATTTACGAAAAGAGAATTTCCCGTTTTTTACGTCCAATAACTACTTGCTGTTGGCCAGCCCGATCTTGTTTTTTCTTGGGTTCAGTTTTATTTTCGGATTTAAGAACAAAATGCTGAATACAACGATAATTTTCGGTGATATAAAACTCTATTCCCTGATTAGTTATTTCGTAAACATCACTTATTATTCATTGGTAAATATTTATATTTATCGTAACAAGAAAGAACAATATGCTGAATGATATCGCTTTTGGCATCATCATAGGACTCCTTTTTATCAGTTTGCTGCTATTGTTCTGCATCCTGATAATCAAGCTGTATATCAATAAAATAAAGAACTATACCCGGCTCATTTATCAGAAAGATATCGACTACCAGAAAACGCTCAATGCAGCCATAATTGAAACCCAGGAACAGGTGTTAAACAATATTTCAGCAGATTTGCATGACGATGCCGGACAACAGCTTACGTACATCAACTTTCAGCTTGAAAACCTTAAACTGGATGCTCCCGGATTACAGGAAACATTAGCGCCGTTATCGCAGTCGGTTGGGAGCCTGTCCCAATCCATACGGAGTATAAGCCATTCGCTGAACAATCAGCTGCTTTTACAGCAGGATCTGCTAAAAGCGATTGCGATAGAAGCAGAGCGCTTAAACAAAAATCCTAAAATTGACATCAACCTCAGCATATCGGAACAAAAAACAAAAGTATTTACCGTCAATGAAAAAATCGTGATCTACAGGATTTTTCAGGAAACGATAAACAACACGCTAAAACATGCAAAAGCCACACAGATAACGATTGCAGTCAAAACCAGTCCGTTATTTACCTTGGAAATAGCCGATAACGGAAAAGGATTTGATATCGCAAAAACGAAGGACAGTAAAACCACCTTAGGTTTGCAAAATATGGAACATCGGGCAGACATGATCGGTTACGGTTTTGAGATCCGGTCCGGTATAGGAACGGGAACCACTATTATCATCACGGAAAAATAATCATTCAACTATGCAGTACACGACCATTTGTATTATAGACGATCATGCCATTGTCCGGCAGGGACTGAAAGAACTGTTGCAAAAACTCAGCAATTATAAGGTTGTGGCAGAGTTTGATAACGGTGAAGATTTTTTAGCAGCCCTGCCACTGGATGCGAAACCGGATTTGTATATACTGGACTATTCCATGCCGAGCAAAAACGGAATAGAAGTATTGCAGGAACTCGAAGAACTGGACGATGAATATAAAGTATTGCTGCTTACCCAGCATTTTGACGAACAGCTCATCAACGATGCTTACCATCACGGAGCAAGGGGCTTTTTACATAAAAACTGTACCGCCCACGATTTAAAATTTGCGATAGACAACATTGTCAAAATCGGGTATAACAACGTATCCGAAATATTAAAACGGATCCGGAATTATGAATCGCCCACAGAAAAAGAAAAGCAAAACATCGTGTTGTCGGAAAGGGAACGCACCTTTTTAGAACTCGTTTGCGATGAACAGGAATATACCTACGAACAGATGGCCGATATTATGCAGCTGTCTGTAAAATCAATAGAAGCTTATCGTGCGGCACTTTTTGAGCGATACAGCATCAAATCCAAAGTGGGCTTGGTACTGTTTTCTTATAAATACCGCCTGACAGCTCCGTTTTTAACATAAAAAAAGTCCTGATGAAGATCAGGACTTTTTATTATAAAGAGAGCATATATTAGCTTCTTCTGCTCATTAAAATTCGTAACACATACCAGAACAAAAGCATAACAGAGGAGAACAACTGTAGAGAAGCACCCACATATTGCTCGGTACCGTATTGGTTTTTGATTTGGTGTGTCTGGTATAAAATACTTCCTGATGCCAAGATTACCATACCTACAGAGAACCACAATCCCAGATTAAATCCGAAAATAGCGCCTGCAACGATTAAGCCTAAAGAAACAAAACCACCAACAATCAGGGCTGTTCTTAAAAAGGAAAAATCGGTTTTGGTAAAAAATACAACAGCTGTTAGTCCGGAGAACATGAATAATGTGATAACCGCTGCCTGGGTAATCATATCAGGACCGGAATAGGCTACGGCAATCGCGATCATCGGAAGGAAAATAATAGCTTCCAGGATAACATACAGTCCTAATCCTAAATATTGCTGCTGACGGGAAGGATTAAAGCTCATCTTTTCAGATAAAGTCGTTCCCAGCCAGAAAAGACCAATAATAAACAACCAAATGAATTTTCCGCCCATCATGGCATATATCCATTCCGCCGGAACAGTTTGCAGTAAAATGGTTTCTACAACAATAAAAGCCAATATGGCTAAAGCTACGTGTAAATAGGTTTTTTTGTAAAAAGTCGCCTTTTCAAGGTCCGTTGCATGGGCAACAAGAATGTTTTCCGGTTCCATAATCTGTAACTATTATTTTAATTGTTAAAAAACAAATATAAGATTTTTTTTAAAAAGCAGATGAAGTTAAGAATTAGGAATTATGAGTTAAGAATTAAGAATTGTCCTTTCATAATGACGTTTTCCTTTTTCTCTTTGTCTTTTGTCTATTGCCCTTTGCTTCTTGTCAATTACCCTTTGCCTTTTGTCTATTGCTTTTTATTCTCAATTTGAACACTAAATAATTTGTATAAACATCCTTAATGTGACTTTTTTCATATTTACAAAGAGTTGTAACTTTAAATTGTACTATTTTTCTTTAAGGTGCTCACAATAAATAGACATTAATCGCGTAATAGTATTATAATGCGGTCGGAAAACTCAACCGACTTTAATGATTGAGTAAACCAAACAACTTAAATCTATCAATTATGTTAAAAAAAATTTTAAATCTTGAAGGTGTTCAAAAAGTAGAAAAGCAACAGCAGGTACACATTACCGGAGGCGGCAGAGGAGATGGCGGTTTTGAAGAAGTTTGTGCTTATGATAACGTTAGTGCGGTAAACAATGGCTGTCCGGCACAAAATACGGATTTGTCATGGGGGATGCCAACCTGTATTTATGTCTGTGTTTCCGGTCGTTGGGTAAGACAACCGTTCTAAACAATATAAAAAAGCTTATGCAGGGAAGTTTCGCTGCATAAGCTCATTAATAGTGTATTTGCTTTTAAGCTACAGTTTCTTCTGCTTTTAAAACATTAGGCCCCATTGCGCTGGTTGTTGTCAGCTGAATAAAATAAGTATAAGGACCATTCGGGCTTTTTTCAGCAATGTAGGCACAATTCCATCCGGTGCCCCATTTTTGTCCGGTATCCCAGTTTCTGTTGTTTTCATTATCCCACGACCATGCTTTTGTTTCTTTTGTAGGATCGGAAGGGAAACCAGCGTTGTAAACGTGAATCTGACCTTGTTGTGCTCTGAATGGTGCATTGCTGCTCCATCGTAACCATAAATTTCCACGAGACTCATAAGCCTCTAAAGACCAGGTAAATGATTGTTGTGACATAGTAAATAGTATTTGGGGTTTTCCTACTCGTTTAAGGTTTTTCGGATGCTACCTTTTCTGTGGTAAAATAATTTTATCACACAGCTAAAGTAATCGGATCTATTGTGTTGGATATGAGTAGTTTCACCCCTTTTGTAAAAACAGGTAGTAGCACTTCCGTAATTACTTACACTATCAAAATCAAACCTCGTAAATCAAACTTCATACCTCCAAGTCATACCTCTACCCTCAAATATCATAAATCACCCCTTAAACCCGTCGTCTTTCCCAAAACGGATGTTCCGGCCAGCGCTGTTCCGACTGATACTGGTTTTGTAACAAGGCAACCGATTTATTGAATAATGCCATTTGAGAAGTGATATAGTCCGATAAAGCACCGGTATTACCCTGTAAAAATGAGGCGATTGCATTTGCTGCATGGTGGCCGCTAACCAGGGCATTGGTAATCCCGAAAGAGGTGAGCGGATCATAGGTGCACAAAGCATCACCCACGGCTATCCATTGTTTGCCGCCCGGTTTTTCCAGCAGCGAAGTGGTGGCGGTTTTAATACCTGCCGTTGGTATTGCCGTTGTGGAAATATATGTTTTAAGATGTTCGGTAGCGGCTACTTTCCGGAGTAACCAGTCCGTAAGAGAAGCTGTTTTGGCAGGATGTAAATCGCTGTCCGACATGAAATTGACGATAATCCGGTTGTTTGCTATCGGCGCGGCATACCACCAGCCATCTGCTGCCGATTCGATAAAGGTCATGCCTTTTAACGGGTTTGCCGCCGGTTCTGCAATAAAATAATAGGAAGCCAGATTGTCGACAGTCTGTTTTTTTACGCCCATTTTTTTAGCTACTATGGAAGCTCTTCCGCTACAATCGGCTATAAAATCGGCGGTAATTATATGGGGGGCAGCATCACTATGCGAACAACTTACGATCATTTTATCATCCCGTGCCGTGATTTCCGATAAGCGGTAATTTTGCAGCAATGGAATTCCGCGGCTGATAACTGTTTCCCGGAGCTGTTTTTCAAATAAGCTGCGGTTTAAATGCCAGCCATCACCATAAGGCTCGTGTAAAAAATAACGTTGGCGGAGCGACGAATCGCCCCACACAACATTATTACCCACATACAAGCTGTGTTGTCCGGAAGTCAACACTCCTTCCAGACCTAATTTCCGAAAAACGGCATTGGCACTGGGAGCCAATGATTCTCCTAATTTAACGGCATTTTCGGTATGATTGTCAATTACGATACACGGAATGTTATGACTGTGCAGCGTTAATGCGGTCGCTAATCCCGCAGGACCGCCGCCAACGATAACTACCGGTATGGAAACGGACGTTGCTATAATTCGTGACGTTTTAATGGATGACTTTCACGTGGCACTTCTCTTAATAATCGGCCACTCACGATACTTTCTCTTTCGGCATGTTTTACCTGTTCAAAAGTAGGATCCGTACCTTTAGGGCCTTCGCGGTCGGTTTCTACCCATAAAGCATCGGGTAAAAACTGCGATTGCGTTTCCAGTTCCTGTTTGGTAATGATTCCCAACTGATGCCATTTGGCGATCATATTGTTAATACGCGGAACGTAATTTGAAGTGAAATCACGCATCCAGTCCACACGGTATGAGAAATGCTTTAATTTCTGACCGTCGTTTGTCGTTTTCGATTTCAACCGCTCGTAGCTGTCCATTGATAATATCGTATTCGGAACTCTTACCGACCAGAAAGAAGGCAGCGGCAGGTAAAGGGTTACATCATAACCCGACATACAGCTGGCTTCATCCGTTTGCCACGGCACACCTAACCATCGGGTAAGCGATCCCGGCCCGGTTCCGTCCAGCGGTCCGTTTTCCGATAAGGCTATTTCGGAAGTGATCATGCCGCCATAATCGTCTCTTACTTTTTCATTTTCGGCTAAAACTTTTAAGCGGAAAGGTTCTTCCCACATCATCAGGTGTCGGAAAGGCCAGGTAATCTCGATGCCCGGGTGGAAAGGTCCGCCCAAGCATTCTTCCAGCGGTGCTTTTAACAAGGCATCCACCTGTCCTGCTACCGGTAATTCCTCAAATGGAATGATCTCTTTCGGTTTTCCGGTAATAAAATTACCTTCAGCCCATAGTCGTAACCGTTCATATTGTGTCGCAGTTACCGATAGGTCAACCGCTGGCAAATCGTCATAATCGCCAAATAAATCACCGTAATGCGGCGGCAGTTTGGTCGGCTCATATTCCGTAGACTGATGGTCCCGGAACCATTCGAATACCCGTTTTCTCTCGGATTCATATTGTGCGTCCGGACTTTCCAGCTGGCGGATAAAATCAGGATTGTTAAAATCACTAGGGGAATTGGTACCGAATAAAACAAAGAAACCTTCGTTTACCCATTGTGTCGTACTCATCCGGGACAGTATCGGGTGAATGTCTTCATAGAAATTGACCGTTTCCTTTGGAGCCATCCAGCCTTCACGCAGGTACAGGTCCTCAACCACATCCAGCATGCTTACGACCGGGAACAATCCCTGTCCGAAATTTGGCGGCGTACAGGCTACCACAGCAGGTTTGGCTTCAAATGTTTGTCCGCCAATGGTCACTTTGGCGCGTACGGTACCGTCTGAAGTATCATCGTGCCAGTCGTCGTTATTGGCAAAGGTTATCGCGCGGTTCCCAAGATGGGAAGCACTTTTTCCATCACCACCAAAGAAGAGTAACCGGCCTTTTTCGTCTGTTTTGATCTCACCCAAAGAAACTTCCTTGTCATAGAACTTTCCGGTATTGAACTGGTAGGCGTCACCGGATATTTTTCTTCCGCTGATGGTTCGCGTTCCCGGGTCAATTACAAGCTGATTCCTGTCGGCACCCATAACGGCTCCGTTACGCTTGGTACTCGGAATACTGTATTCGCCCAGATCCAGAGCGTTGTTAAACTGGTACCAGGCCGCTTTTCTGTTGGCTACATGCACCCGCCATTCGATATTGACATCGGCAGCGGTGTCCATGTTAATTTCATATAACGGTTTGTCGTTTTCGTCCAATGCATAAATACGGAACAGAGGCACCTGCTTTTTAAACAGATTATCACCGTCTTTAAAACCGCCTTCCGAAACCGGAGTAACTCCCGGTAAATCGGAAGCCAGGTAATATTCTTTTGAATTTCCTATTCGCGCTATTCCGATGGCCGGATAAATAGCTACTTTTTGTATCTTTTTAGTATCCATAACGCTGTCTTATTGGTTGTTTAATTGTCTTGGCAGATTGGGTTCTACGGCAGGAACACCGTTTTTAAAACGTCTTAAATCGGCTCCGGCCTCATACACAATTTTACGAGCATCGCTAATACTGCCCTGCGGTTTGTGTACTTCCAGGGTCCGCCAGGGATTAAAAGAAAGGTTCTCGCCATATTCGGCCTGTCCCTGACTGGTTATGTCCTGTTTGCGGATAACGAGCGTAGCGATATGAAACGGAACAGACTCTGTTTCGTCCCAGGGAACCATGGCTTTATCCAACGGCATTTTATCCGGATCGGTACGGAACTGAACCATAAATTTAAATTGGGCTTCTCCCATATTCAAACGGGCCTGTAAATCGGCCTGTAGGTAGTCGGTTGAGTTTTGAGACGGCGGCGCACTAAACGGCGGACTAATTGGCTCCAGTTTGTATTTTACAAAGCGGTCTTCGCCAAAAGAATAGGGCAGTCCACTCCAATAAGGTGTTGTAAGGCAGCTCGGAACGACTTTTTGCATTTCGTTTAAAATGCGTTCGGTTTCCGGATGGTCTTTCAGGTACAGGTTATAATCGTGGTCTACAACGCCGGCTTTTGTGAATTTGCACATTTCGGTAGCATTATCTACAAAAAACACATTCATATTCTGCAGGATAAAATCGGCAGTAGTGGCGTGTTCACTGGATTCCAGCAATTTTTTACCCGGTACTCCAAACAGTTTGATCCCGATGCCAACCGTTGTTTTCATATCGGGTGCATGCGGAACGGTATCGCTTGAAAAACGTACCCAGGCTTCAAAATGATCGTGTGCAAAGATCCCGACTCTGTATTCCGGAGGTAATCCCGGCATCATGATAAAATCGGCTTTGGCAACACCATGGGGTTTTAAGAATACCCCTCTGCGTACCGGGCACTGTCCGGCAATGATACGGTTCCCCATAGTCGTATCGACAAACATTTTTTTAAGGGATAAAGCAGGATTGGTTTCGCAATCAATAGCTGCTTTTTTTGATGATTCGTTTTGCATGGTAGTTGAGTTGTAAGTTTGTTACTGCAATATAGAAAATCGCCAAAGCCCGGGGTCAGGTAGTAATACGTGATTTTAAACAGAAACAAGAGCCTGCGGCAACCGGATGGTTTATGGGTAAGGCTGGTGCTAAAACGAATAAATAGCCCTGGAGCCGATTACTATCATCGGCTCCAGGGCTATTGTAGCATTAATTGCGGTTTATTTATTCAGGGTTGTCTTGATAACCACAGCTGCCTGTTGTATTGCTGTTTGTACAGCTGGAATAGTGGCAATAGGGTTTAAAAGTCCGTAATCGTGTATTAAACCGCTATACCGGGTAAGGGTTATCGGTACGCCGGCTTCGTCTAGTTTTCGGGCATAGGCTTCTCCTTCATCTCTGAGTACATCATTTTCTGCCGTTTGAACAAGTGCCGGTGGCAGGCCTTTCAGCTGAGCCAAACCGGCTTGCAACGGTGAGGCATATATTTCTTTTCTTTTTGCAGGATCCGGCAGGTAATTGTCCCAAAACCATTTCATCATATTTTTAGTCAGGAACCGTCCGTTTGCAAATGAGTTATAGGAAGCCGTTTCAAAATCGGCATCGGTTACCGGCCATAACAGCACCTGTAATTTGATTTCCGGTCCTTTTTTATCTTTTGCCATCAGGGCAATTACTGCCGCCATATTTCCGCCAACACTATTACCGACTACTGCGAGGTTTTTACCGTTCACACCGATTTCCTTGCCGTTTTTTGACACCCATTCGGCAGCGGCATATATTTCATTAATAGCCGTTGGGTATTTTGCTTCGGGCGATGGGGTATAGTCCGGGAATACAGCCACCGCACCACTTGCAACGACAAGGTCACGCACCAGTCTTCTGTGGGTAGGATAGTCGCCCAGTACCCAGCCGCCGCCGTGGATAAAAATAAATACCGGAGCATTGTTCTGTACGCCTTTGGGCTTTGTGATATGGATTTTTACGGTGTAACCGTTTTGGGAAATACTGCGTTCCGTTTCTTCAATTCCGGAATAATCTACGGTAACCGATTGCTGCGCGCCCACCAATACCTGTCTTGCATCGGCCGGAGATAAGGTTTCCAGTGGTTTGCCATCGCCGGAATTGAGCGCTTTTAAAAATGATCGTACGTCCTTAAAAATCTGTGGATCACTTTCTCCTTTGTAAGCTCTTTCTTGTGCCATAACTGTTGAATTTAAGGTTACTATTAAAATGAGGGATACTACCCGTTTGAAAGAAAATATAGGTTTCATAATAAAATGAACTTAAAAGTTAAGTATAAAAAACGATTAAATAAGGTTTGCCTGCAGTATGATTTCAAAATTAAAAGCCTGGCTAACAGGGTAGGTAGCTTCCGCCTGTCTGGCTAATTGCTGAAATTCTTCATCGGATATTCCGGGTACTTTTGCATTAAGAATGAGTAGTGACTGTGTAATTTTTCCGTCGTTAAGTGTAACGGTTGATTCTGTGGTCAACTCTTCGGCAGTATAGCCGGCAGTAGTGAGATCCAGGCTTAATTTCATGGTAAAGCACCCGGCATGTGCCGCTGCTAGCAGTTCTTCGGGGTTTGTACCTATTCCTTCGGCAAAACGGCTGTTAAAGGAATATTGGGTTTTGTTTAAAACAAGACTGTTTGTGGTTAGGTGTCCGTTACCTCCTTTGATGTTACCGTTCCATACGGCTTTTGCTCTACGTTTCATATTGTTTATTTTTTTAAAGGATTAATTTGATAGGACAAAGGTAGGATCGTAAAGCGCCTCCGGAAAGGTATAAAAGGCTATTAAAATTGTACATTTTTCCTTTTATGGTGTTTTTTGTGTTGTTTTAAGCGGTTTATACGGCTTTTTTGGTTGACAGCCTGATAGAATTGTCTTTTCTAATGCTGCTTCGTATCTGGCCGCAGGGATTGTTTTTCCTGTTTTCCGGAAACTGTGGTAACCGGTTGAAGAATCCGGATGTGGTTGGGGAATTGGGTATTGAATTGGGGAATTTCCACACTTTTATTTTAGGGTTTTCAGTACTAAAGCCTTCATTATCATTTGAAAGTGTAAATGGCATACCGCTTGTTTTGTTGTGATTGTGCAGATTCCTCATCAAATGTGTGGAATTGCGATAGTAACGAATAGTACAACAAATATGAAAAGCGAATCAATTACTTCCGAACAATTATATTTTGCCAAAAACGATAGGGCTACAGCGGTACCCGGTATGGGCAATCCTGTTTTTTACAGCAATAAAAAAGCATCCAAAAAGGCGGCAAAGGGATCATTAAAGCCTTTAGGTATTGCAGTACTCGTGAGTACTTTTGTACTGTTGCTTGGCTCGACTTTCCTGGTGTATGAATTGCAGCCGGAGTTTGATAAAGTAAATCTGGAGCGCCTGAATACTACAGGGTGGTTTTGTTTTATCATACTAAGCACTTCACTGCTGTTGTTCCGATTGGGGTTTTTCCTGTATAATTTGTTTTTATATTTTAAATACAAGCCCGTTGAATCTGTTACAGACGCGTTACTGCCTACCTGTACGGTGATTGTTCCGGCTTATAACGAAGGCAAGCAGGTGTGGGATACTTTAATGAGCCTGGCAAACAGCGATTATCCGCAGGAGAAGTTACAGCTGCTGGCGATAGATGACGGAAGTAAGGATGATACCTGGTACTGGATGCAGCAGGCAAAAGAAAGGTTAGGGGACCGGGTATCGATCTATAAGCAACCGGAAAATAAAGGAAAACGTCATGCGCTTTACCGCGGGTTCAAGCTTGGTACCGGGGAGATTTTTGTGACGGTCGACAGTGATTCGATTGTAAAGGCAGATACTTTACGAAATTTAGTCAGCCCGTTTGTTACTAACGAGAAGTGTGGTGCCGTTGCCGGGAATGTCCAGGTTTTAAATAACAACAGCGGGATTATTCCGAAAATGCTGAATGTTAGTTTTGTATTGAGTTTTGAGTTTATGCGTTCTGCCGAAAGTGCGCTGGGATCGGTAATGTGTACTCCGGGAGCTTTATCGGCTTACCGCAGTGATGTGGTGTTTGCGTGTCTTCCGGAATGGATCAGCCAGACGTTTATGGGGCAGCCTTCCGATATTGGCGAAGACCGTGCGATGACCAATATGATCCTGAAGCAGGGGTATCATGTTCTGTTTCAGAGAAATTCGTATGTTTTGACGAATGTACCGGAGCAATACAGCGGTTTGTACAAGATGTTTATCCGATGGGACCGAAGCAATGTGCGTGAAAATATCATGATGTCTAGGTTTGTGTTTAAAAAGTTTAGAAACGGGTCTACAGTGGGAACCCGGCTTTTATTCTTAAACCAGTCGTTAAAGATCGTTATGGCCTATCCGTTTATTATAGCGATGTTACTTTTTATATTCACACATCCGGTGTTGTTTCTGAGCGCGACACTTTCCGGTATCCTGATTATGTCCAGTTTTTCCGTTTTCTTTTATGCGAAGCGGTATAGTATATCCGAATCATTCTGGGCTTATTCCTATAGTATTCTCTATACTTTTGGCTTGTTCTGGATCACTCCGTATGCCATTGCTACAGCAAACAGAAGAGGCTGGCTGACGCGTGGTTTAGTGGAGAAGAAATGAGAGGTAAAAAGCAAAGGGCAAGAGGCAAAGGGGAAGAGGTAAAAAGCAAAAAGCAAGAGGCAAAGGGCAAGAGGCAAAAAAGCAATGGGCAAGGTGTTATTGGGGATAGTCTGGGATATGCAAGCTTGTGATTGTATTAATGAAACCATAAATTATCGTTATTTGAAAATTGGGTTTTATTAATATTGTATTGATTATGAGTTGTTTGATTTATTTTTAGTATATTGAAGGAAATTTCAAACAGTGTTTTTTATTTGTGTTAAAAAGCATATTTCCTAACAATATATATTCCTGAATCATGAAGTGTATTCCTTTAATCGGCCGGTTTCTTTTCAGCATGATCTTTATGTATTCTTCCATTGCTAAATTTTCGGACAGTTATGTCTACGAAGCAGCAGTCAAGGGAATACCGTTATCCTATATCCTTATTCCGCTGGTTGGAATATTCGAATTGCTGGGCGGACTGAGTATTTTATTTGGTTTTATGGCAAAATGGGGTGCCTGGCTCATCATTCTGGTATTGCTGCCGGTAACTTTTATCATGCACAATTTCTGGGCTGTTGAAGATAGCATACAGCATCAGCTGGTTTTGATGACCTTTATGAAAAACATGTCTATTGTTGGTGGTGCGCTGATGATTTCCTATTTCGGAGCTGGACCATATAGCATTGATGCCGTTAAGAAGCAGCAAATTAAAGCATAAACCGGCTTTTAAGTTAATTGCCTTTTTGAAATGGTGTTTTTATGTTGCAGAGTCGGCTAAAATAATGCACTATTCCTTGTGAAAAGACTGTTAGTAAGGCCAGTTAACATATAAGGGTTTACTCATCCAGGGATGTTTTATAATTGAAAAAGAAAAAGGAGATTTATTAAGTAATAGATCGTAAACTCTTTTTTCAACGGTGAGTTCCCATTTGTCTTCATGTTCTGTTAGTATTCCATCCCGGATAAGCCAATTACCTCTGAAAGCATCAACAGAACAGCGGCCAATGGCTGTCCAGTGTGAAATAGCAGCTTCTATTAAACCGGTCATTAGCAATTGGTCTTCATTGGAGATCTCCATTTGATCAGCTAAGTCTTGATTTACAGGCAATCCGCAAAGAACTTTATTCAAGGACAAACAGACCTCATCTGTTTTCTGTAATCCTGTGATCAGATATTGTAAATAAAGGGCTGCATTATGCTGGTTTTCTGAACTGGTAAATTGTTTGCCGCTTACCAGACGAAGACGTTCCAATAAAACAGGTATATAATTTGTCAGGATTACCATTCCTGCGTTTTCTACCTTAATCGCTTCTTTCATAACAGTTGTTTAAATTGTTTTTGGTTGGATGTATTGATCCCTGTCAAAATAAGCAACAGCCGGTTTTTGCCCCATTTATTCATGGATCATAACGGATTTTACACTGTCGTTTTCTTTTAGTTTAATGACTAATGTTTTGGTATGCAAAGGAAAAAAATACAGCCTTTGTTGATTTATCCTGTAGAACAGATAGGCACTGTCAATCCGGTCCGGTTGTCCGAGCAGATTCAGTACTTCCTCTTTTTTCAATTTTTTCAGGGTATCGCTTGTCATTAAATAGTCAAGCATTTTGTCCCTATAGGGATAATCCCGATTTTCTTTTGTTTTCCATTTGATTTTATCAAAAGCAGCCACAGGTACGGTTTCCTTTTTATCGGTTTCCGTACGATCCTCTTTTTTGCAGGACAAAAAACACAAAGAAAGGAATACTATTAAAAATCGTATTGGCATGATTTGCTGTTTAATAACAATTAAGGCTGTAGTAAATTTAATAAAAGATTCCATGTAAGCCTAAGAAGACAATGAATAAGATAAATTGAAATGAAAAGCGAAGGCAATGTTTGGATAATATAGGTTCATTATTAGTATAATTTGATTACTTTAACACTATGGCTGGGATATATTGCGTGACTGTATTGCATTAATTTTAATTAAAATGAATTAATATGAGAAAAATAGTACGCTTTTTTTGAAAAATAACATAAAAAATCAAAAGGTTTGTTTTTTACTTTTAGTAATATTCATTAGCAATTTAACTTATGCTCAATGCTGGCAAAGTATAAGTGAAGGACATGGTCACACGGCTGCAATAAAAACAGACGGAACTCTTTGGACCTGGGGCTGGAATCAAGGCGGACAATTAGGCAACGGTACCAATAGCAATTCGAATGTTCCAATATCGTTAAGCTGCGGTGCGCTATCAAACAAGGAAGTTGCTTTTCAAAATGATTTAACGATATATCCCAATCCGGTAAACAATATTCTTAATATTGAATCCCAATCAACCATTTTTTCTATAGAGATTATAGATATCAAAGGAAGAGTAATTTTAAAATCCAAAGAGAACAGTAATCGGGCTTCTTATCAAAAGGAGTTTCAAATAATTTTCTGGTCGCAACAGAAGAAGGGAAGGCTCTGTACCGTTCTTTAGGCTGGGAGCTTTACAGTTTTTATACCTCTGTGGTTATTCGGGATTAAAACGAGATAAGCTTCTTAAAAAAAGCTATGTGTGTAAAAAGGTCATTAAAAAAGCAATGTTTGCAAATTGCGACTTTTTCTTTTTGGAATGTTAAAATGTGGATGTGTTTTCGTTATTTTAGCATTCTAAATATTTTTTATGACAAAAAATAAACACATAGGTAAAAATTTTTCATTACTATTTCTGGTATTGATAACCTTTTTAAAGGGGTATTCCCAGCAAAAACCTTCGTTGGGGAAAATATATGATCGATATGGAAAGCAGTATACTCTTAATGACATAACAATCAATACTCCGGATAGATCGTTAAATAGATCACCACAGCTGACATGTTCATCAACGTCTTATTTTAATTTGTTTTTCGAAACAGGATCAGGAATGGAAAATACTTCAAACCCGGTTCATAATGCCCGCAGGCTTGTAATCTGTAAAGTTTTTGAAGACTTGTCTAATTTTATTACTTCTCCACTTACTGCTACCGGTAAGAAAGTAAATATTTTGGTTAAGAATTTCAACAATACTTCTGCTCCGGCAGGAGTTTTAGGTATGGCATCTTCATATTACATTGCACCTTATAATCCAGGTATTTTTGCAGGAGGTATTTTGGATGGGGAAATGTGGAAGACAATACATCTGGGAAATGATTCTTATACTAATATGGGAAATTTAGGTAATTTTTACCACGGTGAGGTTGCTTTTAACTTCACCGATTCAAATATATTGTGGCATACAGATCTGACAATAAATGCACCAGGTAATTTATATGATTTATATACCGTTATGTTGCATGAGATAACGCATGCCCTGGGCTTTAATAGCTTTATAGATCAAAATGGAGCTTCAATAACCGGAATGGGATATTATACCAGATATGATACTTTTTTAAGATCCAATACAAATCAACCGTTGCTGACTATGGGGAGTTGTACAATGTATGACGTTAGTTTTAACCCAATCGTACCGCTTTCAATTTTACGGCCGGGGTGTACTTCACCAGACAATTTAAGCAGTGGTTCACTTAACAGTACGGTCTGTATTAATGCCGTAAAATATGTAGGAACTTCTACTGTACCGGTTTATACTCCAACCTGTTTTGAACCGGGTAGCAGTTTAAGTCATTTTGAAGATCAGTTATATCCAACCTGTACAAGTCCTTATGGTAATGATGCCTATTTTGTATTGAGTAACAATATCAACAAAGGAATTACCAAAAGATATTTAAAAAACGAAGAACGTAAAACCTTATGTGATATAGGTTATAATGTAAAAACTACTTTTGGTTCAAGTACTACAAGTAGTGGTTTTATTAATTATGGAGGCACGGCTTGTAGTGGTATTACAGTTGCTGGTCTTAATGATGGGATAAATGCAGATGGTACCTATACATTTATAGGCTCGATTAGTACAGCTGGTGCCACCAGTACCAACGTAATCCTATCAGGAATTTTATCCAACGATGTAAATGCTACTGGTTTTGAATGTCTGCAGGATATCACAGCAGCAGCAACACTTTCGGCAACAGCAGGGACAGCAGGAACAACAATTAATTTTACAACAACAGTTCCCGGTTTACACCTGTTGCGCTATGTACCGGTTAATGGTACACAACGAGGGAATATTACTTATATGTATGTATATATTTTACCACTACCTAATCCGGATAGCTGCAGTCCTGTACCTACAGCCTGTAATTTGGTAATGAATGGTGATTTTGAGCAGTATTCCAGTTTGCCAACAAATGCTTATCAAATAACAAAAGCCTGCGGATGGAATTATCCAAGTTCTCCTGTAATGGCTCCTTCCTACTTTAATGCGCTTGCTGCTCCTAATTCAACTTCTCATACACCAGGTGTTCCTTGTAATATGCGTGGCTATCAGACGTCTAACAATAATATTGGTAATGGATATGCAAATATCATCGTTTCCAAGCATAATCTGGGTAGAGCACATTTGTATACAACGTTAAAAACACCTTTGCAGCCCAACACTACTTATCAATTGAGTTTTGACGCATCGCTAGCTGAAGGATCTAGTGCTTTTGCAAGTAGCTTACAGGCTTATTTTTCGAATATTGAAGTAGTCCCTCTAAATCCTACGACAGAGATTAGTATTACAAATACAGCTAATCTATTTACATCATCAGGAATAATAAGAAATACTAATGGCTGGGATACCATAACATTTAATTTTACCACGACTACGGGTGGTGAGCAATTTTTGTATTTAGGAGCATTGAATAACGAAACAATAGTGACAAATACTCCTGCTTCGAATATTCCAGGATGTGAATATTATAATTATGCGAATGAAGAATTAAACTCACCACAAACTTTTCGTAGAAGTTATTATATAGATAATGTTGTTTTAATTCCTACTAACGGGAAGAAACTGGAACTACCTACAGCTATTTGTACTACTCAAAAGCTCAATGATTTAAGAGCTTATTTGTCTGATGTACCCGAGAATGGCGTTTTTTCAGGTCCGGGCGTAACGGTAACCAATGGCGTTTATTCTTTTAATGCCTCAGTAGCAGGTGTTGGCATTATAACCATTGGCTATACATTCACTAATTCAAATGGTTGTGCAACAACTTTATATGGAACGATTAATGTAACAACCACAGCGGCTAATACGATTGCAATAGATGCTATAAACGATGATTTTACCAGTGCACCCATATACAGTAATACCGGTGGTACTACTATTAGCGTATATGCAAATGATAAGTATAATGGCGTGCTTTCTAGTCCAGAATCGTTATCCAATGTTTCTATGGCATTAGTTGCACCGGTTTCTATTGCAGGTGCAAGTATTGATAGTATGGGAGCAATTACTGTTCCTGTAAATACTCCGGCTGGAACTTATGTTTTAACTTATTCATTAAGTGTTTTTGGGAATTGCAATGTTACAGACACTGCTACAGTTACTATTGTTGTAAGTAGGGCAAATGAGTCTACGCTGCCTGCTAATGTAAGAGCTAATAATTTGGTTAGGAATATTGGGCAGCAAAATACCAATAAAATAATTATTGCAGGTCACTTTTCCACCTACAATAATATTTCAAAACCTTATATAGCCAGACTTAATACTGATCTAACATTAGACCCAGGCTTTAGTTATACAGGCAACCAGGGAGGAAATGGATTAGCAATACAATCGGATAATAAAATCATTGTAGTGTCGACTAATTCAGTATTTAGCAGTACGACTTCATGTGTTACCAGATTATTGCCGGATGGAGGTGTCGATCCAGGTTTTAATGTGGGTGGTGTAGGTACTGCGGGAATGTCTGGTCGTACAAATCATAATGGTTATGCCTGTGCAATACAATCGGATGGTAAAATATTAGTGGGAGGGGATTTCTATTCATATAATGGAGTACAAAAAGAAGGTATAGTAAGGCTTAAGACGGACGGGACTTTAGACCCTACTTTTAACCCTACAGAATTAAATACATATTATTGGGCTATTGTTCAGGCCATATTGATACAACCGGATGGTAAAATTCTCTTATTGGGTAGTTTTTCATCACCAGTTGCAGGTACTACAGTAAAAAATATCATTCGATTGAATGCCAACGGTACACTTGATAGTAGTTTTTTTGCTGGAGATACCATAGGCTCAATAAGTTATAATGATCTGAATGTCTCTATTTTTGGTCCTTTAACTAAAATGGTGTTACAGGCAGATGGTAAGATCATAGTTGTGGGAGGTTTTACAAAATATAATGGTACTAATGTAAAATGTATCGTAAGGTTATTAAATAACGGGCAAATTGACCCTAATTTTAATATTACTATGGGTGTAGAAAGAGGTATAAATGACATACTCTTGGAACCGGGTACTAACAAAATAATCATTGCAGGAGAGTTTACTACTTTTAATGGAAATCCGGTGAAAAAGATGATACGTCTTAATCCAAACGGAGCATTAGACTCTACGTTTTCTATTGGTGAAGGAACTACAGATTTGCCAGGTATAACCAATAATTATATTAAAGCGTTAAAATTACAGAGTGATGGTAAAATAATAGTGGGAGGGAAATTCTTGACTTTTAATGGACTACCGGCTGGAAATATTACCAGAATATCTGGTTCGGCAGGCTTCCAGGCTAAAGTTGGTGAACCTGAGATTGAAATGAATCAAAGCTATAGCAATATTAAAGTTTATCCAAACCCAAGCAAGGAGCTGTTTAATATTGATTTAAGCCAGGAAAAAGAAGCCTATTATTTGGTTTCTATTTATAATATTTTAGGCGAAAAAATATATTCTACGAGTTTAACTCCAAAAGAGAATAATATAATAAATCTGCAACATTTGGCAACGGGTTATTATTTGGCAAAACTGGAAAATGGTATACAGACAGTAACTCTTAAGCTAATTAAAAACTAATAAACATGATTATAACGAAAAGCGTACAATTGTTATGCACATAAAATAGCTTGGATATTTGATGAAATCAATATGAATCATTAACCTAAAAATGATCTTTAAAAAAATCTCAAAAGTATAAGTTGCTTTTGAGATTTTTTATGTGATTCAACCCTATCTAAAATAATTTTCAGATTTGATTTTAGGACAATATTGTTAGGGTAGCTTTATTAATAGCTATTTAAAATGTAGCCAATTATATTGTTCTTGTCGATGATTTAGCTGTTTACGACAGTATAGTAACAGAAAGCAGTCACAGGAGAAAACACCTCGCCGCTTTTTTGATGAAACAGCTTGAACAGCTGGCCTTATAAAAAGGAGGTTCGAATAATTTTCTGGTCGCAACAGAAAAAAGGAAGGTATTGGACTGCTCTTTAGGCTGGTAACTTTGCTGCCTTTATACCACTGTAGTGATCCTGGATTAGTGCCAATAATTACCCGAAAAGTCAAATGCCCGAAAAAATAATTTGACCTGGATGAATAAAAAGGCGGCAATAAGTTTAGGCAGATACAGGTACAATAACCGGTTCTGATTTTTTTTAGGTTACAAAATCCTTTAGCAGGGTTTTATCTCGAATTATTTTTGTACTTATGCATTTTTCCTTTTGATAAAATGAATAATCAACAATACCCGATTCCACACAACGAATTAGAACGTTTAGCCGCATTAAAGCGTTACAATATCCTGGACACATTGCCCGATCATGCTTTTAATGATGCAACAAAACTGGTATCCTACATCTGCGGCGTACCTATTGCCCATATTTCATTTATAGATGAAAGCAGACAGTGGTTTAAATCCGAAATAGGAATTGGAGTGTCGGAAGTTCCGCGTGAAATTACGTTCTGCCAGTATACCATTATGGATTCCAAAATGGTTGAAATAAGCGATACCTTTTTAAACGACCAATTTAAAGACGACCCGAATGTAACCGGAGGCTTTAAAATCAGATTTTATGCCGGTATTCCGCTTACCACGCCTGATGGTTACAACATAGGCACCATCTGCGCGATAGACCACGTTTCTAAAGAGCTTAACGAAAACCAACGGAATGCCCTTTCAATCGTGGCAAAACACGTTATAAACCAACTGGAACTAAGAACCAAAAATATTGAACTGGACGCTCAGAGAAAAATTGCCGAAAGAGCGGTATTGGCCAAAGATAGTTTCCTGGCCAATATGAGTCACGAGATCAGAACACCGTTAAATGCGATAATTGGCTTTACGGATCTTCTTGCCCAGACAAAACTGGATGCTACCCAACATGATTATATCGATAGTGTACAGATAGCCGGAGAAAACCTGTTGCTGATCATTAATGATATCCTGGATCTTTCTAAAATTGAATCCGGTAATTTAACCATTGAAACAGAACCATTCAATTTAAAAAAGACACTTAAACACGTTTATAATTTACTAAAAGTAAAGGTTCCGAAAGATATTGAATTCAATCTCTTCCTGGATGCCGATATGCCGGAAATGGTGGTTGGCGATCAGGGAAGACTAAACCAGGTGCTGGTTAACCTTGTGGGTAACGCTCTGAAATTTACAGAAGATGGAGAAGTAACGGTTTCTGTAAAAATGGTTGAAGAAACAGACAATCATTATGCACTTCGGTTCTCGGTTAAAGATACCGGTATCGGTATTCCGGAAAATAAGCTCAAAACTATTTTTGAACGTTTCACGCAGGCAGAAGAAAGTACTACGCGAAGATTTGGCGGTACAGGACTTGGTCTTAGCATTGTAAAGCAGTTAATTGAATTACAGAACGCCGAAATCCAGGTGAAGAGTAAGGAAGGAAGAGGTTCCGAATTTTTCTTTGTACTCACTTATGAAAAAGCAGCTTATACGGAAACAAAAACGGAAACATTATCCGGAGAAAACCTGGGCAGACTTAAAATACTGCTTTGTGAAGACAATGTTTTAAACCAAAAGCTGGCGAAGAGTGTTATCAATAACTTTGGTTTTGAATTAGACATTGCCGAAAACGGAGAAGTAGGGATAGAACTCTTATTAAAAAACGAATACGATCTGATACTGATGGATCTTCAGATGCCGGTTAAAGACGGTTACCAGACCACCGAATATATCAGGAAAGACATGAACTCATCGATTCCTATTGTTGCCATGACGGCACACTCTCTTATTGGAGAACAGGAACGTTGTTATGATGTGGGGATGAATGCTTATGTACCCAAACCGTTCAAGCAGGCAGTCCTTTTAGAAGCTATAAAAGCGGCATTGAGCCCGGATAATAAACTTAACCGTAAGCGAAAGGTCGATTTGTCTTTTATAGATGAAACATCAAGCGGAGACCAGAACTTCAGAAAAGAAATTATAGCTCTTTTTATAGAAAAAATTCCGGCCGATGTAGCACAGCTGCAGGAAGCCTTTCAGAATAATGACCACGATATGGTAAAGCGGCTGACGCATAATATGAAATCCAGTTTAGACATGTTCATGCTGGAAGACCTTAGTCACTGTTTGTCCGCTATCGAGATGGAAGCCGGATTGGGTCAGTTTACCTCAGCAACAGCCGGGGAAATCGATACCCTGCATTCCGGAATTGTAGAAGTAGTTAAATATTTAAAAGAGCTGTTGTAAAAAAATATTATATATGATTTTACATCATTTTTGGCTCGAATAAAATACAATTTGCCCCCAAGACAAATATTAAATCAATGAGAATAGTTTTAGCAGAAGATAATGATATCCTACGCAAATCATTATCTTTTTTCTTAGAGTCTAAAGGATATACTGTTGACCAGTTTTCTGATGGTAAGGATGCACTGGATGCTATTGAAACCAATAGTTACGACCTGATCCTTACCGATATCAACATGCCCGGCATCAGCGGAATGGAAATCACGCAGTATGTAAGACAGCGCCTGAATTCGGATATTCCTGTAATTATACTGACTTCTTCAGGGGTGGAACAGACCGAACTGGATTCTTTCGACATCGGAGCCAACGAATTTATAGCCAAACCGGTCAGTCCGGCGGTGCTTTTGGTGAGAATCAATAAGCTGTTGAACATCCGTGTTTGATGACGTTTAGATACGATTTCATTTTTCTGCCGGTGTACAGATAGTACAGAAACAGGTTTACTTTTCAGCTAATTATTACGAAATACTTCTAAAATGATACATTTCCGGGAACTTTATACAAGCGGTACATGGAGCGAGCCTTTTTTAATCCTGGCAACCGGCTTGTTTATAACGGCATCATTTTTCCTGTACCTGTTCATTATTAAAAGCCGAAGCGGTAATATAAAAAGGGAAAGGCTCCGGATCGTATACAGTAGCTGTATTGACAAATTACTGTTTGCCGTGGCTTTTCAGGATATTCCTTTTTCTGCCGTTATGCAGGACGAAGAGTATGTGGCGAAAGCGGATAACCGTTTTTTCCGGGAAGTGATAACGGAGTCGGTTATCAACCTCCATAAAAATTATGATGGTCTTTATGCACAGAAGCTGGAACAGTTTTATAAAGAATCCGGATTAATCAATGATTCCTTAAAAAAGCTTAAAAGCCTCAAATGGGATGTCCGCTGTAAAGGGATTACCGAACTGGCGGAGATGAACGTTAAGGACGCTTTCGATACGATCATAACATATTCCAAAGCCCGGAATAAAACCTTGCAGATTACCGCTATAAACGCGGGAATCAAACTGGGTGGGACAGAAGGAATCGTACACCTCACAGCACATCCTTATCCGATTGATGACTGGACGCAGGTGAATATTATAGACGCTTTTAAAAAACATGATTTAGGCGATACCAAAGGGATTGAGTATTTACTGGAATCACAGAATACAACGGTTATCGCTCTCGGCCTAAAGCTTATTAAAGAACTTAAGCTGTCACAAAAAGTGCCGTATGTAGCACAGTTGGCCGAAAGAGCGCCCAATACCGCAATAAAATATGAAGCGCAAAACGTATTACAGACATTAACAGTATAAGCAGATGATTTTTTTGAATAATGAAATAGCATTGTTTTTTGACCTGTATTTAGTCCTTATACTGGCCTATGCGGTATTGATTATGTCGTCCTATCTCATATTGGCATACCTTTCTGCCAAAGAGCTGAGAGGCTATCTTAAAAAGAATAGTTTTGTAGATTATAACGTACTGCTTACAAGCGAATTTGCGCCGAAACTTTCCCTGATCGCACCGGCATACAATGAAGGTTTCACGATTGAAGAAAATGTAAAATCGTTACTTTCCCTGAATTACAACAATTACCAGGTGATCGTAGTGAATGACGGGAGTAAGGACAATTCGATGGAGATCCTGATCAGGACGTACGATCTTGTCTTAACGGAACTTGACGTACATTCAAAAATTGAAACAAAAAAAATAAAAGGCCTGTACCGCTCCCGGAATGCAGCATTTAAAAAGCTGATTGTAGTTGATAAGGAAAACGGTGGCAAAGCCGATGCCCTGAATGCAGGTCTTAACATAGCAGAATATCCATACGTGGTATGTATTGACGTGGATTGTATCCTTGATAAAGATTCGCTGCTCAAACTGGCAAAACCTTTTCTTGAATCGCATGGCAAGCGCATTATTGCGACCGGCGGCGTAGTGAGGATAGCGAACCAGTGCATCATTAAAAACGGACGTCTGGTTGAGGTAAATGTTCCGGATAGCATGCTGTCCCGCATACAGGTTCTGGAATATTTAAGGGCTTTTCTTTTAGGAAGAATGGCCTGGGGCAGGCTTGACGGATTATTATTAATCAGCGGGGCTTTTGGAGCCTTTGACAAGGAAATAGCCTTACTGGCTGGTGGCTATAGCACCAAAACGGTGGGTGAGGACATGGAACTCGTGGTACGCATGCGACGCTATATGCTCGAAAACAAACTGCCTTATGCGGTTAGTTATATACCCGATCCGCTGTGCTGGACCGAAGCACCGGAAGAATTCAAGATATTCAAAAAGCAGCGCAGCCGCTGGATGCGGGGAACGATCGAAACCCTTAGCATTCATAAAAAAATGTTCCTGAATCCGAATTATAAACTTTTGGGACTAATCAGCGTGCCGTACTGGACGCTGTTTGAATTCCTGGCACCCGCAATAGAGTTTATAGGACTTATCATGACGGTAATATTCCTGATATCCGGTATGCTCAACTGGCATTTCTTCTTTTTACTGGTATTGTTTGTCTATTCCTTTGCTATTTTCTTTTCCGTTATCGCACTGTACTGTGAAGAACGTACGTACCACAAATACCCCAAGCAAGCCGATTTTGTAAAGCTGTTACTGGCCGCTTTTATAGAACCGTTATATTTTCACCCGATAACGGTTTATTCCGCCTTGGTAGGGTATAAAGAAAAAGTTATGGGTACCAAAGGCTGGGGCGAAATGACCAGAAAAGGGTTTACGAAGAAGTGATGATAAAGTAACTGTTTTTATGTTGGCAAGGAATGGACATTGTAAATTTGTTGTTTTGAAAATTGAGTATAGTCGTCTTTTATTACTGCAAATCTTTTGTCAACATTATGATGAATATCTTCTATAATTGAAGTAAAGAAGTTGAAATTGGCAACTTGAAATTTAGGGTTAAGATTTCTTATGTAGGTTTTGAATTCATCAGATTGAATATCTAATATTCGAATTGACGCGACAGAAAAATCGAATTTAGATAAATCATATGTTGAATTTTTTAAAACAGGAATTTCAAATATCATGTTTATAGATTGATGTTGAATTAATATCAGCTAATGTCCAGTTGGCTTGACGCAGTAGTGTAGCCAGTCGATGAAAGATAAACTTTTTCGTGAAGAAAAACATCAAGTTAAAGATAAACTTGCTATTGCGCAACCGCTGTTAGTTGTGATTTTTGAGATCAGGATTATCTTTGATAAAATCAGAAATTTGCTTTTCAATTTGTGCATTTTTTTCATCTTTTCCATCCTCATTAATTAATTCTCTTAATTTAGCAAGAACAATTGCTCTATTCCTAGCACCGACGATTCCATATTGATTCAATAAACCCTCTTCAATTTCTGAAATTCGTATTTTTACTTTCGCTGCATCAATTTCATATTCTTTTGTAACACATCTGAATTCATTTCTAATAAATTGAAACGCTTGATCTAACATATTTAAAAATCCAACTTTTAAATTTTCTTCAGCTGAGTTTGTTAATTCAGGGCAATATTTGAGTAATGGTTTGTCTATACCATCAATGAATCTGGGTAAATCTTCAAAATTATCGCATTCAAAATTGTGTGCGAATTGATTTCTAATACTTATTATATGTAATAGATTGGTATAAGTTTGTTTGTCAATTTTACTACAATCATTAAGCAAATCAATTTTTGCACGTAAACTTATTGATGATGACTTATTGTCAAGTGTTTTTGTACTACCATGCAAATCTAAACCCATCATGTGTTTAATGAGTTTTGAAGTTAGAGATTCAATGAATAGTGTTCTCTCGATTGCAATTTGTCTATTTTCAAATTTTGGCATAAAGTTTAATTAAATCATAGCTAAATCTCCCGACGGCTTTAAGAAGTTGGGGTTCTTTATTCCCAAACCATTCCGTTAGGACTGAAGTAAATATACAAAGTCCCATTAGAAACCCAACCACAATTTCTTGAAAACATCGTTATGTGTGGTTTTAATTTATTGTTATATCTCTTATTCTGTCAGATAGGAATTTTTCGATAAAATCAGAGTTATTGTCATTATAATTTTGGAGTAAAGTAATAATATCTTCATCAATCAAAGGAATTATTAAGCCTCGACCGTCTCTAAAAGTATCTTTACATCTATCTAAGAAAAGCGCAAAATTATCAATGTTACGGCAAACTATAAAACCAACTTGACCACGATGTATTGAAAATCTACCTGCAATTTGATCTAATTCTGGGTTTGCCACATCAGAGCTATAATTCTTGCATTCTACAAAAATGTAAGGACAAGGAATTCTCTGATTTTGTGGTAATCTATAAAAAATTCCTTCTTTTGCAGCGTTATCAAATGTGATATCAATTCTTTTTCTTCCAGAGTGGATTTCTCTTTCCTTTTTAGGATTGATTAAATTTGGATAGAACAATAACCCGAGAATTCCAATCATCATCCTATGATAATCTGTAGCATTAGCTGAACCAGAAGGAATTCCTTGTAAGTGTCTAATCAAGCCTCTAATAATTTCACGAATATTTATATCTGAAAACTCGGAATTAGATAATGAATCTATATTTGTCTGATGTTTAAATTGTTCTAAGACCTCTGGATGATCCTGAGTAAAAGTTCTTAAAAAGCTCTTGGTTTGTGGATAATCTTCTTTTAAGCGTTTTTTTGTTACGAACCTTGTCCCGTTTCTTCTTCTTTCTACAAGAGCTGTTCGCATTCTTAAATGCTCATTTTGTAAATATTCTAAAACGAAACGATTATAATATGTATCTGGAGTATATGCTTTGCTAAATGAAACAATTCCTTTAGGAACTAATAATATTTTTTTGCCTTCTATAACTAACATATCAGTGTGCTCCGTTTGCCATTCATCATCATCTCTATTCCAAAAATATTCTGATGCTATTCCTGAAGTGAGAGGTATATTTAAAAGATTACATTGAGTTTGAGTATATTCAATTAGATGTTTAGTGATAATATTTGTTGTCATATCAGATAGTTTGTCCTTTCCAAAATTTTCGACAAAAAGAATGTTGTCTTCAATATCTTGAATTAGTCCGGTTTGAATAGCTCTACTACTTAATAAACTATCGTAGATTTTATCTGTATCTTCAAATCCAACACCTTTGCCTTGAGGATTTCCTCTCGACATTCCTAAACAAGTAGAATTGGGCTCATGTAAATGGTCAAATAATTCTTTAGCTTCGTCTTCATTTCCATTTCGAATTGCATCAATAACGTTTTGGAAAAAACTCTTCAGAGTCAAAGAAGCTTCAATTGACCAGTTATCATTTCTCTTGCTTAAAAAAAAAGGGTCTAAAAATAAAGGTAAGTCTTCTGTTGGATCAATGTCAACAAAGTCTAATTCAGCTTGTGACATATTTAAGCCAAAGATTTCACTAATTTTCATAAAACTTTTATTTATTTAAATGAATGTAGTAAATATTTTGTTTGTTTTTAAGTTTTGTAAAGAAAAATCACATATAACTTTCAAATATACGATTATCAGTTTTAATTAAGATATTACTATTACTTTTGTCGAATTGTTTAAAAATTGGCGATTTTAAAAAGATAAATATAGTAAAGCGCTTGGTTTATTGTGTTAAGTTTGTTTGTGTATTTTCTTAATTAAGTGTTCTTATTTAGTGAAAATAAGTTGTTTTGGTTACAAAATAGATAAATAGTATTGCAGTATTGATGAAATCTAATAATAAAAAAGCCCTCATTAATAGGGCTTTATATAGTTTTTATTTGCTTGTTTTATAGGTACTACTTCCCGATGCAGAAATTAACTTTCCAATGATTACAAGGCTTTAAAGGAAGTGAGGTACAATAAGGGTACAAAGTTTATCAAACTAACGATAAACATCACAAACAAAACAACTAGTTAGCATACAGATCGAATGTATAACCTGAAGGACGGGTTATATCTACAAAGATACAAATTCAGATCCATTAAAAGATTTACTTGTTGAAATTCCTATTTTTCAAATGGTAGATTTTCCATATTGGTTAGAGGGTCGTACTAGTCCGCTCTTTTGAAGGCCCATTGAATCTTTAAGTAGCTGAAAATTTAAGTTCAACTGTTTCTTAATTTTGTTGTTCACTTTTTGATACGAACCCCAATTGAAAATATTACCTAATTATTGACAATAATAATCCTGATATTTGGGAAAAAGAAAGTGTTCTTGTTGAAACAATATTATCCAAAGTTTTACCAAGAAATGATTTGAATTATGAATACAAAAAAAGAATTAGAAAAAAAAGATTGGCATTATTATGTTTATGAAGAAAATAATACCATCAGATTATCTGTGCCAATTCCAAAGCCGGCTCCCGGATTTGATGTTTTTTATATTTTGAATGAATACGAAAAAGAAAAATATTTAGAGATTGGGATTAAAGCCCTTGAAGAAAGAATAGAAGATATGAATGTAACTTTTATGACTACCAAATGAATTCATGGAGATAAGTAGAAATATGTAATATATAAAATAGCTAAAGCTATATTTGAAAAACAATCGAAAAATTACTCTAAACGAAGAGTTTAAAACTGGACCGGATCATTTTTTAGGAACGAAATAAATTAAAAATCATGAATTACACTTTAGAAGACGTTAAAAAGTTCATTGTAGAATTTACTGAGCTGGAATATCAGTTTGGAGTAGGCTTTTATGACAGTTCAATTAATCACGAAGAATGGCAAATTTTAGTTGCGAAACTTGAAAATTTCTATAATGCGGGATTAGGCTATCACATAATTATCAATACTATTCGAGATGAGTCAAGAATGACTTTAGAAAGATTCAATAATAATAAAAATAATCTTAAAAAAAGAAGATTGTTTTTAATTAGAAAATATCAAAACCCTAAATTTGGTGAAGGTATATATAATACAGATTCTAATATAGTTTTTTCTTGTTTTTTAGGATCTAATACGGAAATAGGAGCAGAAGTTTACGCTAGAAATACAAGTGTCGGTATCGTTAACGGTGAGTTAACGGTTATTTCAGAGAGAACCCTAAATCATGATAAGGGTTTAGATGAAGTTGAATGGGTTTATAATAAAAGATCTAATGTATATATAGAAGATATTACAATTAAAGACGACGGTATATTAGTTGAAACACTAAGAGTTGTTGAGCCTGAGCATCCTACTTGGAAAGCAGATTACAACGAAGGATAATTTTGGTAATTTAAAAAAGCAAAACTTCTAAAGAATAGAAGTTTTGCTTTTTAATACTTAAAACTAAAAAACTATGAATTATACATTGGAAGACGTTAAAAATTTTATTTTAGAATTTACGGAATTAGAATATCAATATGGGTTAGGAGCATATGATAACTCAATAGATACCGATAAATGGAATTTTTTAGTTGAAAAACTTGAAAGTTATTATGGTAATCGTTATGGCTATTTCTCAACAATTAACAAGTATAGAAATGAGTCTTTAATGAATGAAGAAGAATTATCTATTAAGAAAAGAAATTTACGAAAAAGAAAATTATTTCTAATACGTAAATATAAAGAACCTTCATTTGGAAAAGGAATATTTAATACGGATTCTGATATAGTTTTTTCTTGTTTTTTAGGTGCAAATTTAGATATGGGAATTGATGTATATCCAAATAATATAAGTGTTGGAATCGTTAATGGCGAACTAAAAATAGTAACAGAAAGAAAACTAAATTCTGAAAGAAGACGAAATGAAGAAGTTATTGAATGGATCTATAATGAAAGATCTAATACTTATATAGAAGATATCACAATTAAAGACGACGGTATATTAGTAGAAACATTAAGAGTTTTCGAGCCTGAACATCCTACGTGGATGGCAGACTATAACGAAGGATAATATTATCAAACTTTAATAATTATAAAAGCGAAATTTCTATTTTTTAGAAGTTCCCCACGCTGGCGCATTCTATGATAAAAAACAAAAATAAATTGCAGAGCTAAAAGCTCGCGCCAGCGGGGACGTCTACAGCAGGTTGCTAAAGCTAATAATGTCAAAGGAATGACAGGATTCTTTAAAATTTAATTTAAGAAAGAGAAGATAATGGTAATTTTAGAGATATAAATGAGGTTGAAAGGCGTATGAATAGTATTGCTAAAGAAGACCATATTGATAAATTAGAAAATTTAGAAAGGAATAATAAACTAATATATTGAAAATAATTATATATGATAGACATTGAAAAAAAGTTTAGAGATAGAAAGAGCAGTTTGTCCAAAGAAATTTATGATTCAGGTTATTTAGTCTCTTCAGGTGCAGTATATATGCCAAGCGAGGCTATACCACAAAAAGACTTAGAAGAAATATTAAAAGAAAGAAATTTGACTTTTCCTGAAAGTTTAATAGATTTTTATAGTCAAGCCGCTAAACTTAATTTTGTATGGAGAATCATCGATGAAAGTTTTCAAAATGGTAAAGAAAAAGAAGCGGTATTTAAAGAAGATCCATGGATAAAGAAAGAGTATTTAGATAATGGATATAGTTGGGAAGCTGTAAAAATATTGCTTAGTGGTAATTTAAATATAACACAACTTAAAAATGTTATAGATTTAGAGAATGTAAAAACAACCGGAATGTATGATGCTGCAATAAGTGTAGGATTAAACGGAGGAGATTTACGGCCTATCGATACTAATGAATTTGCTGTTGCCTGTATGAAGGTTGAAAACGGTAAATTAATAGACAATATTTATCTGTATACAGGTTTTGACGGTTTTCCCGAAGCATTGTACGACATGAAAGTTACATTTGAAAAATACTTAGAATTAGCTTATAAAGCTAAATGTTTCAATTATTGGAATCTAACTTATTGTTTAAAAGACAAATCACCAAGTTACGAACTAATGAAACGTTTTTTTCCTGTAATCTTTCCTCATTTGAAACCTGATTTAGCAGAATTTGGAATAGTGTAGTAATATTTCAAGTCAAATAACTAAAAAGCGAAATTTTTTAAAAGAAGTTTCCCATACTACCACACGAATCCTTTCGTGTGGTATTTTTATTTCAAAAAGTTTTTATCTTTATCAAAAACATAATTGATGAGTCGTAATTATAAGCTCTTGCAGGATGTTTTAAAAGATTATAATTATTAAACTACACGATGCAATCGTGCGGCAGTGTGGGACTGGAAAAGAATCAGAAAGAGATGCGGGAATTACTGACGTAATACGATGAGTAAAACAACAACTAGCCAACTTGCAGCTTTTAAATTTAAATAATAAGATATGTTAGAAAAATTTGAAGATTTTATTACTGATTTGAAAAATAATTCCTTTGTTATAATTAGGGAAGATAATGTAGAAGATAATGTAGAAGATAATAGAGAATTACTTAAATACCGAGATGCAGAAGGAAATTTTGAAGAGGTTTATGAAGAAATGAAAATAAAAGTACCGGAAAAAGATTGGGAATATGAAGACTTAGGTGCCTTAAGCCTAGACTGGGATGCGGTTACTGATCAATCCGATGAAGCATATCTTTGGGGTGGTTTTCAGCTTCATAATTTTTCGTCTGCATTATCATCCCCTTCTGATTTTTGGGAACCTTATAATGAAGGTCGTCGTTTTTGGGAAAATAATCCACAGCCTGAGGCTGAGGCTATTTGGAAAGATTTTTTGCCTAAATTAAATTATATCAACGGGTCTGGTCATGGCAGTGATGGTACTTTTGGCTGTATATTGCGAGAAGAAGGCGTATATCCATGTCCTATGTATTTTTATGATTCAGGAATTTGGTTTGAGTTAAATATGACCCTTGAAGAATATTACAATACTATGCTCCAATGTAAGGCGGTCTATTACTGGCAGTATTTTTACATTGACACAGAAGAAATCGTAAAGAAACTAGGTAATTTTAAACCTGTCTTTATAGAGCATGGAGGGCAATATCTGGAAGGCCCACATGCATTTGATGATAAACTGAGAGATGGTACTATTTCTACCTCAGTCGAGGGTGTTTTGTTGCAAATGAAAAACATCATTAAACGCTTCCCTAAATTATTTCCAGATGTAGATTTAGCTTATTTTAAGGAAAGATGTGCTGCTTTAGAAAAAGCATTGAACAAATAAAATTTAACTTAAAAAGCAAAAGCGAAATTTCTTAGAAGTTTCACATACTGCCACACGAATCCTTTCGTGTGGCATTTTTATTACCACCTAGATGTACCAAGTCTTAACATGCCCTGAGGGCCAATCTCATCTTGTTGGTTTTAAGAAACAGATGCTTAAAGCCGTGCTGTGGAAAATGAGTAAAAGACAAAGAAGAGAAAGCGAATAAGTCTCAAGATTCCTTCATTTGGTGTCCACTTTTAGTATGAACTCCAGCTATTCTATGTTCTGCTGTACGTTTAGGAAGTAGGAAAGAAAGGAAAATTTTTCATGACCATAATCCTGTACCTGTTTTATATCCTTAGCGGCTATTTGGATGCACTTTGCAATCATGCTTATGCGATCCCTGTTTCCGTTGCTATCATTTTCAAAATATAATTTCCGAAATCTTTCGATAATATAGTCTTCATTATTGTAGAAGAAATCAAAAGTTTCAAGTAAGATTTTCCGCCTATCTTCTTTAGAAAATTTTGCTATGAATGCTGCTAACTCATCGTTGAGGCCTGCGTACTGTGATGGGGACTTTGGAAGATTTGCTTTTAAAATAGCCATTTTTAAAAGTTCCAATGATGCCGATAGTTCTTTTTTCAAGTCGAGTTCATAGACGGGCTGAATCTTTGCAAACTCTTTCTCAAAGTAATCATAGACACCTTCCATTGAAGAATCAGGAGCATTACTTAGGTTTATGCCAAACGACCGTGCTTCTTGCATTAGTTCCTTCGGCTGAAGCTCCTTGATATCTAAATCTATTTTTTTTTCAGTGACAATCTTCTGGCTGTATGACTGCATAACCTCAGGGCCATTGTATGTATCTGTTAGCACGACATAGTATTGGAAGGTACTGAATAATTCAACGTAGCAGATTAAATGTTTGTCATGCTCACTGTATGACTGCGTATATAAATGCAAGGTATGCGATGGATAATTTCGCTCAATTATATTTCTATTATATTCAAGGAGATGATCGATTGCGGTTACGGGAACAAAAGGATGTAGGTTATTAGAGAAGATGAGTTTCTTTGCTGTTATATCCAAGGTTTTAATAAGCTGATCTTTCGGAACTCCATGCATGTAAGCAAATTCAGTCGCAATCTTGATAAAACCCATTTTCCATTTATCATTAAAATCTTTGACATCCTTGCTAAAGGATATCCAAACATGCTCGCTTTGAGAAAATTCATAAATTTCATCAATCCGATAGTGCTGTTTGTGTGCTTCTTCAAGCTCTTTATTTACCGATTTTCGAAAATTATCAATGATATCCTTTGGGCAATATATAGTAACCTTTTCCTCTGCATCATTAATCTCTCTGCTTGGGCGTAGGGGGACAGGAGTCTTGCTGACGTACTTTACTTGCTTATTGGATCCGATGTGAGTGCCTTGCAATCTGGTATTGGCTTTAGCATTCCTATCTTTTGCCAAATCATTGATTCTAGCAGTGAAAGGCAGAAAAAGTTTTGTAAAATCAATGTCTATTTCGGTGTTAAGTATGCCGCCACAGGCTTCACATAAAATGGTGCTGGATTTTAATCTCCCACCAATGGCGTTCTGAATGATATGTTCTTTATGTTTGTATTTTTTTGATGGATCCAGTGCAATGCCTAAATTAGGCTTATTATGCATGGGTTCATCACAAAGTAGGCAGATATCCATCGTCTAAAATTAAAAGGAAATACAAAATTAATATATTATCTTATTATAGACCGTTAGAAAGATGCTTCAAGATTAGCTGAAGAGACAAAACTTGAAGAATAAAAGCATCAACCTTATCGCTTTCTGATTTTATTTTATATTTGGTATTCATTGCGATTAGAAAATACTAAGAGTTTTTCTGTAGCCGTAATTCTAAGTATAATAAAGATGACCCTACCTTACTTCAAAAAGAAATCTTCCGGAATCCTGTGGACAATTGTATTTATATCTTTGATATTTTTTTTCAGAGACGTTGTAAATGGTTGTCTTAACGCCCTCGTTGTAAAAGGAATTATTTCCCATTTTGAGAATACAATCTTTAACGGCATATTGCTAGTAGCCTTTGCACTTTGCCTTTCATTGTTGCTTATTCTGTTTGCAAGCAAAATGCTTGTAAGACAAATTGCTGTCCTGGCAGTTGGATTGTACGCCTTGACAATTTCTAGTGGTTTCTGGACATTCTATTCCCTTAGTTTTTTTCCGCATCTTAGGATATGGGATATTATTGTTTTTGCGTTATCATTTCCTTCCGTTATCAGTATTTTTCCTCAAAAGAAGAAGGAAACGCAACATTCCGATAAAGGATTCATAGAGGATAAACCAATTCAAGGGGAAGAAGAAGACAGTTTTAATAGACGTGGGCTGGCCAAGGATATTGCCAAAAGAATAAACAATACATCTAACAGCAGGTCATTTGCTATAGGTATACTTGGCGAATATGGTAGTGGTAAAACATCATTCATTAATCTGATAGGATCACAGCTTGATGTGAACACTACATCTTTTATGGAGTTCAATCCCTGGAGTGTCGAAGGAAAATCGAATATACAGGAAGACTTTTTCGATATCCTATCCACTAGGTTATATAAGATTGATCCAAAGATATCCGGCCTTATACTCGACTATTCCAGGAAGCTTGCACGATCAGAATCCTCACTTGCAAGAGTTATTAAGCAGACAGGCCTTCTGACTAGCCTTTTTCATGACACAAATTATGTCGAAGATTATCAAGTTATTAATGAATTGCTTGAGAATTCGGGAAAGAAAATTGTAGTAGCAATAGATGATCTCGATCGATTGTATAATGATGAGATACTGGAAGTCCTTCGCATAATCCGGAACACAGGTAATTTTACCAATATATTTTATCTCGTTGCTTATGACAGGGGCTATGTTGACAAGGCCGTGGCTACCCTGAATACTAATGTGGGCAGCGGCTTCCTAGATAAAATAATACAATTGGAGATCCCCTTACCTAAGAGGGAAACAGAAAGCCTTCAATCTATACTTGAAGGGCACTTAGCACTATTCTTAAATCAAGAGGAACTTCAGGTCTACAAGGAGCATATAATCGCCACTGGTTTTCATCACGACTATGAATATACTTATACTAAGATATTCCGACAGTCCCGTGATGTTATAAAATTCATTAATGGTTTCAAGATTACACATGAGAAGCTCAAGGATGAGGTCTTTTTTGAAAGCCTTTTTGTACTGGAGTTATTAAAATTCAGATTTCCTATCGTATATGACCGGTTGTACGAGAATAAAAAGGAGTTTATAAGTAACCAGGCTTATGCGAATTTGCATGCCCAATATTACGAGCTGGACAAGTATACAGATGAAGAGGAAAACAAGATTACCATTATACGCACCTTGCGTGGAGAGGAAAGGTATACGGAGGAAGAGCTGGGGCTGATTGCCGGGCTGCTACACCATATGTTCTTCCCTTTTGAAAGGATAAAGAATGCCAAGAATTCAATAATTTACCCGATGTTCTTTGAACGCTATTTCCGATACCGTCTGGCAGGCAAGGAACTATCGGAGAAAGCCTTTGTTGCAGCGTTGACTGGAGGATTGGCTGGAATGCGCAAGTTTATTGATGTACACGAGGAGCGCAATATGCTACGGCAGGTCGGGGCACGTATCATCCAGCTTAAAGTTTCGAGCAGGGAGCAGTTTGAATTGCAGGTGAATACTCTATGCTACCTCGGGCCGAAATTTGCTGAACAGGAAGGATTACGGTCATTTCCCTTTGACTCGCTCATTGGCCTGTTCTGGAATTATTCCTATAATCCGCATATTGCATATTACAGTGATGAGCCTGAAGCATTCAGGGCGGTGGCAGAGGCCGTGTTTGATGGCGCATCATTTCCGTACCTGTTCCAGAATGAGTTGGTATACCACATAAAACAGGACGGAAGGCCCTTCGCTCTTTCAAATGAGCAGCTGACTGATATCCAAATAGGATTTTTCAGAAGGCATCTTGAAAGGGATGGATTGTCCCAGGATGCGGTATATATCTTTTATTGGACCTCACAGGAAAAATTCGAGCCTCTTACTGATGACGCGTCAAGGGGCCATAAGTACTGGCATATAGAGGACAAGATGGCGGAAGAGATCAAGACTATTTTACCTGAACATGATCCGATCCATTTTTTAAAGATGAGTATCGAGGCAGATTCCAGGGACAAATCATACTACACCATCAGCCGCACAATACTCAAAATATTTGCAGATCCAATAGAGCTGAGGAATGCAGTAGCCGATAATAGATTTCTTGAACAGGAAGCCAAATTGGAGTTTCTTGAATTTTTTGACGCATGTAAAAGCAATGATTTCGCTAAATTTACCGAGTACAATTTTAAGAGCGAACTTGGTGAGAAACTAAAGACCAGTATACCTCTTTATGTTTAAAAAACAGTACCAATGTGGAACTCCTTTAACACTTATGACCTTAGTCCAGAAGACGCTTTTGAAACAATGAACAACCAATTGTTTCAAAGGTACCTTCAGGCCAATTATTCAGACATGCTTATTAATTTCAGGGTCATAAATGGCTCCGGGGGAGACGGGGGCATTGAGGCGTATGGTCTGCTAAAGGATGATTCGATTGTGGCGGTACAATCCAAATGGTTCCTGAATAATCTTGAAGAGCTGCAGATAGGCCAGATCAGGAAGTCTGTCCATACAGCCATGGGACTTAGGCCTACAATAAAAAAATACATTATCTGCATTCCAAGGAACATAAACTCCCTCAAGATAGGTAAGGGCAAGAAGCCAATAAAAGATTCCGAGGAATTCAGGATCAATAATCTTACAAAAGATCTCTGTGGGCATTACCCTGATTTGGAGCTCACATGGTGGTTCGATCATGAACTCAGGGCAGAAATTCAAAAGCCCGAAAATGAGGGTGTTCACAAATATTGGTTCGAAAGGGAGATTTTCTTTTTCAGTATGCTGACAGAAAGATTCCAGATGCAGAAGACCAACAGCTGGCTTAAGGAAAGATACGTGCCCAATCTTAACAGCAGCGGACTTATACAGACCCAGGTCAGCAAGCAGATATTTTCAGCACTTTTCAGAAAAGAAGTATTTGCAACAGCAAGCAAACTTCACGATGAGATATTTGAATTTGAATCCCTGCTCGATCCGCTGGTTAGGCACTCTGGGAGTCGAAATTATTATAACCTTGTAATTAGCGTTTCGGATTCTCTAAAATACGTTCTTGCCTATCTGGATCAGATTAAATTGATGGCAGTCAGGGCTGTTGAAGGCACTTTGGATATGTCTTTCCACAACCAAGACATCTACGAAACCATTGACGAGTTAAGACAGTCGTTAATGGACAGTATCCCCACCAACCTAGAAAAGCCAACGTATGACAAGCTCGTGCTGCAGCTCGATATCCTGCAGTCTGATTTACTGTCTGGTTTTGAGAAGCTCTGTGCAGAATTGGAAACTGTGCCCTGCTGTATTATCTACGGGAGGGCAGGGACAGGAAAGACTCATGGGTTGGCTTTCGGGGTTGAGGAATCTCTGAATTCCGGAGCTCCCGCCATTTTAATACGTGCCTATGGGGCCGACTCCAAAGGGTGGGAATCGCTGCTAAGTTCAGAGCTGGGGCTACCCAACTGGAATCTTAATGAGATGCTCTCAGCATTGGAAACCTTGGCACATAGGAATGATGTGAGGAAGTCCAGTCAAAATGAGGTTGGCATAGAGCCTGGATTTGAGCTTTCCAAGGTTTTGATTTGTATTGATGGCCTTGAGGAAGACATAACCAATTGGGATAATTGGTATGACAGGATCTGTGAGGTAGAGGAGATTTCAAAGAAATTTCCCAGATTAAGGATAGTATTTAGTGCACGAGATTACTTTTACAATAACAGCAAGATTCCTGAGGATGATTATTTGAATGAACTTACTTTACCAAGGGAAGGAGATGTGGCTATCTTTGAAGTACTGCCAAAATATCTTAATGAATATGGCATATCGATTCCAAACTTGGATTCGTTCAGGGGGCTTGATAGTCTTTTCGCTTTGCGACTGTTTTGTGAAGAATATAAAGGCAAAACGATAACAGAAGGGGACAGTTTTGAAACCGCAACGGGAACTCTCCTGAATCTTAAGCTGAATCGATTGAATAAAGAATTCCTCCAGCTGGTTAAAAAGAAAACTTTGGATGTGCATCCTGTCATTGATGCCCTGCTGCTAATTTCAGAGCTGTTCTATAGCTCTCCGGAAATGTCCCATAAGTTCATAAAACAAGGAATTACGCCCGATCTGCAACATTATTTGGATAATTCTGAAATCGAGCTGCTGCTGCAATTCCTATCCGAAAATGGTATCATGACGCGATTTGAAAGATCGGAATCGAAAGGCATGATAAAAAAGTATGAGAAATACTATACTATTACCTACCAGTCCATCCTGGAGATTGTGCTTTCCGATAATATCACCGAAGCAATTATCAATGAAGGCCTGGAGGAATTCCCGGAGATTGTCTTTCAAAATTTAGCCTTGCCTGTTGACATGAATCCTATCGAATTTCGACGGAAATACAATAAGACCCCAAGCCAGCAGCTGATCCAGAATGTTGTCAATTCAATATTTTTGAGGACGGGAAAATTGATAGGGTTGGATGGATATTTGGAAAAAGGATTCAGCGGGCAAGAAATATTTGAGATGCAATTGGAAGCCCTGGCGACGGCCCCGTACGGGCTGGCAAAGAAGTTCGAACAATGGATCAATGAAATGTTTATGAACGACTATGACAAGAGGTTTATCATCCTAAAGTCATTGGTCTACCCATTGGCCAACAGGACGGACACCCCTTTTAATGCGCTTTATTTGCATGATATCCTATATAATATTCCCGACGCATTCAGCCGTGATAAATTGTGGTCAGGCTTGGACAGCTATGAAAAAACAGTCTGCAAGGTCAAGTCTTCGTGGACTTTGAGCAGTGTCCTGAGTCCCTATCTCAGGCTTGATGAATTTGAAAAGCATGATGGAAGGCCACTTATGTATGCCTGGGGATTGTCTACGCTGGACCAAAAACTAAGAGGAGATCTTCGCACTAAGCTTGCACAGTGGGCAGTACTGGTTCCGCATGAGTTCATCAAATTACTGGATAAGCTTTTTGGCTGCAATGACCCTCAGATTCAGGAGGACCTTGCCGCTGTAATGCTTGGCATTTCCGGCAGATGCAAAGATAAGGAAGCCATCGGGGAACTTGCCAATTGGAGCTTGGAGAATATTTTTGAAAACAAACTCGTCTACCGCAATGCTATAGTGAGATATGGCTTTAATGCCATTGTGGAAAAAGCCTTCCAAATGCGATTGATTGACAAGTACGAAGTAGCCAAAGCAAGGCCCTGTAAGTTGGACGAATTTGTATACCTTCCCCTTGAGCTGTACTACCTTAAAAATCCAAGCGAGAGTTTTTATCCTATAGTGCATGACCTTGCCTGGTATGTGATTAGGGATGTGTATGACAAGTTTCTTACCTATGAGATAGGCTATGGCAAAGACGGGATGACCAGCGAAACTGAGGCATTTATCAGGAAATATGAGTCAGAGCAGGGTAATGAGTTTCAGATAGGATGCAGAGAATGGGCAATGGCTGCAGCACTTGCATATATTAAAGCATTAGGATTTGATCGTATCAAGGGAAGTGGATATACAGATGCGAGGAAGGGAAGCAAGAGTAAAAAATTTACCTATGAGGAAAAATATACATGGCTTGCGGTAAATTTTCTGAAAGGATACCTGGCAGATTACCTGCCATATACTGATTATGATGACAAATTTTGGATCAAAGATTATTCGGTCATTATAGAAATCCACAATCCAGGGGAAGATTTTGACAACGACTTTGAGAACAGGGTGGACAGCTATTTCAATCCACCCAAATGGATGATCAGGGAAGTGCTCGCTCCAGAGCTGCCAGATGATAAGGACATAGCTGAATCAGTTCAGGTGGCCGTGGACAATGAGCCGATATTAAACTTTAAGGATTGGATATATTATGACAGGTCGGATTTTGATTTTCTGACAGATGAACGACCTGGATCAGTACTGTATAACTATACAGGATTGTACAATTCAACTAAGACTATACAGTCCTCAATTGAGATACACTGCTGCTTTATTAAAAAGAGCGACTTTGAAGCCTTCAGAGAAGACCTATCAAAGAATTTTAATGAGAAAAAGTTACGTGATGACCTGCAATTCCATGCCAGCCCTAAAACAGATATTTATTCGAATCCGTCCGATATTGTATGGATGGATTGGATCGGGGAGGAGGGAAGCAGAAGGCACTTTACGGATAGCATCACATTTCATGTTTCTCTTGCGAAGATAATAAGAAGAAATGTGGAAGGAGAGGAAACGGTCTATCTGCCCTCCAAACAGGCTAGAAAGACATTGGGAATAGTGGCATTGGAGGGAAGCAACTATCTAGACAAGAAAAATTCAACAGTTGGAATCACCCACAAGGTCAATACGGATGTTTTCGGCGAATCTCAAAATCTTCTGATTGTTGATGATAGTATATGGGCGTCAAACCTAAAGAAAAAAGGACTTGTGCGCTTCTGGTTCGCGATGACTATTATAAATACAAATCCCAACAATGATGAAATTGAATCTGTCCCATTCTGCCAGAAAGTGAGGAAATATCTGATATGGGAAGAAGAGGGAATTCTAAAGTCTATTAAATTTTGGGATAAGGTATACAGCAATGAGTAGCAGGATCTAAAGGGGCAGAAGTGCTGTGTGTTGTTCTTGTAGCAACATTATTTAAGCGCTTTCTCCATTTCATTCTTCCATTTGGCAAATCCTGTCAACGGATCTGAGTAATCATGATAGATGCGACTAAAATTTTCTTCCTTTTTCGATATATAATCAGTCTTTCCAAGCACTTTAATATCTCTAACGGTATCATCAATTTTTTTCAACTCAGTTTTCAAGGCGTTAATGTCTCTTTCTATTTTCCAGACATAGGTTGCTTCCTCAGTATTCAGGGTTTCCCACACAATCTGGAATTTACTTTCTCCCTGTATCAGAAAAAGAAAAGAGAAAGGCCTGATTATGAACCTCAGCCTCATTATAGAAAAGGAGTGCCTTTCAGATAGAAATCGTAAATGTCTGTAGTGTTTTGTATTGGATACTTTTAGCAGGTCTTCGAGGAGTGATTTTTCGTCTTGAAAAAAAATCTCAGCTTTCACTTTATTTTCGGTGAGAACATCAAATAGGTCATCGATAGTCAAAAGTGTTTTCTGTGTTTCGTCTTCAAAGTTTTTATTTGTGATAGTATTGACCAGTTCCAACTTTACGCATTCAATAATCGAATCGTCTATCCGATTGAGATCTGCGGAGTTAACCTGTATGCTTTCAATTTCCTGATTAATGATGCTTACATTAATATCAAATTGAAATTTCTTTGCCTTCAGAACGTTTCCGAAATAATTTTTTATCGCATCAAACTCTTCTCGGATATGTTCATTCTTTACCCTGAACTCTACAGGTTTTGGGAGAACACCAATTTTTTTTTCAAATGAAACATAACCGGATCCGAAATGTAAATTATCCAATGGAATGGAAACCACTTCTCTAAAGTTTTTAGGAATCAGTTCATATCTGGTATTGGTACTCCCTGTTTTGGAGGGAGAAAAAACGGATACTTGTTTACCTGTTTTTAGTGTCTGTAATAATGCCAGTGTATTTATATCACGGAAGCCAATTTTTTCTACTTTCGCTAACTCGTTTTCACAAGTGATCTGATATTCAGAAAATGGCTGTCTTGATGCGTTATAGGACAAAATTTCAACAAAAATCCTTTTACTATCGGAATCATAGCCTAGAACCCTAATCTTCCAGGAAGCGACAGAGATAGATTGTTTGGAGATATCGGGCAATTCAAGCTGAGCAAGAGGCAAAAAAATCCTTTCAGTTAGATATGCCTTCTTGTTTTCGAAATTAATTATAAATTCTGTTCCTATCATATGTAAGTATTTTGGGATGACGCATCATTTAATATTGCCCATTATTGCATATTTCATTTCATGAAAAACCATCAACTCAGGCCATTTTACTTTTAACTTATGGACTTATTTTCAAGCAAATATACTTTTATAAATTATTTTTTTATCCCTTAAATGATATTATTTGGACATAATATTCTGGTAGTAAATAGCGTTCCTCGACTTTAACGCTTTTAAAGCAAAGTGTTCGTTTTGAACGTTTAGCATGCTGTTACTATGGAACAAACTTTTAAGGACAGCACAGACCTCGCCCTATCTCTTTATAGTTTGACTTTCGCTAGTTCTTTTTTCAAACCTTATAGTTCTGCTTATTTTTAGTATTACGAACGATTTTAGTACTCCGTTTTTGCATTCAACATTTTTAACGCACTAAAGCTCCTTCATTTCATGTCCACTTTTTAGTATGAACTCCACTTCTTGACTGCCAAAGGAAGTGATGAGCTTAGCACTGCGGTCAAAAATGTGAGTGGTTATACCGGGTTCTAACCATGAATAATGAATACACGCCATCTATCATTTGTCACATCACCATTAGAAGTAAAGAATTTTGGATACATCAATAACACAATTTCTTGGATGTCGATACCGCAACCATTTCTTTCCCTGGCGTAAACTTCATATATACCACTTTTTAAAGACGCTTACATATTTCAATATACTAATAAAAAAATCCAGATTAAAAATCTACTCAATAACTAAATTAAGACTGAATTCTAATAATAATTTGAATGGAAATCAAGTCAAAATAGATTATAATAGATTGGTACACTCAAGTATATAAATGCCAAATTTTAAATGCTTTAATTCATCCTTATAAATACAAAGGATATCTTCAATCTCGCCAGGAGTCAGATTAAGATTTCTGATCACTGGCGGAAATTCATCCACTTCAATAAGATTCCTACCTTTTAGGGGACCAAAAATGTATCTGGCTCCCACATCAGTGCCTGCATGCAGGTAAACTTTAGTCGGATAAAATTTTAAATATTCCCCAATCCTTATTGAGGTATCATATACCGTTAATTTCCCAATTTTTCTAAAACGATATTTAGACACTATTGCAAAAATTTCGTCAAAGGACTGGGCCTTCGAGAATTCTGCTTCAGCATGGGATAGTATGACACCGAATTCATTCAGAACACTCCTGCCCACACGCCTTTGGTGATTGTGGATCTTCCCATAAACATCGACAGCCCCAGCGGCTACCATTATTGCGGAAGATAGATTTTCTTGCATCGCACAATGGAGAATATGCCTATCGGGGTTAGCTTTCCTCCAGACCTTGTATTTTCTTACTATAATTTCGAGCCTCTCTAATTTAGCCATTTAGGATAGGTATTATTTTTTATCCACCTGATCTGTTCCACTGTCATAAATAAGTACGGTAAGTTTTTGAGGGGAATCATCGAAATTGAAAGGCTTTAATACCTCGAAAATATTATAACCAGAGACACTATTCTCATACGTTATCAGTTCATTTATCTTTTCATTTTCGATTTGAGGCGTGATATCTATGGCTTTAACTTTCGCCTTGCTGACACCGATTTTAAAGTTAAAATCAGGAAATGAGTCGCTAGGACTGACGACCTTAAAGGTGATAAGCTTTTTCTTGGCTGATGGTGTTACGACCAAGTCCTCGATAAGTAATTTTCGATCTAATATCCCTAACCAATGCCGGAAACCGTTTCTTAATATTTCGTAATCTTGTTTCTCGTCTATTAGCCAGGCGAGATCTTCATAAAAACCTTTCAGTAGTGTAAAAAAATCTTTGATATAGGATGAACTGACAATCTTAACAGTTTCTGTGTCCTTATCATAAGACAAGGAACTATTTTTTTTCTTTATTATCTGTGACGCCTCTTTATCGGGAATGACAGATAAAGTATGCACAACTTTATTTCTAAAGACCTGGATATCTTTTAATTTACTGATGTGAGGCTCTAAAGCTTCTATATTGATTTCGACAACAAGATCAAGATAATTTAGGACAGAATTTAGGTAGTCCTTCTTGCTGAAATGGCCCAGCTTAATTTTTTTTAAAAACAGGTCGGCTGCAACGGTAGCAATGCTGTTAAGTCTGCTCTCATTTAAGGAATATAGTGCAATCATTATAGATTTGCTATACAGGTCGAGAAAATCCATGTATTCCTTCTCAACTTCTTCAGTAGCATCAATATGGTTATAGTGGACAGCTTCTACTCCAGATCGATGCATGGCATACTGGTGAGTGTCATCATCGGTGCTATCACCAACAATCTCGTCATATTCTCGGTCGGCATCATCTTTTATTTTTTTATAGTTAGCGTCAATCTTTGCTTTTTCATGATTCCACTCCTTGATATATGAATTGATGGTCAAAGAGTACTGACGTTCATATATTTCGATCTGGTTTTTTATTTCCTTGAAAAGATCTTCAAATTTGTTTGAAGTTTTGTTATTAGTAACTCGGTAGAAGGTGTATTGAAAATTATTCATATTAATTTGCTTTATTAGCTATAATAGAAGGGAAATATAAAAAAAAAATATAACATGATAACTAAATATTTCGTACCCTCCAAAAACTGCTTGGATTTTTGAAGGTAATGAATACCGATTTCCTATTTTTATAAACAAAAACGTTGTCATGAGCCTGCCATTATCGACCTCTTTGAATATCGCCCCTCTGGCATCTGCCTTTAATAGCACGTCTGCCACTTATAAATTTTACTGGCTTCTTTCCATCATCGAATCTGTTGAGGAGGGAAAATCGAATATAGAAAAGCGGGAGCTTTTCGCTAAGATGCTGGCAAACTCATGGTATACGGTAAATTATTTCCATATTTCATTTGGCAACCAGGATTTGATCCAACAGGCAATAAAAACGATAGCCACAGCAGAAGCTATACCAATAAATATTAGGAAAGACCAGCTAATGAATGTTCTTTTAACCGGCCAAAACAGGGAGACAATTTCCCTATTGAGGCATTTTGATAAGAATGTTCCCCACTGGTTCCTGACCCCCTGGATCTGCAAAAGCAAGGGAGAAAACTATACGCAATACAGGAACAGAATTTATAGAGAATCCCAGCGTTTCCATAACCAGGTTTTATATGCATTGCATGCAGACCACATTGAAATCAATCCAATCTGGATGGATTATGTAAAGAATAATGCGAGGATTCTTAAAGATTACTGTTACTGGAACCTTTCCAACTTTTTACAGGTCCGTAATCCCAATGTTTCGGATATTCCAGGAAAGCTAATCAAGCCTCCGTTCAGAGGGTCGCTTGTAAATCAAAGGAAGAACTACTGGGATATTGTTTTTAAGGAACTAGGAACAGTCCAATGTATTTATACCGATAGTAAATTAAGCATAACCAAATATGCCCTGGATCACTTCGTGCCCCATGCCTTTGTATCGCATGACCTTATCTGGAATCTGGCCCCAATTGATGTAATATATAATTCAATAAAGAGCGATAAGCTTCCAATTATGGATCTGCATTTTGATAAGTTTTATAATCTGCAGAAGACTGCATTTGAGATTGTTTCAGAGGTCAGTCCAAAATCAAAACTTCTGGAGGAATATGTGTACTTGTTTAACAAACAACAAAGTGAACCTAAATTTAATTATGATCAGTTGAAGGATGCCATCTCTCCTTTAATTTCGATTGCTGCGAATAACGGTTTCCAATTTTATACGGATTGATTGAAAGGATACAACACAGTATATCAGGATCAAATGAGTTGGCTTACAAAACTTTCATTTTAGCCGCTTCTTCAAGTTAATATTTACCTTATCCACGTTTAGATCCTTCCTTATCAATTTGATAATATTTCGTAGGCTTTTCTCCAGCTTATCATGTGAATTGATTGTCAGCAAGGAATTTCCATTAAAGGCCGAAGTAATAAAATGCCTTGATTCAAGACCAAATTCAATCAATTCGCGGTAAACTTTATCAGGCAATATCGGAATCGATTCAAAAATAACTTCCTGAAATTTTGTTACCTGATCATAATAGATACCGCATTCCTTTTTAAGATGTTTGGTCCATTCTTTCTTTGTCCCATCATGATCCTGTAAGTCTTCTACAAGGTCGAAAAATGATTCGAAGAGGTTGTTAGCATGAAGTGACAGTTCCCTATAGGCAGCTATTTTTTCCTGAAAAACTAAATCCTGGTTTGATTTACTGCGTTCTCTCCGATAACTTAGAAAAGTTATTGCAAATGCACAAATCGAAATTAACGTTGCAAATAAGGCTATGATGTCAGATGATGTCATAGAATCTCCTAGAGTAGGCGGTAGCGTAACAACAGGTTTAACCAAATCTTCTGTATTCATCATGTTTTCGGCTTTAATTTTTCTTCCTTGCAAAAAATATAATTACCTAAAGATTTATTGGAGAAATTATATCTATGAGTTTAGAGCTTCCATCGCTAAAATGGACTATTTTATCAGGTTCGGAAACAAACCATGCAAAGCTGCCCCATGCCAGGTTTGCAATAGTTTTCTTAAAACCAGGACTTTGCCTGTCCAGATAAGCAGTAACAAAGGCGATACTTTTTCGTTCCAGTCCTGCAGCTTCAGTTATATTATATATGGCCTCCTGTCTCCTAGGGGTAACAGCACCGTCAGTCGCAACAACTTCAACGAAGATTAATGTAGGAGTGTTCCCTGCCAAGTCTGCTAAAATTATATCTGGTAACTCTTTATCCGCCTCTATGTTTAGGCCGATAGAGTTTGCAATCCTTTTATCCAGATACGGAACTTTCGCATCGCTGGTACTTATCCACAGTACCGCGGGATTTACCAGGTATATTGGCGCGAATATTTCAATTACCGCCTTAGAAATGTCCGAGCTCAATCCGGTACTCAGACTTCTCACCTCACCATTAGGAAGAGAAACCAGTACGTTTCCTGTAGTACTACCTGAAGTCCTGCCGGCCAGCGATATTCGGATCAGGGCTCCAGCACTCAAGTTATTATGTTGCCATTGCTCAATTGCCCTGGCCAGACCATCTCCCGTAAGATTAGGATTAAAGAGAGCCGCAAAGTCCTGTTGGAGTGCATAGCGCGGTTTGCTGGATGTCGTCGGAATTGGTATCGCTATAACTGCACCCACACGTTGAAGCCCTTCCCTTAAGGTTTCATCCCGTATAGGCTCTCTGGTATTATCCGCATACCATCGGACTCCCGGGATGTCCACACCTTTTTTCAATGAATTCGCCCTATAATTGGTCCGTCCCGCAGATGTATCATCTTGAGCCTGTTCGACTGTCATCCTGTATATATGTTTTGGAGCGGCGTAGACATCATTTCCATCAACGGCTCCGATATACAGCATGGTAAAGATTGTACTGGCCGACATCAGCCTTATGCAATAGTTGCGGTTTGGAGTCCCTTCCGGAAAAATAGCTGGAAGCCTTTCCAAAACTGCTTCCCTTGTAATGTATGGTGGTAGTTGGTTACTCATTATTGTAAGGTATAAAGATCATGACACTCTTTCTCTATCAAAGAAGGGTGGGATTTGGCATCAACCAGCTCCTTTAATTTTTTCAGTTTTTGCGGTGAAGGTACCGGCAATGACCCTAGTTCATAAGCAGAGACGGCAACGCTTCCGCTTATTGTTCTGAAAGCATCATTAACCGCCTTGCTGTTAAGGAAAACGCATAATACCTTTAGGTCGACTTTAGCTTTTTCATCCGAACCGCTTATAATATTGATATGGTTTTCAACGACGACTGCTTTTCTTTTATCCAGTAACTCCTGAGGAAGAATGGCGGCATTCAGTCGCTTTTCCTGTTCCTTGGAAGTGGTCCGCTGCAGTAGCAGGCAGGGCTTTCTTGTCAGGAGATATTCCTCACCCTTATAATGAAACCAGGCAGAGTGATTCTTTTTTTCCGCACGTAACACAAAAGTACCCTCCTGTGTAATACTTTCAGACCATATTACCGGAAATGAATTTTTCTTATATGTATCGCTGAGCTGTGATTTATTCCTGTTCCATACGAGCTGTCCCGTACTGACCTTATAACCCCAATCCGATAAGCGAAATCTCATTTTTGACATAGCAGGGATAATCTTGGACTGTTCCGACGTGCGAGGCAGTATCCAGGGACTGGATTGGAAAGCTTTCACGTTAAAAGTTCCAAAACTCTCCACGATAGATTCATCTTCTGTCGATGTGATGATCTCATTTACACCAACCTGAGCTTGCTTCATTGTCTGTTTTTTATAGACAGCAAGCATTGTTTCCTGAAGGACATCCTCAAATACCCCTTTCCTTATCGCTACGAAATCAATTTCACTCGGTGAAGCCTTTGACAGTATATAGCTTCGCAGGTTTTTGAAATATTCTCCGGAAAGGAAGCTGGTAGGAGTGAGGTAGCTTACGATGCCTTTGGATTTGGTCATATTAATTGCCAAATGGGTAAATAGCCCATATAGGTTGGCATGCCCAAAAAGGCTTTCCTTATACTTTTCTTTTGTCGCGTCGTTTATGGAAACCTTCCCATAGGGCGGGTTTCCTATTACCAAATCATATTGTTCTGCATCTCCAAATTCATAATCCAACGTGTTACATATGGTTACAAGACTACGGACATTTCTTCTGGCTCCGACAATCCTGTCCTTTACCGCTACTTCAAGAAAGACCTGTGTAATCCACGCCGCAAAAGGATCGATTTCATAACCACGTAAATTTGCTTCCAGGTGTTCCACTAACCGAAGTCCCTTGAGATCAGGAAGCGCTTCCATCATTTTCAAGGCCACTGGAGCCAGAAAGGCGCCACCTCCACAGGCAGGATCGGCCACTTTTGCAGTAGACCAATTTACTCCCGAAACTTCAGACATTTCAATAAGACGAGAAGACAATGATGGAGGAGTATAAAATATCCCGTTCTTGGAACGCAATGTGTCAGGTAGAAGGGACGTATATATTGTTCCAACATGGAAGGCAGCCTCTGTAACACCAAACCTTGCAACCGCCCTCCCGAGGGCATTTGCGACAGCTGTTGCAGAGTTGTCCAATTTTGCCTTCCTGAAAGAATATTGAAAGGGAGGCAGCCTCTTTAAGGTGACTGGTTTATCATGCACGATCTGCCAGTATACCACGATTACCTGCCTTATAAAATTCTGAACCAGGTCAAATTTCTTGTTTTCAGCCAAGTCCTTTGCCCACGCCTTTGCCATTATCCTCCCACTATGTAGTGTTTTTAAGGGATCTGTTTCTGGCAGCAGTGCTGTCAATGTGCCTTCCCGTAAGAGGGAATAGGTTGTGCTATTATTTTTACGGCTGGCAATCGAGTTCTTCATGTGTCAAAAATAATCAAATTTAAAATCAATCGCTATCTTTATCGGGAGATTAGCGAGAACCATAGCACTAATCTTTTATAAGAAAAAGATGGAAGCTTCCAAATCATTACGACGTCCCGCCAACTGGCAAGATTTTGAAACCCTGTGCAAAAAATTGTGGGGAGAAATATGGAACTGCCCCGAGATAAAAAAGAACGGAAGGGCAGGCCAGGAGCAGAACGGGGTTGATATCTACGGCATTCCCTTTGGGGAGGACGGCTACTTTGGTATCCAGTGCAAGGGCAAGGACGAATACACCAACAAGCAGTTTACGGAAGCCGAGATCGACAGGGAAATAGGAATGGCCAGAAATTTCGACCCACCTTTAAAAAAACTATACTTTGCAACCACTGCGGTGAAGGATGCTGGCATAGAGGCCTATATAAGGAATAAGAATTTGGAGAATAAAAATGCAGGAAGCTTTGAGATTCATATCTTCTCTTGGGAAGATATGGTGGACCTGATCGATGAAAATCGCCATACGCATGACTGGTACCTGAAAAGCCAAAACTTTAAGACCAGCAAGAGCGTTTCGGTAACCTTCCATGATTCAACAAAAGAACTGACCGTAGTTCCGCAATTTAAAAAGGAGACAATCCACTATAGGCAAAAGATTGTGCCTGCGCAACCAATATATCCCGCAGCACTTAATAATATTATGGGGGTCAATAAAATGATGCAGGGCTTGGTATATCCTGTAACTTCTACTACAGAAGTGAATCTGAGCTATTTCCATTTTGCATTAAGGATACAAAATACGGGTGACAGCCCAATAGAGGAGTTCAAGCTATTTTTCGAAATTGAAGAGGGCATTCAGGATATGGCGGAGACAAACGAAAACCACACTGGCCTGGCAGCGATTTCAACATCCTTTTATCGGTCCGACCTTGTCTTATCCGACGAGAGCAGTTCGGGCAAAGTTTTGCCCAAAACAAAAATATTAGTAGGTGATGATAGCTACACTTCTGATGAAATCTATGTAAAGCCACTTGCTGTAGAGTATGACCTAAAGATAAAATGGAAACTAATTTCCAAAGATATTAAGGACGAAGGAGAACTAAAAATTTTAGTACGCCCTGATATTCAGTATCTTCATGCCACAATATTGGTAGAGGATCCTCTTCAAGTTAGAATTAAAGAGGGTGACCTTGAAGATATGGTCATAAATAAGGACTGTTAAAACTAATTATAAGCCTTGTCAATTTCTGAAAAGTCATCTTTTAATTGAGTTTCAAATTTTTGTTTTGATTGTTTAGCCTTTTCCTTATTGACTTTTAAATATAAACTGTTATGAGCAAATTCTATGAGCTCATCTCTAAAATTTTCTACAATAACTAGGATTACATCTCTCAGCCTTTTCATGGAAGATATCTTAAATTCGAAATTTTCGTCTTTAAACAATTCTTTGCTACCATGTCCTATAGAGTTCCTATTTGATAATAGATATGTATTTATAAAAATTTCCTTGGCGTCATATTGTTCTTTGTAATCAATCCCAATAATTTTTAAAATATTACCAAAAATTTCCGGATTTAGATTATCATGCGTATTAATGATATTTTTATCCTTTTCATTATCTAAATCAATTTTTATGTGGTGATCTATCGAAATATTATCCAAGTCGGAAAACTTCTTTATGTAATGAAGTTCATTTTGAAGGCTTAACGTATTACCACTTTTCATAACTTCACCTGTCAATCCTTTTAAGGCTACCGCTTTGAAGTTATCTGTTAATTCATTTAGTTTATGCTTATTGTCACAAATATATTTGAGATACGTCTTACTGCTTTTTTTTATATAGCCTTCCCAATGTGCATATAGTAATAGAATAATGGATTTTAAAAGTACTGTGTTTTCTTCCTTTTCGGCAAGCAAAATCAGATCTGAAACTTCTTTTTTGCGCCAGGTCCAATCTTCCACCAGTAAATCTTCAAAATCTTTAATTTGCATCTGGTAAAAAGTAAGTGTTTGAAAATGCAATCATGTTCTGAATTCTTGGAAGTGCTTTGTTACCTCTCTTAGCAGCCTCTATGAAGGTCGCATCTTTATACATGTTTTTAATCTTTTCTTTCAAGCTATCTTTACCATCATTCTCATAATAATCGATATTGTGCGCAATTCCTGAAACAATACCTTCAAAGCTGGTCTGAAGAAATGCACCCTCAAATACATCTTTCTCAACATTAAATTTTCTGAATGCTTCATCAGAAAGTACTTCATCTAATAGATTGAAAACTCGTTTGAAAATTTCAATTTCGGTATCTAATACAAATGATTCACTTTGAATAATTCTTGCTGTTTCTTTATCGATAAAGTCTGCAAGCAAATCGGACGACATATTGTATTTTGTGAAATCGATATTATCAAATTTTAAAATAAAATATCTTAAAATCAATTCCATAGGGAATTCGATTTCATTTTTTGCATCGGTTAATTTTATAGCATTCTTAAATTGAGGATAGTTTTTTAAAATATCGATCTTATTATAGTACTCTTCGTTGAGCATGATAATAAGACAATTTCTTATTTCCTGAGCTGATAATGCTACGGCACCTGTATTGAGTCTCTTGAAGAGCTCATACTGAGCAGTAATATTGTCTTCAACAAGAATAATCTTAAGATCCAGTTTTGACATCTTTATTATTCTTTGGACATCTTCATGGAACTGATCCCACTTCAAGCCCTCAATGGATGGTAGTTTCTCAGTTGCAGTAAAAGTAAAAGTTGGTTTCACTACCCCTTATTATCCTTAAATAACCCCATTAACTGGAGGATAGTCGAAACTCTTTGTAGTCCGTCTACAATAGTCCATTTCGAACCCTTTTTCTGTGCGATAAAAATCGGAGGTGTTGGTATACCCATTAACAAAGATTCAATAAACCTGCTTTTTTGAGAATCTTCCCAACGAAAAAGCCTTTGATAAGAAGGAAATAGTTCCAAATCCCCATCCTTGAAGATTTGAATTAGTTCCCTAACAGCCATGCTAAAATTATCGGTTTTTATTTCACTACGAACGCTTTCTATTTCTGAAAGTAAGTTAATATTTGCAGTTTCAGGATTAGCCATATAAAAATTACATTTTAAATATTTAATATCTTAACAATATTTTAATTGATAAGAATGCTTATGATTTCACTAATAATACATGCATTATCAATTATAATATCATTTATTTTATATCGAGATTTAAAATGTAAAGCTTTTGCAATTATGCTATTTTAACTTTTGACTTTATATGTTATGATAATCTTAATGTATGGATTTCAAAGGTAATTAAAAATGGGGTACAAAATTGATACAAAAATCACAAAACATCGCAAACTATCGATAAAATGAAAAACCAGCTAAACTGCTGTTTTATAAGTGTTTTAACTGGTTTTGTTTGTGATTTTATGTGTTTTTCATACCTTTTTACTTTCCAATACAAAAATTCGCAAAAATATTCCCCAATAACTCATCATTCGTTACCTGTCCGGTGATTTCTCCAAAATAATATAAAGCCTGCCGGATATCGATTGCCATCAGGTCGCTGGACAGATTGGACTGTAAACCCCATTGTACCTTTTGGATCTCTTCCAGGGCTTTTAAAAGGGAATCATAATGACGGGTATTCGTTACGATGGTTTCATTATTGCGCAAAGCACCGGTATTTACAAACGATAAAAGCTTGTCTTTTAATTCCTCAACGCTAATATTTTCTTTGGCGCTGATTAGTAAAATATCCGGAATTTCCGACTGTATCTGAGCGGTTTGTGCCGCGGTTAGTTTATCGGCTTTATTACCAATGATTACCAATGGTTTTAACGGAAACTGGTTGCGGATTTTTTCGATTTCAACCTGAACGGAATTCAGATTTTCGCCAAGGATCGCCGAACTGTCTACCAGGTACACCACTACCTGGGCTTGTTCCATCTTTTCAAAAGTCTTTTTGATACCGATACTTTCTACATAATCGACCGTTTCACGGATACCGGCTGTATCAATAAAACGGAAACCGATTCCGTTAATCACCAACTCATCTTCGATGGTATCACGTGTTGTTCCGGCAATGTCCGATACAATTGCACGCTCCTCGTTTAAAAGCGCATTCAGTAACGTCGATTTCCCCACATTCGGTTCACCGACAATCGCTACCGGAATACCGTTTTTAATCACATTCCCCACGGCAAACGAATCGATCAGGCGTTTTAAAACAAACTCGATACGATTCAGTAACTCGTGAAACTGTGTTCTGTCGGCAAACTCCACATCTTCCTCTGCAAAATCCAGTTCCAGTTCAATCAGGGAAGCAAAATTCAGCAGCTCCTCACGCAATTTGGCTATCTCGTTGCTAAAACCGCCGCGCATTTGCTGCATCGCAATCTGATGGGAAGCCTCGTTGTCGGAAGCAATTAAATCGGCCACAGCCTCTGCCTGCGACAAATCCAGCTTACCGTTTAAAAAAGCACGCAGTGTAAACTCACCGGCATTTGCCATACGGCAGCCTTTGCGGAGCAATAACTGGATGATCTGCTGCTGTATATACGTAGAACCGTGACAGGAAACTTCCACCGTGTTTTCGCCGGTATACGAATTGGTACCCTTAAAAAGAGACAGCAATACCTGGTCCAATACCTTTTCACCGTCAACAATATGCCCCAAATGCAAGGTATGCGTACGCTGCCGGGTAATATCCTTTCCGGAAACCGATTGAAAAACAGACGCTGCAATGCTGATCGCCTCTTTTCCTGAAATTCGAATAATGGCAATGGCACCTGCTCCCGAAGGAGTTGCCAGGGCAACAATAGTATCTTGTGGAATCATAAGTATGCTCAAAAACGAAATAAGACAGCAAAGGTACAAAAGAAATACTGTTGAAATCAAAACCGGCAGCAACAGCATTATTTTGTAGGGTTAAATAATTGTGAAACTGGTTTTTGCCCGGTGTTTTTTGTAATTCTTTTACTAACTTTATAGAAAATAAATTCAAAACTATTAACCATGAAAAAGATCCTTTTCCCTACAGATTTTTCAGAAACAGCTAACAATGCATTTATTTACGCCTTAAAATTCGCGAATAAACTTCAGGCTGAAGTACTGGTTTTGCATGTATATGATTTACCGCCCATTTCCTATGAAGGACATGCCACCGCTATTGTAGAAGTATTTGAAACCATTGAGCTCGATAAATTTGAAAATTTTAAAGATCAGATACCTTCCCTTAGAAAAATAGCGGAGGATAACGATTTGGGCTATATCAAAATGCAGCATCTGTTAAAACAGGGCGATTTGATTCATGTAATAAAAGAAGTTGTAAAAGAAGAAGAAATCGACATGGTGGTGATGGGAACAACCGGAGCAACCGGCTGGCAGGAAACCTTTTTTGGATCCAATACCGGAAGTGCCATTACGAACGTCAGCAAAAATATTCTAAGCGTACCCAATGATGCAAAATTTGATATTATCAGGAATATTGCGTTTACAACACGTTTTAGAGAACAGGATAAAGAAGGATTGTACGAGGTGATTAAGTTTGCCAAAATGTTTAATGCGAAAATTAAATGTCTGGCAGTAAAAACTAAAAATTTCGAAGGCACGGAAGAACTAATAGAACAATGGCGACAGGAATTTGAAAAGCAGCCGGTTGAATTTTTCGTCGTTCCGGATGACGATGTCAAACAAACCATTTTTGACTTTCTGGATAATCAGCATATTGATATCCTGTCGATGGTAACCTATAAACGTTCTTTTTTTGAAGAGTTGTTCAGACAAAGTCTGACTCAGAAATTATCGTATCATTCCAAAACACCGATTTTAGTATTGCACGAATAAAATTACAAACAGTATAGCCGTATTGTTTGGTAATTGGAAAAGTAAAAATCACAAAACGCTTTACAAAAAAGTGATCAGGGAGTAGGAAATAGGAATGGAAATATACGATAACAGTAGAAATAGTGATTATTATCCGAAGTTATCGTATATTACAAATCAAATAAGTATAGCAGTTATGGGAACGATAGAAATAAAAAACGAGCTTCACAAAATTATTGAGAATAGTGACGCGACCTCAGTGAGTGATTTTTACATGCTGGTAACGGATTATATGACACAGGCGGAGAAATGTATTATTACCATTGCTGAAGAAAACATCAGTGATGCCAAGATCAACTGCCATCAGCATTTAAAAGAAATCATGTCCGGATGGGAGGGATGGTCCAACCTGTTCTTTTAAACATCATGCGTATGTAGCATAACGACAAAGTAAAAATGACAATATAATCAGCAAAGCCGTATTTATTTACGGCTTTATTATTTTAGCACAGCGATAATTCAGGATATGCTATAAAGCCTAGCAGGTAAAAACGATGTTGAACGGCAGTCAGGTTTTTTGTACTTTTGGAATCTTAATACCGACTTTTGAGAACAGCAATTGCAAAACAGATCCCTAATCCGGAAGCCTTTAAAAGACAGTTATTACTTTGGGCGCGACAATTCCGGGAAATTATATTTTTAGACAGTAACGATTACCCGCAGCAATACGGTAGTTATGATGCTGTTCTGGCTGCAGATGCGTTTACGTCCATCAAAACCGACTATCAGAATGCTTTTGAAGATTTAAGACAATACCAGTCGCAGGCAAAAGACTGGCTGTTTGGCTATCTGGCTTACGATCTGAAAAACGATACGGAACAACTGCATTCGAACAATCATGACGGCTTACATTTTCCCGATTTGTTTTTCTTTCAGCCTAAAAAACTGTTCTTGTTAAAAGGAAACGAACTGGAAATCCGCTATCTGAACATGTGTGATGATGAAATCGATTCCGATTGGGATGACATACAGTCCGTTACGGAATATCAGGAGGTAATTCCTCAAAACAACCGTATTCAGCAGCGTATCAGCAAAGCGGAATATGTAGATAAGGTTAGTACAATGCTGCACCATATCCAAAGAGGGGATATTTATGAAGCCAACTTCTGTATGGAATTTTTTGCTGAAAACGCAACAATAGAACCGTTTGAAGTGTACCGCAAGCTAAATGCCATTTCCCAGCCGCCATTTGCTGTCTTTTTTAAAAATAACAGCCATTATCTCTTGTCGGCTTCACCGGAAAGGTACCTGCGGAAAGAAGGAACCAAAGTAATTTCCCAACCGATAAAAGGAACGGCTAAGCGCCATACTGATATACAGCAGGACACCGAAGCTAAAATAATACTGGCACAGCATCCGAAAGAACGTTCAGAAAACATCATGATTGTCGATCTGGTACGGAACGATTTATCCCATACGGCCGAAAAAGGCAGTGTAAAAGTTGAAGAACTCTGTGGAATTTACAGCTTTAAACAGGTGCACCAGATGATCTCTACCGTTGTTTCGGAAGTCAGTACGGCAATTTCACCGGTCGAAATAATAAGAACCACCTTCCCGATGGGCAGTATGACCGGAGCACCAAAAATATCGGCTATGGAAATAATCGAAGCACTCGAAGAAACCAAAAGAGGACTGTATAGCGGTGCTGTAGGCTATTTTACACCCGAAGGCGACTTCGATTTCAATGTGGTCATCCGGAGTATTCTATACCATGCCGCGGAACAATATGTTTCGTTTTCTGTGGGCAGTGCCATTACAGCAGCGGCTTTACCCGAAGACGAATATGAAGAATGCCTGCTGAAAGCCAGAGCCATGCGGGAAGTACTGGAAGGAAACAGGGAATGAGTCCTGTAAAGGAGCCAAACAAACCCCGATATCTTTTTGTAAATTTGTATTCATTGTTATCATTCAAAACCTGACATTTTAAAATATAATGCTGCCAAAACTCCAAAAAATCATTACAACCGATTTTCCTTTTCTGCAGGAAAAGAAACTGCTGCTTGCGGTAAGTGGAGGAGTAGACAGCATCGTTATGATCCGGTTATTTCATAAGCTTAATTACCAGCTTGCCGTGGCTCATTGCAATTTCGGACTGAGAGGAGCGGAAAGTGACGGGGATGAAGCTTTTGTCATGGAAACATGCCAGGCGCTGGATATACCGCTTTTTACGACGCGTTTTGATACGGCAGGATATGCAGAGCAGCATAAATTATCGATTCAGCTGGCCGCGCGCCAGTTGCGTTATGACTGGTTTCATACGCTATTGGAAAACGAAGGCTATGATTACCTGCTCACAGCGCACCATGCAGATGATGCCATCGAAACGTTTTTGATCAACCTGACCCGCGGAACCGGATTGGAAGGACTAACCGGAATTCCGAAACAAAACGATAAAATCATAAGACCTTTATTGGCGTTCAGCCGGAAAGAAATTGAAGAACATGCCCGGGAACATCAGATTTCGTGGAGAGAAGACAGCAGTAATGCATCCGACAAATACCAGCGAAACCGCCTGCGTCATCAGCTTGTTCCGGTACTGAAAGAACTCAACCCGAATTTCCTGAACAGCTTTCAGGAAACATTACAGCATTTGCAGCAGGCAGAAACCCTGATGAAAGATGCCGCTGCGCAGATGTACAAACTGATCGTAACCGAAAAAGAAGAACAAAAGCTCATTTCGATAGAAAAATTAAAACTGTTATCAGACTATAATGCGTATCTGTATCAGTGGCTAAAACCATTCGGATTTACCGCCTGGAATGATATTTACGATTTAGTGGAAGCACAATCCGGCAAACAGGTGTTTTCTGCCGGTTACCGCCTGCTGAAAGACCGTGAATTTTTAATCCTGGAAAAACAGAAAAAAACAGAAAACCGCACCTATGAAATTGCGGAAAATCAGGAAATAAAACCCGATGATTTTAGTATCATCATGGCGTCCGTAACAAATGTTACAGATAACGAAGACAGCAGGGTTATCTTTGTTGATAAAGATAAGTTAAAATTACCCTTAGTTTTGCGTAAATGGGAAGAAGGTGATTATTTTTACCCTTCTGGAATGAATGGCCGGAAAAAACTGAGTAAATACTTTAAAGACGAAAAATTTTCGTTAATAGATAAAGAAAAATGCTGGCTTTTATGTTCAGACAATCAGATTGTATGGGTTGTCGGAAAACGTTCAGACCGCAGATTTAAAGTAGAACCAATAACCAAAACCATTATAAAAATTGAATTACGCTTATGGTAATTGCCCAAAAAAGAAAGAAGGCGATTGTCTGTAATTCGAAAGCAAATAAAAATTACATGAAAAAGTTAACCTCCTTACTACTTCTTTTTTTTACTTTTTTAAGTACGCAGGCACAGATTTTAGACCCCGTTAAATGGAAAACTTCCGTAGAGAAAAAATCCGATAATGAAGTTGTCCTGGTATTTGAAGCCGCTATCGATAACGAATGGCATATGTATTCACAGTTCACTCCGGATGGAGGGGCATTGCCAACCGTTTTTACCTATAAAGACAGTAAAGGAAACTACGAAATAGTAGGAAAAACAAAAGAAAGCGAATATAAAAAAGTCTTTAATGATGTTTTTGAAGTAGACGAATATTACTTTGCCAATAAAGCCCGTTTTACACAAACGATAAAAGTAACCAATCCGAACTTAAAATCGGTTAAAGCAGCAATTTCATACCAGGTTTGTAAAGAAGCCTGTATTCAGCAGGATAAAACCTTCGAATTTGTACTTCCGGCTTTAAAGATTGCGGCTTCCGAAGCAACAGCAGGTTCCGTATCAGACACACTCCAAACGGCAGCAACAGTGGATACGGCAGCAGTAAAAGAAACCGTAGCAGCAGTTGATACAGCAAAACCAATCGGTAAAAAAGAAGAACAAAAAGGACTGTTTACCATTTTTATCATTGCCTTTTTCTCCGGATTCGCAGCGTTACTAACGCCTTGTGTATTCCCGATGATTCCCATGACCGTAAGCTTCTTTACCAAACAAAGTAAAACTAAAGCGCAGGGAATCAAAAATGCCGTGATCTACGGTATCTCGATTATCTTGATTTATGTATTATTAGGCTCATTAGTAACCGCAATATTTGGAGCAGATGCCCTAAATGCACTGTCTACAAACGTTTGGTTCAACATTATATTCTTTATCCTTTTAGTGGTATTTGCCTCTTCATTTTTAGGAGCATTCGAAATCATGTTACCCAATTCATGGGCAAATAAAGTAGACCGCCAGGCAGACAGAGGCGGTATAATCGGAATCTTGTTCATGGCACTGGCACTGGCAATTGTTTCATTCTCCTGTACCGGACCTATCGTAGGAACGTTATTGGTTGAAGCAGCTTCTAAAGGTGGTATCGCGCCAATTGTAGGAATGTTAGGATTCTCATTGGCACTGGCATTACCGTTTATGCTATTTGCAATGTTCCCGGGCTGGTTAAACTCCCTGCCAAAATCGGGCGGCTGGTTAAACACCGTAAAAGTTGTGTTAGGATTTTTAGAATTGGCATTAGCGTTTAAATTCCTTTCCAATGCCGATTTGGTATTGCAATTGCATTTGCTGGAAAGAGAAGTATTCTTAGCGATCTGGATTGCCATTTTCGGAGTTCTTGCCCTATACTTATTCGGGAAAATCACCTTACCGCATGACAGTCCGTTATCGCACATTTCCGTAGGAAGATTGTATATGGGACTTTTGGTATTAATGTTTACGGTCTATCTGATTCCGGGACTTTGGGGAGCGCCTTTAAAACTGATTTCAGGATTCCCGCCGCCAATGACCTATAGTGAAAGCCCGTATGGTGTTGGTAATGCCAAAGGCGGAAGCAGCACAGCAAGTGAAAAACTGCCGGATGGCGCTAAATTAGGGGCACATGATATTATGGCATTCACCGATTATGAAAAAGGAATGGCGTATGCCAAATCGGTAAACAAACCGGTATTACTGGACTTCACCGGGTTTGCCTGTGTGAATTGCAGAAAGATGGAAGACTTCGTATGGTCCAAACCGGAAATACTTGCTGTACTGAAAGAGAAAGTGGTTTTAATTTCGCTATATGTAGATGACAAGCGTGAATTACCTAAAAACGAACAATATGTTTCCAAAGAAACCGGAAAAGAAATCGTAACGGTAGGAAACAAATGGAGTGACTTCCAGATTACCCATTATAAAGCCAATGCGCAACCGTATTATATTATTTTAGACAATCAGGAAAACAGACTGTCAGAACCGGTGGGCTATACTCCGGATGCAGAAGAATATAAACTATGGCTGGATACTGCTATAGCCAAATACAAATAAAAAAAGCCACTCAATTGAGTGGCTTTTTTTATTTAAATGTCCCGTCCTAAAATAAGTTTAAAAATATAGGGTAACGTATTTATGTACTCACGGACAAAGGTGAATATTGGTATCACTACGGTTGTATTTTTTGACAATCAGGACAATAATATACGGCACCTCCGCCCATAAAAGCTTCTTTTACAATCCGGCTGCCACATTGTGGGCATAGATCACCACTTGTTTTGCGGGAAAGTATGGTTTTGTATCCTCCCTTGTTTCCAAAAAGATCGGTTTCGGTATCTCTGCCGCCTAGTGAGGTCATCGTTTTTAAGGTTCTTTTTATAGATTGGAACAGTACCGATTTCTCGGTATCGGTCAATGTGTTTAACTGTCGTTTGGGATGAATACCCGCATTGAATAGTATATCCTGTAAAACCCCGTTTCCTAAACCGGGTATGCGCTGTTCTGCTGCCAAAAACAGTTTAACGGGTAATGCAGGTTTATTTTGGGTAAAAAGACTATCAAAATAAGCGTTATTAAAATCGTCACTCAACGGAGAGATGCTGTTTGCGCTTTTTTGGTAGTATGGGTCATCATAAATTCCGTTATAGGCTGCTATTGCGCCAAACATTCCGACAGTAAATACAAGATAGGTATTATTGTCAAGAGTAAGCAGTAATTGATAATTTGCCGGCATTTTTTGGGTTATAACCCCATGCCTTAGATTCGTTCCGTCTCCAAAACTGATTTTTGTTCCTTCTTCCATAAGAATATCAACATACATGCCGAAACTTTCGGAAGATACTATTCGTTTTCCGGTTAGTAGTTTTTCGTAGGTCAGCGGATCACCAAACCAGAATGTATTTTTATGAAGTTTGGTAGCATTGCACACTTTGGTGATAATACGTCCTTGAACAGCCTCATTAATCTGACGGCTTACGGTTTGATTTTCGGGTAACTCGTTCATGATCTTTATGTTTTAATTTTTCTGCCGGTATTGTTTTTGTATTCAAAAAAACATATTCAAGGGGGGATTGAAAAGAAGGGGATAGTATTTTGCTATACAAAATTAATAAGAATTGTACTTTCCGTTGTTAAATAAAGGGTATAATTTAGTCCGGCATCCTGATGGTTAAAAATGTATGTAGTTGCAAAATCAGCAAACAAAAAACCTTTCGAAAGTATAGGTTTTTTGAGGAGTGTTAAAGTTTATAAACGCAATATCGAAAAAAAACGGGCAAAACAGTTGTAAAAGCTTAATTTACAACTGTTTTGCCCGTTTCAAAATGTGATAGCTATTGCCTAAAATTTATTTTAAGATATGCTGACTTAATATTTGGTAAACTTCATTGATATTGTTGTCTTTACCGAATTGCTTTTTAATCGGAGCCGCTTCACCGGTAATCCAGATTTTTAAATCGGCATCCAGATCCATTAATCCGGCACTTTCTTTAGAAAACTTTTTAATGCTGGTATACGGGATAGACTGATAATCTACTTTTGATCCTGTTAAACCTTGTTTGTCAACCAGGATAAGACGTTTGTTCGTGAATACAAACATATCTCTGATCACTTTAAAAGCCTTTTCGATATGTTCCCCCTGAATTAAGATCGGGTCGAACTCTTTTGCTATTTTCTCTGTGCTTACTTCCGAAGCGTTGCCCATAATGGCGTTAAATAATCCCATAATTGCTGTATGAATAAAAACTCGCCAAATGTAGAAATTAGATTTGATGTTTGGCCTTCTTTTATAAGAAATGTTTTATCGGTTTTTCGCGATACCGCTTTTTTCCGGGAGAATGATTATGTTTGTGATAAGAAGCGGTATCCTCTTGAATACGAATAAAATGAGAAAAATATTTTTGCCTTTAGTTTTCCTGCTTACTGCGATGACAGTTTCGGGACAAAACGCCCGCAATGAAGCGCTGATAAAGGAACTCGCGGGTATCAGGGATAGCGATCAGCTGGAAAGGGGACAAATGGAATTTGTTCAGGATAAATATGGCGGAAATTCTGCCGAGATGAAAGCATTGTTGACCAATATGCGCAAAAGCGATTCCATAAACCTGATCAAAGTAAGCCGTATTTTGGATACCTACGGCTGGCTGGGTGCCGATGAGGTAGGAGAAGAGGGGAACAGTACCTTGTTTCTCGTGATTCAGCATGCCGACCTGGAAGCTCAGGAAAAATACTTACCGCTGATGCGAAAGGCAGTAAAAAAGAAAAAAGCAAAAGGAAGCAGCCTGGCACTGCTGGAAGACCGCGTGGCCTTGCGGCAGGGACGAAAACAGATTTACGGCTCACAGGTGGGCTGGGATATGAAAACAAATGAATACTATATGCTGCCGCTTGAAAATCCGGATAAAGTAGACCGGAGAAGAGCGAAAGTAGGACTTCCGCCGTTGGCCGATTATATTGCCCACTGGAATATGAAATGGGATCCGGAACAATATAAAAAAGACTTACCCGCTATAGAAGCAAAATACCGGAAGCCGTAAAGCATAATAACCGGAATAGATTTGCTAAAAAAGCTGATATTTAATTTATAAATACCTATGAATATGGAATTCAAAAATTATCTTGACAATATCAATAAATACCTTAGTTTAATTGTAATAATCCCTGCATTGCTTGGTGGGTTATGGCAAATAGTTGAATTATCAAGTATATCGTTTTCATTCATAAGATTTTTTTCAGTAACCCAAATAATACCTGATGGATTGTTGATATTACTTTTCATTTTAATTTTTAGTATACCTTCTTTAGTATTGGTATTTATGATCAAAAGATATCAAATAAAAGATAATTCTGAAAATGAAGAAAAGAAGGGGGAAGAAAATAAAATATATGGTATTCTTTTTGTTTTGCTTTTTATAGCTTGCTGTATAGGATTTTTTTTCTTCAATAAATATGTCATAGATAATATAGATGACTTTATTATTCTGGTTATATTCTTTCCCGTAAATATTTTAATTTGTTTAACTGCTTATAGTTCGCATAAAAAAGCTTTGAATGAATTTAGAAGCTCAATTTCTAGTCCAATTTCTGAAATGTTTTATGAAATTGTTAAGGTGATATTTCAATTTGCTTGCGTTGTTGTGTTCATTTTTTTAATTGTAAGATTTCATGAAGTCTTTTTTCTTCCTAATAAGCTTAGAAATATTGAAAATTTAATCTGTAAAGTTGAAAAAATAGAGCCGAATAGTTCATTTGATATTCTATATTCAAACGATAAATACATCTTTGTAAAAATTGATTATCCTTCGAAAAGCTTAGTTAATGGGATATATAATTTTAATGAAATAAGGATTTTCAAATTTGATGATTTATTAGATGATACTTCTTGTATTGGAAGTGAAAAGATTAGAGATCAGTTTGTAAAAGACGCAATTACAGAATGGGGAAAACCAAAGCTTATTAGGTAAAATACTTAAAATAATAGATTTAAAAATTATATAATGACAGTATAATTATCAGGATTAAGAACGGTAAAATACCCAAAAGAAGAAACAATTAGAGATTTTTGAAAATCAGATTTATTTTTAAGTTTTTTTGAAAAGGCTTATATTTAGTTGATAAATACGTATAAGCCATGTTAGTAAAAGTTTTTGGAAGCGCCGTTTTTGGCGTAGACGCCACGACCATTATTATTGAAGTCAATATCGACAAAGGCATTGGTTACCACCTGGTAGGACTGCCGGACAATGCCATAAAAGAAAGCAGTTACCGGATTGCCGCTGCTTTAAAAAACAACGGCTACCAACTTCCCGGAAAGAAAATCACCATCAATATGGCGCCGGCCGATTTGCGCAAGGAAGGCTCAGCTTACGATCTGCCGATAGCGATCGGTATCTTAGCAGCTTCCGGTCAGATAAAACCGGATAGTATCGATCAGTATATGATTATGGGAGAACTCTCCCTAGACGGAAGCTTACAGCCCATCCGGGGCGCTTTATCCATTGCAATCAAAGCAAAGGAAGAGGGTTTTAAAGGATTCTTTCTCTCAAAGCAGAATGTAAAAGAAGCGGCTGTGGTGAGCGGAATCGATATTTACGGTGTGGAAAATGTGATGGAAGTACTGGATTTCTTTGAAGGTAAAAGCACTATACTCCCGGAAACGATCAATATAGAAGACGAATTTTATAAACCGCTGGATTATCCCGAATTTGATTTTGCAGAAGTGCGGGGGCAGGAAAGCATTAAAAGAAGCATGGAAATTGCGGCTGCCGGCGGGCACAATATTATACTGATCGGACCGCCCGGTTCCGGTAAGACGATGCTCGCCAAACGACTGCCCGGCATATTGCCGCCAATGACAATGAAGGAAGCCCTAGAAACGACTAAAATCCACAGTGTGGCAGGTAAGATAAAAGAAGCCGGATTAATCAGCCTGAGACCTTTCCGAAGTCCGCATCACTCTTCTTCTGCCGTTTCGTTAGTAGGTGGCGGGAGTTATCCGCAGCCTGGTGAAATTTCACTGGCTCATAACGGGGTATTGTTTTTAGACGAATTACCCGAATTTAAACGGGAAGTACTGGAAGTCATGCGGCAGCCGCTGGAAGATAGGGAAGTCACGATTTCAAGAGCAAAATTTACAATTACCTATCCGTCATCCTTTATGCTGGTAGCCAGTATGAATCCCAGTCCCGGAGGCTATTTCAACGATCCGGATGCACCGGTAACAACTTCGGCAGCCGAAATACAGCGCTATTTAAGCAAAATATCCGGACCGTTACTGGACCGGATCGATATACATGTGGAAGTTGCTCCGGTTCCTTTTGAAAAGCTTGCCGATTCGACCAATGCCGAAAGCAGTACCAGCATCCGGAAACGGGTTACAGCAGCCAGAAAAATCCAGTCGGAAAGATTCCGGGATTCGGAAAGTATCCATTATAATGCACAGATGACGACCCGGCAGATCCGCGAATACTGTGTTTTAGACGATAGCTCATTAAGCCTTTTAAAAACAGCAATGGAACGTCTAAACCTGTCGGCACGTGCCTATGACAGGATTTTAAAAGTTGCCCGGACCATTGCCGACTTAGCGGCTTCGGAACAGCTTACATCTGTTCATATTTCCGAGGCGATTCAATACCGAAGCCTGGACCGGGAAGGATGGCTGGGATAAAAAAACGTCCGGTATTACCGGACGTTTTTTTATTGTGTTTACCCATAAAGATAGCAGGAGCTGCCTGGTGGACAATTTGGATGTGAATTCCATGACATTCCGGAATATACCCAACAACCATATTCGTTTTCAAATCCTGCTTCAGGTGCTGGAGCACCTGGTCTGTTATCTTCGATATTTAAACTTCTTCGTTTGCACCATGTTTGAAGACTTCCAACTACTTTTCGTTGTTGTTCTTTTGTTAAAACAACAATATTATCTAATTTTAAAATACTCTTTATCATTTGAACTGGAATAAAGTTAATTTTATATTTTAATTCAATTCGGCAAAGGTATCGCCTTTACGGATATCTCCGGTTTCATAACCTCTTTTAAACCATTCGATTCGTTGGGCTGATGTTCCGTGTGTAAAGGAATCCGGGGTTACGTGTCCCTGCATTTTTTTCTGGATAGCATCATCACCTACGGCCTGAGCAGCACTCAAAGCTTCTTCAATATCGCCGGCTTCCAGATATTTCTGATTGTAATGTGCCCATAATCCGGCATAAAAATCAGCCTGTAGCTCTAAGGAAACCGATAATTTATTAGCAGCAGTCTGACTTAAGCCCTGTTGCAGTTTATGAACCTTACCGGATGTGCCCAATAAGGTCTGAACATGGTGTCCGACTTCGTGTGCGATAACATAAGCAATGGCAAAATCACCACCCTGAGCACCGAAACGGGTACGCAATTCTTCAAAAAAAGCCAGGTCCATATATACTTTTCGGTCGGCCGGACAATAAAAAGGACCGGAAGCAGCAGTAGCACTTCCACAGGCTGTTGTAACATTATCAGTAAACAAAACCATTCCGGGCTTTTCATAAATCATTTTATTCTCTTTAAAAACCTTATTCCAGATACTGTCATTATTTCCTAACATTGTCGCTGCAAAGTCACCCATTTCGATTTCTTCGGGTGTTAATTCCCGCTGTTGCACCTGTTCTGTGGACTGTCCTTGTTGTAATTGTTCTAAAATAGGAGCTAATTGCTGAGCGTTTTCGCCTCCAAACATATTGAGAAGCAAAACGATAATACCAATAATTCCGCCTCCGGCAACTACTTTACCACCTGTAGACATCCCGCGACGGTCTTCTACATTATCGCTCTTACTTTGACCTTTCCATTTCATATGTTTAGATTTTAGAGATTAAAAATGTTCGTGATTCCCTATTTCTTCTATTTCGTGTTGTTCTGCTCCGAAAATATTTTTGTAAATCGTATAATACATAGAATAAATATAAGGAATTGTAAAAAATATTCCTAAACAGAAAGCAATTATACCTACGCATGAACCTATCGCAGCAACAAATATTGCTAACAGTATGGTTAATGGTTTTTTATTAATTACAGTAATACTGATAGTAATGGCATCTTTAACGCTCAGATCTCCGAAAATAATTAACGGAATGGTCAGGAAGGTCAGGAAACTAATGATAAAGCTCACAAAAGTCCCTACAAGATTCATGTTAACAAGCTGTAAAAGGGTGCTGGCTAAAACCGATAGCAGCGCGATTAAAAAGCTTGCCAGGAAAATATTCTTGAATTTAGGGGACTTGTAATAGTCAAAAGTAGTGCCGATGCTTAGTTCCCGGTTCATATCCGCATCATGTGCCAGTTTAAGGATACCGGCAATAAAAGGAGCCATAATAGCCGACATAAGCGTGTTGACACCGGCAGAAATTAACAGGAATTCTTTCGAAAGCGCTTTTTGCTCGATTTGTGTAAAATCCTGAACATAGCGCTCTATTCCGTAAAATACCGATATTCCGCTGATCACAAGAGCTGCTAAAATAACGGTAACGATAAGAAAAGCCAGACCGGCAGTTAAGGCTATTTTTTTATAATTTTCAAAACTCTCGTTAATCAGTTCACCCGTATCCAGGTGTAATCCTTTCTGGTTAATTTCTTCGAGTCTTTTTTTAATAGTTGTCATCGTATAATTTTTAAATAATAAATTTGATTTCAGGCGGGTAGTTTAAAAACCGATTCGGAAGCCTAAATAGGCATCAGCCTGTTTGGTATCGTTTACCAATGCGGTAATAATGGAACCGGAACCGATAAAGAATCCCTGATAACGAAATCCGATACCACCCGTTAAACCGGAGATTTCATTACTGGACCAGGGAGAATAAATCTCATAGGTTTCTGCCGAAAAGCGCGGCGTTATTGTAATAATATTTTGAGCGGTTGCCAGATTGTTTTCACTGTCGTTTACAATTTTTTGCTGGGTGTAAACGGTAGCATACCATTTTTCATGCAAACGCACATCGGCATAAGCCGATAAAACCGTTGGTGTTTTTACCTTAAAATCCTTTTTGGTATCCACTACGGTTGCATAGCCGCTATTCAATAAAATCTGTTCAATTTCTTTGATGTTGTCAACGCCTTCAAACTGGTTCAGATCGAAACTCTGTAAGCCCTGAACGGATAAACTGTAATCGCGGGACACATTATTATCCGCTTTAAACGTCATGCTTCCCAGGTTGCGAACCGATAATCCGGCATTGATTTTATAACTGTCGTCGCTGGTGTCTTTCCATTGGTAATTAACGCCCAGATCCACAGCATAACCGTTTATACCGTTTCCGAAAAACTGGTTGAAATTACTGCTGTCGGTAAATCCGTCTGCCAGGGAACCGGAATAGGCAACATTCAGGGCGGCATGCGCATTGGTTAATTCCACATCACCCAAAACGTTGGTAACGGTACCGGTAAACTTATCGGCAGAAATATTGGCATAAGAACCCGGAAACAATAATTTAAAAGTAGCCCCGCCGCTAAACTTGTGTACATCGTCTTCAAAAACAATGCGCGAAGCGGAAAATCCAATCTCTCCCCAGGTTACCGCATTGACTCTTTGGTTGTTCGCAGAAGCGATCATGGCCGAGCCGATAAAGGAGTTTCTCAGGGCATTCCCCAGATTGACATCCACATCGATAAGATTGGCTTTTACTTTGGCAGAGGAAGTAACCGCAAACGTCCATTTGTCTTTTTTCATGGCAAATGAAGGCCCTAAAATTTCGGCATCCAGACGCATGTTCACCGGTTTATCGCCTTCAAAGATCAAATCTTCCACATTGTTTCCTTTGACAATATCTTTAAAACTGATTTTGTTATTGGAAACGTTAAGGCTGGTGTTAAAAATATTCACTTCATACCGGTTGGAAAGATTGCTCAGTTCGGCCGGATTCACAGATGCATTCAGGATACCGGTCCGGCGTGTTGTATTAATACCGCTGAAATGTTCCTGTGCGTACAGAGATGAAATAAATAAACTGCAGGTTATGATCAATACTTTTCGCATAAATGGGGTGTTATTAACTTTTAAATGTTAAAAATAGTAAAAAAATTAAATGCTTTTCCAAATAGTATCATCAGGAACCGGAGCAATTAATGTTAACGGTTCTTTGGTGACCGGATGCTGTAAAACCAGCTTACGGGCGTGAAGGTGAATACCGCCGTCCGGATTACTGCGGTCGAAGCCGTATTTCAGATCCCCTTTTATCGGACTTCCGATAGCTGCCAGCTGACTGCGGATTTGATGATGCCTTCCGGTATGCAGATCGATTTCCAACGCAAAATAGTTGTTTAGTGCCTTAATTACAGTATAGGTAAGGCTGGCTTTTTTGCTGTCGGGAACTTCTTTTACATGTGCTTTTGAAGTATTGTTTTTAGGATTTCGTTTTAAAAAGTGGACTAAAGTGTCTTCTTCTTTTGAAGGACGGTTTTTAACAACCGCCCAATATGTTTTCTGGGTTTCCCTGTTTTTAAACAAATCATTCAGGCGGGTGAGCGCTTTAGAAGTACGCGCAAACACTACGATTCCGGTAGTAGGGCGGTCCAGACGGTGCACCACACCTAAAAAAACCTCACCCGGTTTGTTGTATTTCTCTTTAATATATTCTTTAACAATGTCACTTAACGGTTTGTCACCGGTTTTATCGCCCTGGACAATATCGCCCACGCGTTTGTTGACGACAATAAGATGATTGTCCTCATAAATGACCTGAAGATTATTTTTTGTAGAAACTATTTTTTCTGACACAAAAAAGAATGTTGGTTAAACGGTAAATTAATATTGCTCGTTGGCATTTGGAAAATCCTCTGATTTCACATCGGTAACATACTGACCGATGGCTTTGGTCATATCCTCATAAAGATTCATATAGCGTCTTAAAAAACGCGGACTGAACTCATGTGTCATGCCAATCATGTCGTGTAAAACAAGGACCTGTCCGTCTACACCGCCTCCGGCACCGATTCCGATTACCGGAATGGAAATGCTTTCGGCTACTTTTTTAGCCAATGCAGAAGGGATTTTTTCCAGAACCAAAGCAAAACAGCCTATTTTTTCCAGCATTTTAGCATCTTCAATCAGCTTTTGTGCTTCGGCTTCTTCTTTGGCACGAACGGTATAAGTCCCGAATTTATAGATAGACTGCGGAGTTAAACCCAAATGTCCCATTACCGGAATACCGGCATTCAGGATACGTTTGATACTGTCTTTTATTTCACTTCCGCCTTCCAGTTTTACTGCGTGTCCGCCGCTTTCTTTCATGATTCTGATCGAAGAACGCAAGGCTTCTTTCGGATCCGACTGGTAGGCACCGAAAGGTAAATCTACAACAACCAAAGCTCTTTCTACCGCTCTCACAACCGAAGAAGCATGGTAAATCATCTGGTCAAGGGTAATGGGTAAAGTGGTTTCGTGTCCGGCCATTACATTGGAAGCGGAGTCGCCAACTAAAATAGCGTCAATTCCGGCACTGTCCACAATTTTAGCCATAGTATAATCGTAAGCCGTTAGCATGGAGATTTTTTCACCATTGGCTTTCATTTCAATCAATGATTTTGTCGTGATTCTTTTGTAGTCTTTTTTTGCAACTGACATAGTTTTAAAAATTTTAGGAAATGTAAAAGTACTATAATTTCTAGGATACTGTAACATAATAAAGATTAATACTACTGATAAGGTATCTAAATTCCTTGTTATGAAAAACTTTTTAATACTGTTGGTATGTGGTTTGTCTTTCGGTTTACAGGCACAGCAAAAGGATGTTGAAAACACGATAAAGACCTTTTTTGAAGGTTTTCACGCAAAAGATACCCTAAAAATCAAATCGGTCTGCCATGATAAAATGATATTGCAATCCATTGTGGAAGGGGCAAAGGGAACAAAGTTCCTGGATGAAAAAGCGTCCGATTTCTTTAAAGCCATTGCCACCTTTCCTTCCGATAAAAAGTTTGAAGAGCGGCTGCTGAAATTTAATACGCAGATCGACGGTGCGATGGCACATGTCTGGACGCCGTATGAGTTTTATATTGACGGTAAGTTAAGTCATCATGGCGTTAATTCGTTTCAGCTGTATAAGGACAATGGCAGCTGGAAAATTATTTATGTGGTGGATACGAGGAGGAAGTAGGAAGTTTGATTTGGGATATTTGAGATGCGATATATGGTATATGAGGTTTGATATATGATATATGGGGTTTGAATTGGGTATTCGCTTTTTGGCTGTTTGGTTTTTTGGCTGTTTGGTTTTTGTAAAATTTGTCCTATTTTTCTTTTTCAAAACGAATATTTAGGTATATATTGAGCACTGAAAAAAACAAAAAAATGGAAACACAATTTTCAGGTAACCCGAAACCGTTTGGTATCATAGGATTGGTTATTGCAATATTCTCACTGCTATTTTCGATTATTCCCTGCATCGGATTTTATGCCATTATTCCCGCTTTTATAGCATTTGTTTTTTGTACGATCGCTTTTTTATATTCAAGACAGCAAAAGCAGAACGGCAGTGTACCTTTGGCAGGAATGATCATTGCGGTTATTACTATTTCGATTGGTATCTTCCAGTATGTGAATTATAAATCGGTTTTTGAAGCCAAAGATGAGATTAATGCGATCACAGACGAAGCCTTCGAAACCATCACGAAGGAAGCTCTGGACAATGCTCTTGAAAAAGATAGTTTAAAAAATGATTCCATTCAGAAAAGTAAAGCAGATTCTCTTCAATTCTAAATTTGCGGAATACCATCTCCTAAACATTGTCATTGTGACCGTCATACTGGCCATGTTTTTACTGCTTCAATGCAATGTTGTTTCGTTTAAATGTGTCTATTCCGAAATAGGATCAAGTTGTAAAACATGCGGACTAACAACCAGTTTTAAAGACATTTTAAACGGTAATTTCAACCATATAAAACCGGCCAACGGGATTATTTTTATAGTGTTCTGTTCCCAGTTACTAATTAGGCCGGTTATTAGTGTGCTGCTATATTTTACGGAAAGAAAACAATTGATCAGAAATGCTGATAGCATAAGTTCCTTGTTGCTTTTCGGAATTTTTGTGTATGCTGTGTCAGCCGGGTGATGCAATAGTTAAATTAGGATATATTTTAAAAAAGGACGGGTAAAGCACTCGTCTTTTTTTTGTGGATATTTTTAAAAAATTAAATAATTAATAGAGTATTGTTTGTATTTTAATATTGTTTTTTTTATTGTGAAATAGTGTGTATTATGTTATTTTGTTTATGAAAATAGAATATAGTTTGTTTTTGTGGTATAATTTGTTTAAGTTAGTCAAATATTTATTGCCGCCACAAAAGCGTTGCATTTTGCCACGGAAAAATTTTTATAAACCATAAATAATTAACTGCCATGAAACAACGATTTTTTTTACCGTATTTATTGTTCAGTGTTCTCACTTTTACTTTGTTTACCTCTTGTGTAAAAGAAGATTCTAAGGAGATCGTATCGTCCGCCATTGATCTGAATAAAATTAAGAGTGTAATCGCAATGAATGGGGAAAGCCAGATTATTGCATATAATATGCTGACAGCCGCCGACAAATTTTACATTTGGAATACCAAGCTGGAAATATTGCAGCGCACCGGTGAATTAAATGCCAAACAACAGCATTTTGTCCGGGAATTACAGGAAACGCTTCGGGTTGATTTTTTTGAAAAAGAACGTTCCCGTACCGCAAAAGAATATTACAACAGTTACCTGCCGCAGATGAAGCGGATAGGATTAAGCCTGTTTACACCGTCTGAAATGGTTGCAAATTTTGCAAGCATTAACAGTAAAATCATTGTTGCCGGTCCGCCCGAAATACATTGCGGCTGTAATACAAGCGATAGCTGGTGTGTTACCGGCGATTGTTATTCTTTTTATTGTTCCTCTGCCGATTCCGGCTGCGGATGGTGGCTGGGAGAAATATGTAATGGATTTTGTGCCCGAAAATAAGATAAACTATGGATACCATGAAAAGGAAAATAATAGAAGTTTCAGTAGTTTGTCTTGTATTGGTAATTGCGATATGTTATATCGGGAAATGCCGGGAATGGAATAACGTTTTCAGTTTGTCGAATGCAACAATTGAAGTTACCAACACGTTCGATTTTGAAAGCATGCATTTAAAAGATACCTTAAAACATACTTTTTTAATCAAGAATACCTCTGATAATGTGTTGAATATTGTTGCCGTACACAGTAATTGCGGCTGTACGATCACAAGCTTTAGCAGGGAAAAGATTAAGAAAGGCGAATCGGCTGAAATAGCCGTTACGTTCGTGCCGCAGCAGGTAGGCAGAACCGAAAAAAGTATCGTGGTCGAGGCTAATACAGCGCCTCCTTATACCGTTTTAAGTTTACACGGAATTGTTAAAAAATAAAGTTTAGAGTTTTTTTACTTAATTAGTTGTTAGTTGCAAAAAAAGCGGAATACTTGTGTCAGTTCCGCTTTTTTATTGGTATTATAAAGAATGGTTTAACAGTCTGACATATTTACGGCAACAGCCAGACCACCTTCTGAGGTTTCTTTGTATTTATTGTTCATGTCTTTGGCGGTTTGCCACATCGTATCGACAACTTTATCCAATGGTACTTTCGCATTTTTAGGATCGGTTTCCAATGCTAATTCGGCAGCATTAATTGCTTTTATGGCACCCATCGTATTTCTTTCAATACAAGGAATCTGTACCAGTCCGCCAATAGGATCACAGGTTAGCCCCAGGTGGTGTTCCATTGCAATTTCGGCAGCCATTAAAACCTGCTCCGGTGTGCCGCCCATCAATTCACACAAAGCACCTGCGGCCATGGCAGAAGAAACGCCGATTTCTGCCTGGCATCCGCCCATTGCAGCCGAAATAGTAGCACCTTTTTTAAAGATACTGCCAATTTCTCCGGCAACCATTAAAAACTGTTTGATCTGGTCTTCGTTGGCTTTGTGATCTTCAATAACCATATAATACATCAGCACGGCAGGAATAACACCCGCGCTGCCATTGGTAGGAGCGGTAACCACACGGCCTAAAGAAGCGTTGACTTCGTTTACCGCTAAAGCGAAACAGCTTACCCATTTCAGGATCTGGCGGAATTTTACTTCTGTCATACGGATGATTTCCAGCCAGGATTGCGGATTGTCATACGGCAAAACGCCAATCAGGTTTTTGTGCATGTCATAAGCACGGCGGCGTACGTTTAAACCTCCGGGTAATGTCCCTTCACTATGACAGCCAATATACATGCATTCTAACATGGTATTCCAGATGCGAAGCAATTCATGGTGAATTTCCTCCTCCGTACGCATGGATTTTTCATTTTCATATACGATTTCCGAAATCTTTTTTTGCTCCGCCTGGCAATAGGTTAGTAATTCTTCGGCTTTATCGATCGGGAAAGGAAAGGTTCTTTTGATTGTTTCTTTTTCTATATTCTCTTCTGCCTGTTCTTTTACTACAAATCCGCCACCAATGGAATAAAAAGTGGCGCTGTATTCCTGACTGTCCGTATACACGGTAAAAGTCATCCCATTGGAATGAAATGGCAGGAAATTTTTATTAAAAACAATGTCGGTTTCCGTATCGAAAGGAATGATAATTTCATTTCCTAAAAAGATCTCTTTTTTGTTTTTAATGGCCGAAATGATAACGTCAATGCTTTCTACGGGAATATATTCCGGATCGGCACCGCTTAATCCTAACATGACAGCAAGATCTGTAGCGTGTCCTTTTCCGGTTAATGATAAGGAGCCGTAAAGGTCCACTTTGATTCGGTTAATGTGGTCAATAAGATTGTGATTTCTGATTTCAACAAGAAACTGTTCGGCTGCACGCCAAGGACCTAAAGTATGGGAACTGGATGGTCCCACACCAATTTTAAGCATATCAAATACAGAAATACATTCCATAAAGTAATCTAAATGTTTAGTTTGTTAAAGCAAAGATAGCCCGATAATTCAATAAATAAAACGGACCAAACATATTTTGATCAGTATAACCTGCTTTATGGTATCTTTGATCGTATAAATACTTCAAAACATGCGTCATATCATCATTTTCATAGCGCTGATAAGCTTTGTTTTTAAAGCAAATTCACAAAATTTACAGGAAATGCATAATAAAAGCAAATCGGCTTATGAGAACAAAGAATACGGATCGTTTTTAAAAATAATGAAGCAGCTGGACAGCCTTCGTCCTTCGCATCCTGTTTTTACATATAATCTTGCGGCTGCTCTGGTGTTGAACGGAAAAACAGAAGAAGCTTTGCCGGTAATGGCAAAAAGTATCCTGATGGATAACGGAGTCGATTTTGATCAGGACGCCGATTTTGAACCAGTGAGGAGTAAGCCCGGCTACCAGCGTATTTTAGCATTAAAGCAGCAGCAAAACAAGACCGTAACCGGTTCCGGAAAAGTTGTGGTTTTAAAGGAAAAGGACTTGCATCCGGAAGGATTGACGTATCTGCCAAAAGCAAAATTATGGCTGGCAGCCAGTATCCATAAAGGGAAAATAATTGCTTTCGACAGCCAGACAGGAGTGTGTACGGATTGGTTTATAGCCGACAAGGGATTTGCTGTTTTTGCCATGAAACCGGATAAAAACGAAAAATACTTATGGGTTGCCACAGCGGCCATTCCGGAAGCACAATCGTTCACTAAGGAACTGGAAGGTAAGGCGGTAATACTGAAAATTGATATTGCCGGGAAGAAAATCACCGCACGGTTTTCGGTTAACGGGAATCATTTGTTTGGAGATCTCGCAGTTACCCGGGAAGGAACGGTATATGTATCGGATAGTGCACAGCCGGTACTCTATAAAATTGAAAACAATACAATGGACGTTTTCCTCGATTTGTCACAGGAAGCGTTTAATTTGCAGGGAATAACGCTCAATACCGCAGCATCAAAGCTGTTTGTTGCCGATTACTTAAAAGGCATACTGGCTGTCGATATAAAGAATAATAACCGGAAATGGCTATCCTTCCCGGAAGGAACTACAGGGAAGGGGATAGACGGGCTGGCATATTATAAGCAATCCTTAATAGCCATTCACAATGGTATAAAGCCGGTCAGGCTGATGCAGTACACGCTCGATGATGGCGAAAAAACAATAACCGGCTGTAAAGTTCTGGATAGTAACAGACCGGAATTTAACGAGCCGGTTTTAATGACAGTACAGGATAAGCAAATATACTTTTTTGCCAATACTCCCTGGAATGCCTATAAAAAGGATCACACATTAGACTTGCAACAGTGTGATATCCGGCATTATACCAATATCGTTTAAAAGAATGACAGTGTTGTTATGCCTGGTAAAGTGTCAACTTGTCAGTGTTTGAAAATCAAAATAAATAGAATTATGACAATTTTCATGTCTTTTTTGTAATGGCACAATGATTGACTTATACCAAGCAAGTTGAAAAAACGAAACGACAAAATTGATATAATAAAATAAACTTAGTTATGAGTAAAATTATTGGAATTGACTTAGGAACGACTAACTCTTGCGTTTCTGTAATGGAAGGTAATGAGCCGGTAGTAATTCCTAATGCAGAAGGAAAAAGAACAACACCATCTGTAATTGCTTTTGTAGAAGGTGGTGAAATCAAAGTAGGAGATCCTGCCAAAAGACAAGCAGTGACCAATCCAACGAAAACAATTGCTTCTATCAAACGTTTTATGGGTAACAAATACTCAGAAAGCCAAAAAGAAGCAGGAAATGTAGCGTACAAAGTTGTTAAAGGTGATAACGACACACCACGTGTGGATATCGACGGAAGACTTTATACACCACAGGAATTATCAGCAATGACACTTCAGAAAATGAAGAAAACGGCTGAAGATTATTTAGGTACTACAGTAACGGAAGCGGTTATTACAGTACCGGCATACTTTAATGATGCACAACGTCAGGCTACTAAAGAAGCCGGAGAAATTGCAGGATTAAAAGTACGTCGTATTATCAATGAACCAACAGCTGCAGCGTTAGCGTATGGTTTGGATAAAGCTGGAAAAGATCAGAAAATTGCGGTTTATGACTTAGGTGGTGGTACTTTCGATATCTCTATCCTGGAATTAGGAGACGGTGTATTCGAAGTATTGTCTACAAACGGTGATACACACTTAGGAGGTGACGATTTTGACCAGGTAATTATTGACTGGTTAGCAAACGAATTCAACAGCGAAGAAGGTGTGGATTTACGTAAAGACCCAATGGCTTTACAACGTTTGAAAGAAGCTGCTGAAAAAGCTAAAATTGAATTATCGGCATCTGCTCAGACAGAAATTAACTTACCGTATGTAACGGCTACTGCTTCAGGACCGAAACACTTGGTAAAAACCTTAACAAGAGCTAAATTTGAACAATTGGCAGATGAATTAATCCGTCGTTCAATGATTCCTTGTGAGAAAGCGTTAAAAGATGCTGGTATTTCGAAATCAGAAATTGATGAAGTAATCTTGGTAGGTGGATCTACACGTATGCCGAGAATCCAGGAAGAAGTTGAAAAATTCTTCGGTAAAAAACCGTCAAAAGGAGTAAATCCGGATGAAGTTGTTGCCGTAGGTGCAGCGATTCAGGGTGGTGTATTAACAGGTGATGTAAAAGACGTATTATTATTAGACGTTACACCACTATCTTTAGGTATTGAAACTATGGGTAGCGTAATGACAAAATTAATCGAGTCGAATACAACAATCCCTACTAAAAAATCACAGGTTTTCTCTACAGCAGCAGACAACCAACCATCGGTAGAAATCCACGTTTTACAAGGAGAAAGACCAATGGCTAACGATAACAAAACGATCGGACGTTTCCACTTAGACGGAATCCCGCCAGCACCAAGAGGAGTACCTCAAATTGAAGTAACTTTCGATATTGATGCGAATGGTATTATCAAAGTTTCCGCAACAGATAAAGGAACCGGAAAATCACACGATATTCGTATTGAAGCTTCTTCAGGTTTAACACAGGAAGAAATCGAAAGAATGCGTAAAGAAGCAGAAGCAAATGCTGAAGCAGATAAATTAGTAAAAGAAAAAGTTGATAAGCTTAACGAAGCTGACGGAATGATCTTCCAGACTGAAAAACAATTGTCTGAGTTTGGAGATAAATTGTCAGAAGGAAATAAAGCAGCTATTCAGGGTGCTTTAGACGAATTGAAACAAGCTTACGAAACAAAAGATGTAGTAACGATCCAACCGGCATTAGACAAAATTAATGAAGCCTGGAAAAATGCATCGGAAGAAATGTACAAAGCACAGGCTGATGGTCAGGGAGCGCCGCAAGGACAACCTCAGGACGCTCAAAATGGCGATCAGACACAAGATGTAGATTACGAAGAAGTAAAATAATCTCGGAATCACGAATAATAAAAACCGGAGCTATGGCTCCGGTTTTTTTATGGGTTACAGCCATCTTACAGCCGGATATGTTAAAAAAATGTTATAATAAGATTTTTCCTGTAACGAAATAATGATTGGGTCGTCTAACTCGTAACAATCAAAATAAATAATTTAAAAATCAATCATCATGAAAAAATCGATCATTATTTTAGGACTGGCTTTAGTAGCATTTACAAATGTTTCTGTTGCTTCAAATACTGTGAACACAAAAGTTCAGACAGTATCAATTTTAAACGCTACACCACTTTGCACAGCAATCAGCAAAGGTGATGTGGCAACAATCAAAAAATTTATTGAATACGGTGCAGATGTAAACGAAAGAACAAACAACTTAACTCCGTTAATGTTCGCTGTACGTTACAACAACCTTGAAGTTGTAAAATTATTAGTTGAAAAAGGAGCAGACCTTACTGCTGTTGACCAAAACGGAAGTACTGTATTGAAATTGGCAGAAATGTATAAAAACAACGATATCATCGAAGTTTTAAAAGCTGCCGGTGCCAGAAAATAAGGAAACAAGACACAATGGAAAAGGGAGCGTTTGGCTCCCTTTTTTATTTTAGTTCATGACCATTACGTCAAAATAAAACTGTCCGGTCCAGCAGTTGGTTGTCTGACTGGCAAAAAGATCGGCACGGGCAATGTTCACCGTAATGGAACTCTGCGATTTGTTGGCATAATTCAAAACGAAAGTATCCGGGTAACCGCTGGAATTATAAGCATTAAAAATAATACCCAAAGGATTAAACGGCAATTGCGGCGAAAAATCGTAGCGCACCTGTAACCGTTCTGCGGTGATGGGAGCAAGCGCAACGGTGCTTCCGGATATAACTGCCGAACCACTCTTGGTTTGCTTTGCGAGAATTGTCCAGCTAACGGTTGTATTTACTCCTCGTACCGGAATGGTGAAGGAACCGGAGCTCCCGTTGGAATAACTGTCGCATACCGGAATCACCATACCCTGTAATGTTGCAATGTTGGGCAAATTGGTACTTTGCCAGCTGGCATAACCATTGGCATCGGATGTCAGTACCTTTCCGGCTCCCTGCGAACCATCTACAATTCGTATAACGGGAGATAAAGATTGGGTATTGGTAATGGAAACCTGGTCAAGAAAAGCAGCATCAAGACCTGTATTGGTAGAACTGTCTTTTTCATAACGCCAGGATAAAGTGTGATTTCCGGCTGTTAAAGTTCCGGAATATGTTGCCCAGGGAACCGCACCGGACCATTGGCTGGTCTGCACGCCGTCTATATAAAATCGGAGATAATCATAACTCGCCTCACTATCTACGCGGTAATTAAAGGAATAAGGAGAACCTCCGGCAGGAATCGATACATTTAATTCCAGTGTTGAGGTACTGCTGGCTATTCCGGAACCGGATTTTATTCCGGTGGCACCGGCATTAAACTGCCCGGCTACAGTAGTGGTGGTCCAGGAACCGCCGCTGCCGGAAGTGGTAAACGGAGCAATACCGCTTTCAAAACCGTTTGCAAAAGGAACAATGCCTGCTCCGGCGGAATTTTCAATATGAAATTTGGCCGTTGGAGTAGTAGTGCCCACACCAACATTGCCGGAATTGCCATTGCGTAAATCATTTCCGGTAAGTATCCAGTGGCTGTTGGTCGCACCGCTTATCGGCACCCATTTGCTGCTGTCCCAATAGTGAAACCCGATACCGGTTGTGACATTCGTATTGTAAATAAGTAAACTGGTTGCCGGACTGCTCACCGGCGCGGCAGCATTGAGATTGGGAATGGAAACTCTGGGAATCAGCAAACCTTTATCGGTTGCGGTTACATCCAGTATTGAACTGGCATGAGGAGTAGTGGTGTTAATGCCAACCTGAGAAAAAAGCATCATTGGAAACAATAATGCGAAAAGTATTTTTTTCATAATAGTCATTGATATTTAATAGTTGTTAGGACAAAAATTACTAAAACCAATTACTGTTTAAAAAAAATGGGATATAAGCAGTTTGTTTAGGGATGAAAAATAATAATCGGATTCTAAGCTTTTACAAATGAAATGTTTATCTTACGTAAAACAGCTTCTTTATAGGTTTTGGATACCGGAATACTCTTATTGTTCACAATAATAGTACTGGAATTAAAGCTTTGGATTTTATGGGTATTTACAATAAAACCTTTATGGGTTTTGATAAACTGATTCGGAAGTTTGCATAGAAAATCGGTTATGGTAGCTCTGAAACGGTATTCTTTATCGGTTGTTACCAGCAGCAGGTAATTTTTTTGACATTCAACATATAAAACCGTGTTAAGACTTACCTTTTCAAATACTTCATGATGCTTGACAAAAATATAGTCCGGCAATTTTGTTTTTTCAGACGGCATACATTTGTTAAAATTCATAATGGCGATTTCAATAGCCGAAAAAAGCTCCGCCTTTTGAAACGGTTTTACCAGGTAACCGTACGGATTTGTTGCAATGGCATTTTTTATAGTCGTATCGTCCACATAAGCCGTCAGGAACAAATGAGGAATGCGATAATGCTCCTGGATATAATTGGCCAGCCATATTCCGTCTTTATCGCCCTGTATTGTGATATCAAGCAAGGCTAATTCCACCGTATGCTCCTTCAGGTATATCAGGGCTTCTTCGGCATTCATTGCAGTACCGATAACATTGTAACCAATCTCTTTTAAAAAAATGGAAATAGTTTTCTGAGTGATGTATTCGTCTTCAACAATAAGAATGTTTAGAGGCTGGTTCATGATATTTAGTTAACGATTTCTTTAAATGTAATAATAATTTCGGTTCCGTGATTACTTTTCCATTGAAATGCGCCGTCTAATTGTTTGGTTAGCCCCTGAATAAGATCAAAACCGATGGAATGCAAATCTTTCGGATTAAAATTTTCCGGAAAACCGATACCGTTATCCTGAACACATAACACATAGTCGTGGGCCTCTTTTTTAATCGTTACCTTAATGCTGCCCTGTGTTGTTTTCTTAAAAGCATGCTTAAAGCAATTTGTGACAATCTCATTAATAATAAGGCTTAACGGAATAGCGGTGTTGATATTCAGTTCGATGTTTTGGGCGTCAATATCCGTTTGGACCGAAACATAATGTTGGCGGTATGTTTTCTGGATCGCACCGATCAGCTCGTTTAAATACGATTGAAAAGGAACTTTATTAAAATTATCCGATTGATAAAGGGTTTTGTGAATTAACGAAATCGACTGGATGCGTGCCTGTCCTTCCTGTAAAACAACTTTAGCATCCGGATCGGCAATGGCGCTGTTTTGCAGTTCAAGAATACCGGAAATAATCTGAAGGTTGTTGTTTACCCTGTGATGAATCTCTTTGAGCAGCATTTCTTTTTCAGAAAGCGATTCTTTAATAAGCCGGTTCTTGGAGGAAATTTCCGCATTCATCTTCTGGATCTTCAATTGTTTCTTTTTGGAATTGACCAGATACAGGAAGAAGAAAAAAGTAGTGACCAGCAAACCAAATAAAATAATCAGCAGCGTATTCTGCCGTTTTTTAGTAAGATCTATCTGCTGACTGGCGATCAGGTCGTCCTGTTTTTCCAGATGGTATAAGATCTCATTGCCTTCAAGCAGTCGGTGCTGCCTTATTTTGTTGATCGAATCATTAATATAGAACGCCTTTTTATAAAGCTGGTAAGCCTCTTCCGTTTGGTTAAGTGACTTTAATAGCTCGGCTTTTGTTTTATAAAAATAAATTTTTGTTGCAGGATCGGTAATATTCGGAAGTAATTTTTCCACTAATGCAATGGCTTTTTGAGCTTCCGCGTAATGCTTTAACCGGGATTCGGATTCCGTTAAAAAAAGCAGACTGTTTGCGGCACACACATTATCGTCTTTGTTTTTTAAGGTAACGGCAATATCTTCTTTTAAAAGCGAAACAGCCGTTTTATAATCCCCGGCTTTAAAATACAATACCGCCATGTTTCCTTTAATTGTTCCGGCTAACCGCTCATAGGAATCAAGATGCGTTTTTTTTAAATGCTGTCCGGAAAGTTTTAAAGAAGTTCTGTAATAATGAAAAGCACTGTCAATATTGTTGTTTAAAGAATAATAAAATCCGAGGTCGTTGTATGCAGAAGGAATGATAAGAGCATCTCTTTCCGGATTGTGCAGCAACTCTTTTATTTCTGATTTCAGCTGGATGATTGCCTTGTCATACAGAAATAACCGGGCATATAGCTGGCTTTTGATATTATAACTCCATAACGGAAACGGAACCCCTTGTTTTCTTAAAGTGGCTATTTCAGAATTGATATGGAAAACATTGGAGTATAAGTTTAAATTCAGATACGATTTCTGTAGCGCAACCAGGAGATTCATATACTCTAAATCGGACAACCTGTATTCCTTGTTGTTTTTGATTTCTTTTAAAACACCGATAGATTTTACTTCTTCACCTTTTATATTGTATACTTCCGCTAAGGCAAACAGGAATTTTATATAATCCTTTTTAGAGGTTTTAATAGCGGTATTCGCAGTTAGCTTCGGTAAATTGAGGTAAAAGAAATTTTTATACGCCCTTTTCTGATTAAGACTGAGGCTTTCGTAAAAAAGAACCTTATCAATACCTTTTTGTGAACAGTATACGGTCATGATACTGTCTTTTTCTTCCATGGCATGACCCATCGAAGCACAAAACAATAGTACTGATAAGGCTGTTTTTAGTTTCCCTGATAGAAACATTCAATTATTTGAAATAGGAAAACGTTTCATTGTTTTCTATTTTTAGCAAACTCTCATAAATAAGTTTGATCACATTTTCAACATCATCGCGATGTACCATTTCAACAGTAGTGTGCATGTATCGTAACGGCAGCGATATTAAAGCCGAAGCTACTCCGCCATTGCTGTATGCAAAAGCATCGGTATCGGTTCCGGTTACCCTTGACGAAGCCAGACGCTGGAAAGGAATTTTATTGGCAACGGCAGCATCAAGAATTAATTCTCTTAAATTGTTTTGTACGGCTGGTGCATAAGTAACTACCGGACCTTTGCCGATTTTGGTTTCCCCTTCAATTTTCATGTCAATCATCGGAGTCGAGGAGTCATGGCAAACATCGGTTACAATCGCAACATTCGGTTTGATCGTTTTGGTGATCATTTCGGCACCACGCAAGCCTACTTCTTCCTGAACGGAATTAGTGATATACAACCCAAATGGTAATTTCTTTTTGTTTTCATGCAGCAAACGGGCAACTTCGGCAATCATAAAACCACCCATTCGGTTGTCGATGGCACGGCAAACAAACTTATTCTCGTTCAGAATCATGAAATCATCCGGATAAGTGATTACGCAGCCCACATGAACGCCTAATTTTTCAACTTCTTCTTTGGTTTCACAACCGCAGTCAATAAAGATATTGTCAATTCTGGCAGCTTCTTCTTTGCCCCGGTTTCGGGTATGAATGGCCGGCCATCCGAAAACACCTTTAACGATTCCTTTTTTTGTGTGGATATGAACGCGTTTTGAAGGTGCAATCATGTGATCACTTCCACCATTGCGGATAACATAAATTAAACCATTGTCGGTAATATAATTAACATACCATGAAATTTCATCGGCATGTCCTTCAATAACAACTTTATAAGGAGCATCCGGATTGATAACCCCTACGGCTGTTCCGTAAGTATCCGTAATAAAAGTATCTACATAAGGCTTTAAATAATCCATCCATATTTTCTGCCCGCTTTCTTCATAACCGGTAGGAGAGGCATTATTAAGGTATTTTTCTAAAAAGGATAGGGACGATTTTGTTAATATTGATTTTGTTGCCATAAAATATTTTTTTGCTAAAATATGAATTTGGCATTAGAGTTGCTCAGAATATTGTCTAATTTTACGCATTAATTTGTTTTATATGAAGCGCTTATTTTTTCTTGCAGGAGCTATTTTTACGCCTTTGGTATTTTTTGGACAGGTAGTCACTAAAGACTCGCTGAAAACAGAAAATAACAATACCGTAAATGATACATCCGTTAGCTATTTAGTGCATATAGATGAAGTAATAATCGGAAAAAATACGGCCTATCTGGAAGAACAGAAAAAACTACGGATTTTAGAGCGTCGTGTTTTAAAAGTATATCCCTATGCAAAAGCGGCAGCAGAAAACTTAACGATGCTGAATGTGAATATGGCAAAACTTTCTTCCGACAGAGAGAAGAAGAAATATTTTAAGATTGTTGAAAATTATCTTCAGAATGAATTTGAAGACCGTTTGAAAAAATTCTCCCGTAAAGACGGGCAGATTCTGGTAAAATTAATCCACCGTCAAACCGGGCAGACAACTTTTGGTCTGATCAAAGAACTTAAAAGCGGATGGAAAGCCTTCTGGTCGAATAATACAGCCCGTTTATTTGATATCAATCTGAAAAAAGAATACGATCCTTTTAATGAATTGGAAGATTTTTATATTGAAAGTATCCTGATCAAAGCATTCAAAAGTGGTAAACTCCAAAAACAGGACCCGGCAAAAGCAATGGATTTAGCGGAATTGGCGGCCACATGGAGAATCAAAGCCGAAAAATCCAAACAGCTGCGACTGGAGAAGGTAAAAGAAGAACTGGAAAATTAAAAACACCTTATATATATAGGTAGGATATTTAACGGCTCTATAGGTATAATATAAGGTATCATAAAAACAACATCGCCCTGCATTTGCAGGGCGATGTTGTTTTATACAGACTGTTTCGTTTTTACAGAGTATGGTTTTAGTGTTGTTTTTGACTAAAGGCAATTGTTGAAAAAATAAATCTAAAAAACTAATGTTTTGATTTTTAAATGTTTAAATTTGTTACCCTGATTTTTTTAAAAAATAGTTTAGAAATAGT